>NZ_JBQHXU010000002.1:0-502785 GCF_052063305.1 Gracilibacillus sp. HCP3S3_G5_2 | reverse complement strand
CAACCATGAACGATCAAAGAAAAAATTAGCTGGATTGAGTCCAGTTGAATACCGAACTCAATCCAGCCAATCAGCTTCATAATAAAACTCTAACTTTTAGGGGTAACCACCCAATGAAGTGGTTATTTTTGTTTACCTGATAACTAAGATACATCGCTAACAACACTCCTTCTCGAGCACAATCCTCTACTAAATTTTTTCATTTAACATATCATGTCTGTGCAGGGTTCAGCAATAGAAAGACATAGTCCGTACAAAAATCGACAAAAAGGTAAAATGTTAAAAAAATGTTCAATTTTTCTGAATTTTATTTACATTTTATTCGTTTAACTTTTACAAACTGTGGTATTATAGTTATATAGCTTATTATAGCTTGATAGTTTGAAAGGAGGACACTTTCATGAAGTATAACATTCGAGGGGAAAATATAGAAGTGACCAATGCCATTAAGGAGTATGTCGAGCGCAAAATCGGCAAATTGGAAAGGTATTTTGACACTCCTCCGACTTCTGATGTAAATGTTAATATAAGTGTCTATAATGATGAGCAGCAAATCGAAGTTACCATTCCAATGACAAATTTATTGTTGAGAGCAGAAGAAAATCATGTTGATTTATACGCTGCAATCGATCTTGTTGTTGACAAACTAGAAAGGCAAATTCGTAAGCATAAAACAAAAGTAAACCGTAAGTTCCGTCAGCAAGGTGCGCCCAAGCACGTATTTGCGGAATTGGAAAATGAAGCAACACAATTAAGTGAAGTTGATTTTGAAGATCAAGATATAGAAATTGTAAGGACAAAGCGTTTTGAGTTAAAACCAATGGATTCTGAAGAGGCAGTGTTGCAAATGGATATGTTAGGACACGCATTCTTCGTTTTTGAAAATTCAGATACAGGTAATACTAACGTTGTATATAAACGTCGGGACGGTAAATACGGCCTGATCGAACCAAATTAAAATACTTAATATATAAACCCGTTTCAGTAAAATGGAAACGGGTTTTTTAATTGAAAATACACATGTAACTATGTTTAAGCAGCTTACGTATCTCTCCACCAGTCAGTCTTAAAAGAGCGCATGTTATCTCAGTCATCCATAAAAAAAGAAAACACAAAAGTTACTTATTTGGTATACTAAGAACATATAAAGGAAACCTATTAATTTTGGATGCTAGTATTTCAATCCCAGAAAAGGAAAAATTGCTATTTTGAAACAAAATTCCCATTTGTAACGTATAGTAAAGAAAGAGGTGATAAGTGTGGGCTTTTTTAAACGGGCAAAGAGAATTCTAAAAAGTAACATAAAAACAGAAAAGAATCCTCTTCATAAAATGCAGAAAGACTTTGATCAGATAATGCGTGAACTAAAGGCAAAAGTAGATACAGCAGAGGCAAAGCTTCACCAACTTGAACAACAGATCCTCGAACAACAAAGCAAGGTTCAAAAATTGACGAAATATGAACGAAAAGCAACAGAACAAGGTGAAACGAATACATTTGCCCTACAAAAACAGCAGGCATTTAACGAAATTCATGCTTTAGAAACCAAAAAAATAGATTTAGCAGCAGAAGCGAAAGAACTAAATGATGCCTATCAGAGATTAAAGCAAAGGCAAGAAAATCAATCAGCGTATCTGCAAGTGATGAAAACGGAAGCAAAGGGAAATCAACAATTAGCAGCTTCTGTAAGCGCAGCTGAAAAATATGAAGAGCAAGTGCGTAAAGAACTAGCAGAAGCGGAAGCATTGTTAGAACTGCGGAAGGATTCGCTACAATAAGATGACACAGAACCCATTAGCAAATAGAAGGAGATAAAGAAAATAGACGCTTGCTCTTTAGTGTTAGCCATCTCCTTCGTTACTTTACTTACAATTAAATAGAGGTGAGAAAGATGTTAGTACATTATAAATGTTCAGGTTGCGGTGCAGATATGGCTTTTGACAGTGAAACAGGACATCTTTCCTGTGACAGCTGTGGCAGACAGGAGCATATTGATACATATGAGGACGTTAATATTACTCAAACATTTGAAGAGAATGAGGCAAAAGAGTACCATTGCGAAAACTGTGGAGCTGTCGTTTTGACAGAACCAGATACAACTGCAACTTCCTGCAGTTTCTGTGGAGCAGGGGTTGTGTTGGCAGATCGCTTATCTGGAGATTTAGCCCCGACGAAAGTGATCCCTTTTACCATTAGTAAAGAAGAAGCTATGCAAGCATTCAAAAAATGGTGTAAAAATGGCAGATTAACACCTAAAGGATTTATGACAGCAGACCGAGTCAAAGGCATTACTGGTATATATGTACCGTTCTGGATCTATGATCTAGAAAATGATGTGGAAGTAGAGGCAACTGCAACAAAGGTGAGAACGTATCAAAGAGGAGACTATCGTTATACCGAAACGCGTTATTATAATGTGTATCGAGATATTGATTTAAGTTATTTGAAGGTGCCAGTAGATGCTTCAGAAAAACTGGATGATGCCTTAATGGATAAACTGGAGCCTTATAATTACAATGATTTTAAAGAATTTAAAACACCATATTTAGCAGGTTATTTAGCAGAAAAATATAACTATACGGACAAAGAATTATTTGGGAGAGTAAAAGACAAGATTAAGACTTTCATAGATTCCTATGTATCTTCCACAATTACCGGTTATTCAACTGTCCAGTATAAACAAAAAAATATTCATACAAAGCAAAAAAATAGCTATTATGTATTATTACCTGTTTGGATGGTGTATTATGACTTTGATAAACAAGAGCATACTTTTGCAATGAATGGCCAAACAGGAAAAATCGTTGGTAAACCACCGTTAAGCTATAGTAAGGCTGCCATCTGGTTTTCAGGTATAGCAGGTGGAACATTTATCGTGTTGAAAAGCATTGCTTTGTTGTTGGGTGGTGATCTTCTGTGAAAAAGGTCTTAAGTAGCTTTTATCTCTTACTATTATTTTCCTTATTGTTGTTTACCCCTGTGATGGCGGAAGAACAATATATTTATGATAATGCCAACATTTTCTCCGATGCAGAAAAAGCAGAACTTGAACAACTGGCAGCGGAGTATAGAGGGGAAAATGAAACGGATTTTCTTATTCTAACAGCTGATGATCTAGAAAATAAAAATGCGACGGAGTATGCAGATGATTTCTATGACGAAGTTGCTCCGGGATACGATCAAGCACAGGGTGCTACAGTGATATTAACAATCGATATGGAAAATCGCGAGGTTGATTTAGGTGGTTATGGAGATGTGCAAGAGTATTTATCAGATGAACGACTGACTCAAATCCGGGAATATATTACTCCTGCATTATCAGAAGGGAACTATGTCAAAGCAGCTCAACAATTCTTTGACAAAGTCGAACAATACCTTGGCGTAAATCCTTATATAAATCCAGATAGTATTTTTTTAAAGACATGGTTTCAATTAGTGGTAGCAGTCCTGATCGGTGCAGTTGTTGTTGGATCGATGATATTTAATATGGGTGGCAGGGTCACTGTCAATCATCAAACATATATGGACCCTCAAAATTCAAGAGTTGTAAAGAAACGAGATACGTATATTAGGAAGTCTGTAAGAAAAACGAAAATTCAGAAAAATAATAGCCGTAGTGGTGGCGGAAGTGGTGGAATGACTAGCGGTGGTCATTCGCGTACTGGAAGCCGTGGCGGATTTTAAAATTAGTGAAAGGATCTGATAGTATGATGAGTTTTTTTAAAGGACAACTAGCTAACGTTGTGGAATGGGAAGAGTTCAGAGACGACATGATTTTTTGGAAATGGAATAATCGTGAAATTAAAAAAGGAAGTAAGTTAATTATTAAAGCAGGTCAGGATGCTGTGTTTTTTGATCATGGAAAAATTGAAGGAGTGTTTAAGGAGCCTGGTCAATATGAGATTGAATCAGAAATCATTCCTTTCTTATCTACGCTAAAAGGCTATAAGTTTGGTTTTAACAGTGGTATGCGAGTGGAGCTATTATTTGTTAATACGAAGGAATTTACTGTAAAGTGGGGAACCAAAAATGCAATCAATATCCCGACACCACAGTTACCAGGTGGCTTGCCAATTCGAGCAAACGGAACATTTAACTTTAAAGTAACGGACTATTTAAAACTAATTGAAAATATTGCAGGTATGAAGGACAGCTACTTAGTAAAGGACGTCCACTTGAGGATTATCCCCAACCTTGATCAGCTGTTAATGAAATGGATTACCAAAGAAGGCAAGGATATATTTAACCTTCAAGCGAATTCATTTGAAATAGGAGCAGGAATCCGTGAAGACCTTGATATGCTCGTGAATAAAGATGGCTTTGAAATTACAGGCTTTAATATTATGAGTTTCAGTAATCCAGATGAGATCCAGGACATGATTAACAAGACAGCTTCACACAGCATGATTGGTGATATGAACCGGTACAAGGAAGTTGCAATGACAGATGCAATTGCCTCTGGGAAATCAGAAGGAGGCAACTCAGCTACCGATATGGCTGGCATGATGATGGGGATGAATATGGCTCAGGAAATGATGAAAGGGATGAATCAAAACCAATCGTCCAATCAACAACAAGCACAGCCACAACAACAGAGTCAGCAAGCGCAGCAACAGCCACAACAGAATCAATCAGCACAGTCACAATCAGGAGCTATTCCAAACTTTTGTCCAAATTGCGGAAGCAAAACAGCAGGTATGAATTTTTGTGGGAATTGTGGTCATAAATTAGCATAAATAGAAACGGAACTGTTTGATAAACGATCGTACTATTGTTTGTCGGCAGTTCCTTTTTTAAAGACAATGCCTTACCTAAGCGTCAAAAAACATTTTACGAGTCACTCGATATAGTAGAACGCTCTAATCACCCCCTTCTATTAATACTTCCTGTTCATCGATTTGCATCCGTTTATTTCAGTTCACTCACTCCAAATACTACATTTATGAATCTAGTCTTTTACAAAAGAACTGATCATTATTGAAAAATTTTTTCAGAAAGTCCACAAACAGCCATTTCCAAGTAACGAAGGGGATTCACTCCGGAAAAAAATAGTTCTTTTTAACTAAAAAGTCAATAGATTCATAGTTATAAACTCCTCTTTTTGTTTACACCTATTTAATATTTGGTTTTTTGCTGTTTTTATGACGATATATGGCGCTGTGTCACATAATAGCACTATTTTTATCTGAATAATACAGCTTTTTTGCAGAAAATGAAAAATAGATTCTGTCTACAATTAGAAGATAAAATGATCTTCATCTCAGTAATCACAAAGGTTAGAAGTATCTAAACAAGGAATATTGGACTATTAAAAAAACGTTTTCATTTATGTTTAAGTGCTTTTGGAGTTAGCAGAGATTAAGAAATTCAGATTAAAAATCAGGATAATAGCATGAATCCAATAAAATATAAAAAATCTCACCTTTAAATAGCTCGAATTCAAGGTATTCAAACATTCTCAAAAGTGAACCAAATTGCTTAATAAACAAACTTTGTCAGGATATGTCGAGGAAAATAATGGTTCTTTTTGTTTATCCCTTCCAATCCCTTGCACAGAGGTATATTGATTTGTTTTTGTTGTGAATAGGATTTTTAATATAGTTCATTATAACTAATAAAAAAATTTTTATGAAACTTATGGATTAGATGGAAATGATTTCATTTTCCTATAGAAATTATATAGATATGTGGTTAAATAAACTTTAGTTGAAGGAAGCTTGCATTTTGTGGAATTTTATCCAACAAATTTATTAATTCAAAAGTGTTACATCATCAATGATTGGTTGGATGTTTGGAAGGAAGTCGAAAAATGAATTTACACATGAAAATAACAATCTTATTAGCAGCATTGGCGCTAGTATTTATAATAGGTGGAATGCTAAAAATTTTAGGTCTTTTTTAAAAAGGGGGGAGAAACGATGAAGAAATTACGTCTTGTTTTATTTGATCTTGATATTGAGTACATAGAATTGTTTGCAAATTATATTAGGACTTCCGAATATGCAACACGTTTTGATGTTAAATTGTTTTCCAGGTTCGACAGTTTACAAGAATATTTAAAAAGTGGTGAACGAACCGATATTTTGTTGCTGTCTTCTGAAGATCTGCAACTTGAACCAGAAACAAAATCGGTAGGAACGTTACTTCATCTGGTTAATGATATGAAACAAGAACCTAATAAACAAGAATTATTTAAATTCCAACCGTTGAGTCAATTAATATCACGAGTATTATCGTCTCATTACGAACAAGGTGACAAACAAACCAAAATAGAAAAACCACAGAATGGAAACACCCATGTTATTTCGCTATTTTCAGCAGCTGGAGGAACAGGTAAAACAACAACAGCCTTTCATTTAGCAAATCAAATGAAAGAAAATGGACTAAATGTATTTTATTTAAATTTGGAATTAGTGAATACAAGTCCACTACTTTTTGACGTTGAGAACCTTTCTTCTTCCTCTCCACTTTTGTATTATCTAAAAACAAATGCGGAACAACTACCATCTAAAATGAAGGAATTGATAGTGGTTGATCAGGATACAGCTGTTCCTTTCTTTTACTTTATCCCGAGTGCGGAAGAAATGCTCGATTTAAGTGAAAAGGAAATCGAATTGTTACTAGATAGTCTTGTGAGTATGGAAGAGTTTGATTATATCGTTGTCGATTTAGAAAGCACGATAAATCCTATCGTTCTTACCGCGTTAAAAAAATCCGACCATGTTCTATGGCTTCTTGCGAATGATATGTACAGTTTTCATAAAACTGGCTATCTATTAGAGGAGTTACACGGGTTTGTCAATGATGGATCTTTTAGTAGCAGAGTTCAATTAGTACTCAATAAATATACAGGCTCGATTGATCCAACGCTTTCCGAAACAGGAATAGAAATCGATCATTTTCTTCCATATATACCTGAGTGGAAGCAGTTAGTAGATAAAAAACAACTTGATAACCAAGTGTTTCAAGAGTACATTCAACAACTCATTCATTCTTTTAATAGAGTAGTACCAGAGGTAGGTGGATGAGATGGAACTGAACGATACTTTAACAGAATCCATTATCACTCATGTGCGTGAGATGTTAAATGAAAGACAGACTATGGAAGACGAGGCTTTGCATGAGTACATTGAACACTATGTCTTTCAACAGGCCAATCAGCATAGGCTGACGTCTAAGCAAATGAAATGGTTGATCGATAGAACGTATAATGCTTTTCGAGGATTAGATGTACTTCAGCCTTTAATAGATGATCCTTCGATTACAGAAGTAATGATTAATAATTATGATGAAATCTTTATTGAGCAGGATGGAGAGATTTTCAAGAGTGATGTTCAGTTTGAAAGCTCTGAAAAATTAGAAGACATTATTCAAATGATTGTCGGGAGAGTGAACCGTACCGTAAACGCATCGTCTCCAATTGTCGATGCACGTCTACAGGACGGTTCCAGGGTTAATGTCGTCTTACCACCAATTGCGCTCAAAGGCCCGACCATGACCATTCGGAAATTCCCGGAAAGACCTTTAACGATCGAAGATTTAATAGAAAAAAATTCTATTACTGAAGAAGTAGCAGACTTTCTCGAAAAATTGGTTCAAGCTAAATACAACATTTTTATCAGTGGTGGTACTGGTTCAGGAAAAACAACCTTTTTAAATCTGTTATCCAATTTTATCCCGAAGTCAGAAAGGATTATAACGATCGAGGATTCAGCTGAGTTGCAGATCAAGAGTGTACCAAACCTTGTCAGCATGGAGACGAGAAATGCGAACACAGAAGGAAAAGGTGAAATTACAATGAGAGATTTAATCAAATCTTCATTGCGGATGCGTCCTGACCGTATTGTTGTCGGAGAGGTTCGAGGTGTAGAAGCATTGGACATGCTGCAGGCAATGAACACAGGGCATGATGGTTCGCTTTCCACAGGACACGCTAACTCCACACAGGACATGCTCAGCAGATTGGAAACAATGGTGTTAAGTGGAGCAAATTTTCCAATCCCGGTAATTCGCCAGCAAATAAGCTCTGCTATCGATATTATGGTTCATCTTTCTAGATTACGAGATCATTCAAGAAAAGTTGTTGCCATTAGTGAGGTGTTAGGTGTGGAAGATGGAGAAGTCCAACTTTCACCAATGTATGAATTCATCGAGGAAGGTGAAGGCCCAGCTGGTAAAGTAGTAGGATCTTTAAAACGGACAGATGCCATGTTACAGAACAGGCTCAAATTGGAAATGTCAGGAATCAAGCTGTGAATAGGGGGTGAGTACGATCGAAATTTTTATTATAGCTACGATCGTAGTGGCGATATTGGTTGTTGTATTTATTATTCTTGATCGTAGAAAGAATAAGGACAAGGAAGAATTACAAGAACAGGTCCAACAAGCGAAAAGAGAAAAACAGCAAACAAAGGCAAATAAACCTAAAAAGAATAAGAAAGTGGCGGAACCCGCTTTCAATGAACACGGTATGACCAATTACAATACCTATCAATTTAGTAGTCATGAATTTTTATTATGGGCTATCGTCGGATGTGGCATCTTATTTACGATTGGATTTGTTTTTTACCAAAATGTAATTCTAGCAGCATTATTCAGTCTTGTCGGACTATATTTCCCAAAAATGAGAAAAAAACAAATCATTCAAAAGCGGAAAGCAGAGCTAAGCCGCCAATTTCAGCAGGCGCTTTTCTCCTTATCTTCTTCTCTGATAGCGGGGAGATCGATTGAGAATGCATTTAAAGAAGTAACCAATGACTTATATTTACTTTATCCAGGAAAACAAACGATGATTATTCAGGAATTTGAGCATATTAACAAACGTCTTGAAAACCGGGAACCAATTGAAAAATTACTGAAGGAATTTAGTGAAAGAGCAGGAATCGAGGATATTTCTAACTTCACGGATGTATTCGTAACTTGTAAACGAACTGGTGGAGATTTGGTAGAAGTGATCAGGAGAACTGCCAATATGATTAGTGAGAAATTCGAAATCCAACAGGAAATATCAGTAATGATTGCACAAAAGCGTTTTGAATCTAATGCATTGGTTCTCATACCAATTGGCATTGTTGCCTTGTTAACTTACTTTTCCGGAGACTATATGGAGCCGTTATATAAGTGGTCAGAGTTAGGTCCGATTGTCATGACCTTTTGTTTAGGCTTGCTTGCTCTTTCATTTTGGATTTGTCAACGAATTATGAATATTGAGGTGTAGGAGATGCTGATTAGTGCAATATTTAGCTGTTTTGCTGTCGGATTGGTTGTAATATCGTTTGTTTTTGCCGGCTCCAAATACAAATTATTTATCGATGAAAACAAGGCAGACTTCCAGTTTTTATTTATGGCTCCTGCAGCTTTATGGTTAATTGACCGGACAAGGCTGATGGAACGGCTATCCTCACAAATAACAGCCGTTCAACACAAAGTAGCCATTCTATACTCGGCTGGTAAGCAGGTACCACAATATACCAAAATGTTTCTTGCCCAAATGATTTCAGTAGTATTGCTTTGTTTGGCAGGAGGAAGTCTGTTTGCTGTTTTAAATGGTGGTGATAAACGATTCGTTTTTTTAGCAATTGTACTGGCTGTTATTATCCCACTCGTTTCGGTGAGAAGCCTAGATGAGAAAATGAAAAAACGAAAACAGGATATTATCATTGAGTTGCCAGAATTCGCAAGTAAGATTGCGCTCTTAGTTAATGCTGGTGAAACCGTTCAGCAGGCCATTATCCGATGTACAATGATGAAAGCTGATCATGATCATCCATTATATAGAGAACTGAATGATGCGGTCACCAAAATCAAAAACGGAGATTCATTTAGTGGCGTTATGGAGGATTTCAGTAAACGTTGCGCTGTTCAAGAAGTCTCTGTTTTTACCACTACTATACTATTAAATTATAAACGTGGTGGTAATCAACTAGCTTTATCATTACGAGAATTATCAAGAGACTTATGGGAGAAACGTAAAGCAATCTCTAGAAAACGAGGTGAAGAAGCATCTTCTAAACTCGTATTCCCAATGGTGCTAATTTTTATTGCCGTACTCATTATTATCGCATATCCTGCGTTAAGAATTTTTTAAGTATTTCAACATAATCCCTTTAAAGGAGGTGAGAAACATGCAGGCATTTTTCGCAAAACTATGGACAGAAGAAGATGGTCTAGGAACTTTAGAGCTATTATTAATTGTTGCCGTACTTGTTGCAGTTGCAATTCTTTTCGGACAACAGATTATTCAATGGGTACAAGATATCATTGGAGGAATTGATGTAACTCCACCATCACCATAATAATTATGTGAAGAAGGGGGACTTTGTTATGTTCCTTTCGCTAAGTAACAAGTGGAAGAAGTTCCAAAAGGACGAAAAAGGGATGTTCACTATTGAAGCATCCCTAGTCTTCCCGGTTATATTTCTATCTACAATTGCGCTAATATTGTTTAGCCTTGTTATTTATGAAAAAGTAGTGATCTATCAAAAGGCTCAGATAATCGCTGAGCGGACTGCCTTTACATGGGATAACAGTCAGAAGGACTTTACAACTGGAGCATTTGAAGAAAATCAATACACTACCATGGATGGTGGAGATGGACTTTATTGGCGCAGTAACTATATAGGAGAAGAGTTGATCCGAAAGATATTTAACTATCGAATGACAGGTAGTAAAAGATCTCAAAAAGAACAACGGGCTAATACAGAAGGTAGTGCCATGTATACAAGTGGAGATGTGAGCATTACTACAAATGGAGCGTTAGGCTTTAATAACAAAGTAACAGTTGAAGTTTCAGGGAATTTAAAGTTTCCTGACTTTATTGGAGAATTTTTTGGGAATGCAGTCAATGACGAATTTAAGGCAGAAGCCACTGCTTCGCTGAAGGATCCTGTTGAACTAATTAGAACAACAGATTTTATTGTGCATTATGGTAAAGAGATCATCGGGGCTGTGGTAGATCGTTAGCTATGAAGGTAAATTAGAGGTGAGTGTATGAGGCGATTTTTATATAAATTAAAGCATGATACAAAAGGTGCTGTCACCATCTTCTTTTTATTAATTATTGCAGTGGTTTTTGCTTTCAATGCTGTACTGATAGACTATGCAAGAATTATGTCTGCAGAACAGCAAGCAGAATACGCTGTTCAAAGTGCTGTTCGTTCTGCCATGGCCGGATATGAAAATGACTTAAGAGAATATGGACTCTTTGGTATTGATGGAAGCACTGTTGGATCAGACTTTGAGGATCTTTTGAAAGCGAATGTTGAAGCTACTTCTAATGATGACACCTTTAACTTTACTAATCCTCAGGTAGAAAGTGCGGAGATTAATTTTTCACGAGCTTTGGCTAATCCAGAAATATTGGAGCACCAAATATTAGAAGAGATGAAGTATAAGGCCCCTGTTGAGGTTGTAAAAGAATTAATAGAAAAGTTTTCGTTTTTAACTACAGCTTTGAAAGAAACATCAGCATTTATTGACACTGCAGAGAAGATCCAAGAAGACTTCGAGGATAGAGAAGAACTATTGGATGAGGTGGAGGGTGAATATGAAACTCTTCAAAGCAAAATTGCTCTTTTTAAAAAGAATTTAACATATGACAATTACAGTACTTATCCAGATGTGAATTATTTTTCTGATGTTGTTTATCATTATTCTACATATAGTCAAACTGATAGTAAAATAAGTGAATTAGAAAGTGAAAATGAGTTTATTGAGGCTAATAATAAAGCTACTCAAGAACAATTAAAAGAAATGCGTAAAGAATTAGAGGAACTAGAAGATGATTTAGAAAAGGTTAAATCAGGTAAAGAAATTGACCCACCTAAAACTGTCGAAGAACTGGAAGAAGAAATAGAAGAGCTAGAAGAAGAGATTAAGAGGAAAGAAAATCTAATAGAGAATAATGATCAGAACTTTGCTGATAATAAAGCTGAAATAGAGCGGTTAGAAGATGATAGTAAGGATTTTAAAGAACAAGCTGAAGAAAAAGCATCGGAAATGTATACATTAGCAAATGACATTGTAGATTTTTTGAATAATATAAGAGAAAGTATCGAAGAAGCGAAGAAATTAAATGAGAATATAGCCAATGCTATAAATGATGCTAATGATGAAGCAGATGCAAACTATGGAAATGCTGAGCGTTATGCGGAAGCTCCGAGAGGTGGTATAGATACTGGGTCTGTAGAAGACGTGGCAAATGCTATTGCCGAAACAAGTGCTAAGCTTGATGAGTATCCTTACGAAACGGAATTCTTTGATCATATACTTGAAGTAACAGACGAAGCTATTACTAATGTAGAAAATTTACCCGATTTGTTTGATGCATTGGAGTCCAACATAGATCTCTCCAGTACAGAAGCGTTACGACAAGTTAGAGATGATGCACTAGATATGATAAATACAGGTGCAACAAACGTTGATTCGGGTGCAAATAAACTGGAAAATGATCGAAAAGAATTTGAAGAAAATGATGAAAAATCGATGGAAGAACATAAAGAAGAAGCGGAAGAATCAAAAGGAGAAGCAGAAGGTGATTTTGGAGATATTGAAAATATAATCAATTCTGCTATGGAAGATGAAGAGATGTATGAAGAACTGCAAGAATTAGTTAATCAATATAATGAGTTTGTAGAAGGTTTCGACGGAGATATTCCTGAATTAGATTTTAGTGGGGATGCTGGTGAAAGTGGTAAAAGTGCGATGGATATAGTGGATTCCATCTTTAGTGGAATAGGGAATATACTTAGAACTTCAAGAGATAAATTATATATTAATGAATATATATTATTGCATTTTGAGAGTGCAGAACCAACAGGTATTACCAATACGGATGATTTTTTATTTAAGAATCGGGAAGTGGAGTATATTCTATATGGGCAACATGCATCTGGTATGAACTATTCTATGGCGTTAGGTCAACTTTTTGCTGTTCGATTTGCTATAAGGTTTATCGATGCCTTTATGCAAACAGAAGTTCGAGCCGCAGGTCACCCTCTTGCTGTATTTATAGCAGCGGTAGCGTATTCTCTAAAACATTCGATTCGAGATACAAACAACCTCGCAAAATCAAATGGGGTACCATTAATTAATAGTGATATAACGCCGGTTCGAGCACTTAAGGTAGTATATAAAGATTATTTACGTTTGTTCCTGTTTATTAATCCAAGTGGTGATGCTCGCTTAAGAAGGATTATGGCAGTAATTGAAAAAAATACTGGAATAAACCTTGCAGAACGTCAGACATATGTTCAAGGAAATGTTAGTGCTTCAGAAAGGCTTATTTTTGTACCTCAAATTGCAGATACACTAAACCTTGTTGGAGCGCTTGATGGACACTCAGAAGGCGGTAAATTCGTTTTTGAAAAAGAAGCACATTTCTCTTATTAAGTATAATAAGGATAGAGGAAGAATAGTCATAATTTATGAATAATTTTACACAAAGGAGAATGAACCATGAAGAAGTTTCACGTAAGTTTGATAGGATTTCTATTATTGATTGTAATGGTTGCTTGTAGTTCCAATGATGAAAGTAACCAAGAGCAAAATGATAATGCTAATGACAATGAACCAGTTCAAGAAGATACAGAAACAAACCCAACAGATACAGAAGAGGAATCGAATGAACCTGAAGATGAAAATGAAGGTAATGTGGAAGATCCTAGTAATAATGAATATTTAAGTTTAGGAGAAACTGGTGAAGTTACTGGTATTTTAGGAAACTATGAAATAACGGTAAATTCTTTTGAGATTCTTGATGAAATCGAAGGCGAACCATCACTGATGGAAGTACTTGTCTTAGTTAATTTTGAAGTAACCAATATCGATGATGAACCAATCGTGGGTAAGGATATATATAATGGAATGTTGTTTGATGATGATGATACAAGCCAAGAAAACCTTTATGATTTTGAATCAATAAAAATGTTGACAGAAGAAGAGATCCAGCCTGGCGAAACCGTGGAAGCACAAATGCTTTTTGATCAAAACAATTCGGATTATTATGAGTTAGTTTTCAATTTTGGAGCACTAGAATCAAATGCAACGATTTTAACTTGGCGTTTCGATGCTGAGGAAGCAAGTAATAATTAAAGAATGAGTAGGGAGAGTAATCTCTCCCTAAAAGAGATCTTATCAGTAGCTGTTAGGAGATACATGTATCTCCAAGTTTATGAACCTAACTAATTTATGATGGATCAATATGCTATTAGTTCTTTAATACAAAAGGAGAGTTTAACATGAAAAAGTATTTATACGTATTTGCATGTCTTTTAGCAGTATTATTTTTAGCAGCATGTAATTCTGAAGACACAGATAATGGCGAAGAAAATGAGGAACCACCTGCAGAAGAAGCGACAGCAACAGAGGAGATTGAAGCTGAAGATGAAGAGTCAGAAGACATAACAGAAAGTTCTGAGACAGATGATTCGGTATCGACAGGAAGTGATATGGAAGAGGTTAAAGAAGTAGCGCTTGAACGCTTTCCTGACAACGTAAGAATCGGAGAAAAGCTAGAATTTGAAAGAAATGATCTTGGACATGATCATGTTAATCAAATCGTCAATTCATTTAAACTAGTTGAGGAAATTGATGGAATAAAACCAGAAAATGATTATTTCTTGATAGCCAATATCACAATTGAAAACTTAATTGATGATTTTGCATATGGGTTAGATTTTCTAATGCCAATTGTATACGATGATAGTTCAACTACTTTTCGGATAGAATCCGGTGAATTGGAGGAAGAATTTGTTGACGAAGGTGATGGTATATCAACAGGTAATATAATTGTGGATGTTGATGATTCCGATTATTATCGTATTCTTGTAGATGGCGGAGAATTTATACTATTCCGTGATGAAGCGACTGAAGAGTAAATAGAATACATAGATCGAGTGACTTCAGATAGAGGATATCTACGGTCAAACCCGCAAATAAATGAATGTATATTCTGGACAAAGAAGTTTAAGAATTATGTTTACTTTCTAATGTGAAAAAGCGAATAGGTAAACAGAGGATAGTTAATCTAACCATTGAATACTTCATATAAGATTATGCCTATGTAATTGATTTTGTAAAGTCTTCCGCTAGGAATGAGAACTACCAAACGTTCGGTAAAGAAAATGGTGAGCTCGAGCAAGAGTTAGTAGATGAAGGTAATGGAGTAAGTACAGGGAATGTCATTTATGATGTGGAAGATTCAGATTTCTATCGCATTTCGTTGCCAGGTGACTATGAATTTATGCTGTTCCCTGACGAAGCAGAAAATGCCGATGAATTAGAATTATAAAAAGTATCTGAATTTATTGAAAATATGGTGAGATATTTTCATCACACTTACTGAAAAAGACTGACTACTTAGGAGGTGAAGCAATGAAGCGGTTTGTCAGGAAAGAAGATGGAAGCATTACGTTGGAAGCAGCACTTGTAATGCCATTCTTTATTCTATTTTTAGTTTTTCTAATGTATATGATCAAGTTCGCACTGGTAGAAATTGCAATAAACCGAGCAACCTCTGAGGCTACTAAGCAGGTGGCAACGCAGTTATATCCAGCAGAGGTTGTCGTCGATGAGGTGCATACAGCTGCATCAGGAACAGACATTTACCAAGACTTAGTCCCAGGTATACAGGAAAATATTGAACTTATTGAAGAATCAGTAAAAGAGACGCTTGGTGAAGAAAATTACAATACGATTAAAGGCAGGGCCGGTGCTGTCCTTGATGAAGCTAGTGCCGCTGTCTTCACCTCTGTTGTAAATATGTATTTAGAAAAGGAAGAAGAGATGAATATTGTGGATAGAGATAATGTCAAGGTTACCTCAGCAGTTCTTCCTAATATTTTTAGTAGTAGTGGTAATAAGTATGTAGAAATCACCACTCAATATGAATTAGATTTACCAATACCATTTATAGATGAACCTTTTATTATTGAGAAACATTCCAAGGAAAGAGCATGGGTTGGCTCATAGGAAAGGAAATTGTTTAATATGTATCTGAATTTTTACATTTTATTTATCTATCTTTTAATTGCATTCTACACAGATGTACGTTATAGCAAAATACCAAATTGGCTAACCATCAGTGGTGTTTTAGTTGGAGTGTTATATCATGTCGCTACAGGGCTGGTTGGCGGTCTTATTTTTACCTTATTGGGGCTTGTTGTAAGTACATTTGTCCTTATCTTATTATATCTTTTCAAAGCATTAAGTGCTGGAGATGTGAAACTATTCGCTGGTATCGGTGCAATCACAGGAATGGAATTCTCACTATACAGTATCCTTTATTCAGTAATTATGGCAGGACTAATTAGTTTGATTATTTTAATAATCTTTAAACTACCACCATTAAAGATACTTGTCTATCATCTTTATTACCGAATTTTAACGTTATTTAAAAAGGAACCGAAGCATGATCGTGAAAGTTTTATGGAATTAAAAATTAAGCAATTTCCTTTCATGTATGCAGTTATTCCGGGAGTTCTTATTACACTGTCCTATTTTTAATTACAAAGTAATCGATAAGTGAAAGGTGAAGAGGACAACCCTCTTCACAAGTAGGTATTTGTAATAACATTTTATTATTACTTTTCTATATATGCAGGCATGTATGGGAAGGTAATAATAGGATGTGAAGAAATGAAGGAGAAGTAACGTATGAAGCAAACGGTAGAGAAGATTCATGAGGTGAGAGAGGAAACAGAAGAATGTATACGAGATGAATGAAAGCCAGAACAAATAATGGATCTGAATTTTAAGTGGGGTGAATAATATGAGTGAAAAAATATATGGATTAACATGTGATTTTGAACAGCAACAAGGACACTTTATGACATTATTTCGTGAGGAACCTACTCCTATACATAGTGATGAGTTAGCAAAAATTCAGGTAAACATGATAAAGGCAAACAGTATTGATCATGTTTTACCACTAGAAGTTCAGGAAATCGATTTTTATGTCAAGTTTTATTATGACATTTCTTCAAAAAAGATGCTTTCTCATTATGTGAGGGAAAATGCAATCACGATGCATGAATTGTATGAGTTGTTATATGAAATTGGTTCTGTCATTAAATCGAGCAAGGAATTTATGTTAGATGAACAACAATATGTCTTGCATGAAGAGTTTATTTTTGTAGGAGAAAGTATCAAAGAACTTTATTTAACTTACATACCTTTAAAAGAAATCAAGCAAAAACCAGATCTTCATCAAGAATTTAGAGAGTTGTTTTTCCGACTGGTTGGCTCTGTAACAGAATTATCTGGTGATGGAGTACAGAAATTAACAAGTTATTTAAATGGCTCTAATTTTCAATTAGATGACCTATTAAAAAGGCTGGATTCCTTACGTAAAAACAATGTATCTCGACAGCCTGCTCCTCCACCAAAGCCGGTTGATATGCCAGCAAAAATTGAGAAAAAACGAATTGATTATGCAAAACCAACGGTGGCAAGTAGCAATAAACAGAATAAAAACAGTCAAAGTAAGTCAGCACCAAAAAATACACCTGTAAAAACAGAAAGGAAAGTGAAGAAAAAAGAACCAGTTATTCAGGTTGAAGAAGAAATAATGGAAGAGACAACGGAAAGAAAAGCTCCTAGTCCAATAATTGTTGGTTGTTTAGCTTTACTTGGAATAGCAATTATCTGGAGAATGTATATGTCTTTTCCGAATGAAGGTGTTTTCTATATTTCCATTGGATTATCATTAGCTGTTTTAGCTGCATGTTATTATTTCTTGATGGTCTATCCGAAGGCAACGAAAAAGGTAAAACCAACAGAAAAATCGAATAAAAATAAGGTGCATTCAAATCTTAAAAAAGAGAAAAAAGTTACGGCTAGCCAAGGTATTAGTCCAAGACAAGTTGATAGTCTTGAAAACAGTTCACTGAGAAAACAAGAAAAACCTGAAGTAAATAGTGCTAACTATTTTCAAAATCTGAATATGGAAACAACGCTCTTATCGCAACCAGATTCCACCGTAGCTCTGGATAATAGCATACAAGCAGTGGATACAATAGCCTATCTGGATGTTGATCGAAATGGAGAAATTGAAACGATTCCGCTTAACAGCGAATCCTTTATTATAGGCAGACAAAATGAAGGTGTTAACTATGTAGAGGATTCTATTGGGATTTCTAGGGCACACTTAGAAATAATCAATAATGGTACATCCTTTACTGTCAAAGATTTAGGATCTAAAAACGGCAGTAAACTGAATGAAGAGCGAATGGTAGCTTATAAAAGCTATCCATTGAAGGATGGCGATCAGCTCAAAATGGCTAAAGTTACCTATACTTTTCATAATAAATAAAAAAATGAGGGATTAGATGAAACGATTTCGATTAACCTTTATTGGTTTGTTAGTATCACTTGCATTAATAGCATGTAGCTCGGAAGAAGAAAGCAATCAAGCTATTGATGAAAACAGTGAAGTGAGTCAAGAGAATGATGAAGAAACAGTTGAAGCGGAGGATAAGGAAGTCCTAAGCTTAGGAGAAACTGGTGAAGTAACAGGCATTCTAGGAAACTATGAAATAACGGTAAATTCTTTTGAGATTCTTGATGAAATCGAAGGCGAACCATCACTGATGGAAGTACTTGTCTTAGTTAATTTTGAAGTAACCAATATCGATGATGTACCAATCGTGGGTAAGGATATATATAATGGAATGTTGTTTGATGATGATGATACAAGCCAAGAAAACCTTTATGATTTTGAATCAATAAAAATGTTGACAGAAGAAGAGATCCAGCCTGGCGAAACCGTAGAAGCGCAAATGCTTTTTGATCAAAACAATTCGGATTATTATGAGTTAGTTTTCAATTTTGGAGCACTAGAATCCAATGCAACCATTTTAACTTGGCGTTTCGATGCTGACGAAGCAAGTAACGAATAATAACCTTACATACCTATACATAAATCTGATTGCTATACATTATCGAAACTTTTAAAAAAGGATTTAATCACATGTTACGAAAAAAAGAAAAATGGCGTTTTGGAGTGTCTACCCATAAAGGGTCTGTGAGAGAACACAACGAGGATAATGCATATCTCAATACAATGAAGGATCGAAAAGGCAATCATTTACTAGTAGCTGTCGTAGCAGACGGCATGGGTGGGTATTATGCTGGTGATGTTGCTAGTAGTATCGTGATTGCAAAAATTGATGAATGGTATCGAAGGAAAGCCTCCATTTGTTTACCATTACCATATCCATTGGCAAAAATCGAGCTAGAGATGGAGCAAGTGTTACAAGAAGTGAATCAAACCTTGCTTGAGCAAGGAAAAAAACAAGGGAAGCGAATGGGTTCTACAGCTTCGATTCTCTTTCTTTATAATGATAGCTATCTAATTGTCCATGTAGGTGACAGTCGCATATACAAGATTACTAAATTGGAAGAAATGAAATATAGTATCAATCAGTTGACAGAAGATCATTCCTGGGTGATGGATCAAGTAAGGAAAAATCTGCTGACCATAGAAGAAGCAGAACTTCATCCACAGAAAAATATACTGATGCAATGCCTTGGTGTAAATGAACATTTTTCCCCTTTTGTAAAGGTAGGTAAATATACTCAAAATGACCTTTTTTTCCTTTGTAGTGATGGTTTTTACAATATTTATCCAAGTGAAGAACTATTAGATAATTTGCAAGATTGTGAATCAGACAAGCTTCCATTCCAATCTATTACCGACTACCTGGTAGAGGATGCTGATAATAAAGGAGCAACAGATAATATTACTGCATCTCTTGTTGCACCAAAATGATTAAAGAAGAGAGGGTGGCTAATCCCAGTGCCTTTTATTACTGCTTACCATACCGAAAAAGGAAATACGAAACCAATAAACCAAGATGCATTAATGATCCAAGCTGCAAGAAGTAAGCAAGGGTCAATCGGCTTGTTTGTTGTTTGTGACGGAATGGGCGGGCTGAACCAAGGGGAGGTTGCAAGTTCTACCATTATCGAACAATTGTCAGAATGGTTCAAGCACACATTGCCAATCCTTCTAGATTCAGCCGAGTTAGAGGATCTACCATTATATTTTGTAGAAAAAATAGAAGCTATTAATCAAGATCTCATAGAAAAAAGTCAACTGCAGAAAATACAGATGGGTTCAACACTTACGGCCATTTTGGTATTAGACCAGCAATACTTCACTTTCCAGGTAGGTGACAGTAGAGCATATGCTGTAGGGCAACAGATTACCCAGTTAACCAAGGATCAGTCATTGGTAGCCAGAGAAATAGAAAGAGGCATGATAACAGAGCAGGATGCACTAACACATCCCCAACGTCACGTTCTGTTGCAATGTATTGGTGTCCAATCTGATATAGAAGTAGCAACCACCAGTGGGATGTTAGCAGATGGTGAGCAGCTTTTACTTTGTACAGATGGCTTTTACAAAACTTTAGCCCCAGAAGAAATATTTCAAGTGATGAGTCCCGATACCTCGCTAGACAAGACTGAAATGGAGGAAAATTTGAAGTTGTTAAGTCAGACTGCTAAAAGTCGAGAGGAGACAGATGATATTACCGCATTGTTAGTACAACCTTTATGAAAGGAGGAAGAAGATGCTGGAGAGTGGTGTCGTCATTGATGGCAGATATGAGATATTGAAGGAAATTGGCCGAGGCGGGATGAGTATTGTTTATCTCGCGATGGACAATCGATTGAAAAAATCATTAGTCGTGAAAGATATTCGCAAGCGCAAGAGTAATAACCATGAAATTTTACTAAATAGTCTTGTTGTTGAAGCGAATATGCTCAAAAAATTAGAACACCCTGCTTTGCCGCGAATCTATGACATTATTGAATCGAAAAATGGTATTTATGTGGTGATGGACTACATTGAAGGCGAATCACTTAAAGAAAAACTAGAACGTGAGCATCGTGTTGGGCCAGATGAAGTAATTGAATGGGCGAAACAGATCACCAATGTACTTGGTTATCTTCATAGCAGGGAGCCGCACCCGATCATCTACCGAGATATGAAACCAGACAATCTTATGCTGACGCCAGATGACAAAATCAAGCTAATTGACTTTGGGATTGCTAGAGAATATAAAACAGAAAATTCAACGGATACTACTAATCTAGGAACGAAAACCTACGCAGCTCCGGAACAGATTGCCGGTAAACAAACAGATAAACGAACGGATATTTATAGTTTAGGTGTTACGCTATATCATCTTGTCACTGGCAAAACATTGAATGAACCACCTTTTGAAATTAGACCCATTCGTACATGGGATCCTTCACTCCCTGAAGGGCTAGAATATATTATTCAGCGTTGTACTCAGGTAGAGCCAGAAGATCGCTACCAAGAGACAGAAGAGCTATATGCAGATCTTTTTCAAATTGATAAATTAACAAAAGGCTATAAGAAGCAGCTAATTAAAAAGCTATCATACTTTCTCATCCCAGCGATACTTTTTCTTACCTTTACTACAACCGCGGCTTTTGGCTATACAGGCATGCAAAAAGAACAGTTTCAGGATTATGTCCGTTTATTAAATGACGCCAATATCGCATTAATTGACGGGCGGGAAACAGAAGCTATTTCCCTTTTGGAAAATGCCATATCTGTTGATAATTCAAGGGCTGAAGCATATAACCGTCTCCTTGACCTATATATTAACAGGGGTGATACAGAAACAGGTCTGTCTACTATAGAAACGCACATCGATGATGGCTACGGTAGATTGGATCAAAACAACGAAGTGTTATTTAAAGTTGGGATGACTTATTTTGATGTGGCAAGAGATTATAATGCCGCCCTTCACTATTTCCGGCAAATAGATGAAGAAGCGTTACCAGATGCTAGATATTACAAAACGCTCGCTACGCAGATGAGTCAGTTAGATATTGATTATGATCAATTTGTAGCAGAACTTGATAGCTTTGAACAATATAACGATAGTTTAGCCAATAATAGTAGAAAGTTAGAAAATTATAATGCATTGGCAAACATTTATCTGTCCTATAAGGGTCAAATAGAAGATGCCAATTCAAAGGCGATCAGTATTTTACTAAAGGCACAAGATATGTTTGCTTTGCTTGATGATCAAAATGTTCAGATGCAATTTGAACAGAACTTTCAACGGAAACTAGCACAGGCATATTTCAGTCGCGGGATTTTGGAAGATAATAACGCAAATGCAAGAGATGATTTCTATGCAGCGATTGATCATTATAACGAATTGCTTGGTCAAGATGTCTCCGACCAGGAAAGTATTATGATTGCGATAGGAAATGCCTATCAAGAAATGGGAGAATATGATGATGCTATTAACCAGTATCGGTTGGTAATTGATCAATATTCACAATCTATCAACGCTTATGTAAAGCTGATTAATTTACTCATTGATATCGAGCAGGAAAAAGAAGTCTCTGACCGTAACTTTAAGAAAACAATGGATTTATATGAAGAACTATTGGAAATCGAACATGCAAAGGATAACCCAGAAGTAGAAAAACTAGAACGTAGATTACAGAATAATTCCGTTATATAGGAGGGGTGATATGGAATTAACGTATTTATATAGATTGATGCTATATGGAGGTATTACTGGTGCACTTATCACCCTTTCGATTGCGATTTGGTTGTTTTTCAGACTGGATATTCGCCATGTAATAGAGGACTTAACAGGAATAAGATTAGGTAAAAGCAAAAGAAAACAGAGTAATACTTCCTTTGAAATGTGGAACGAACGGGATCACACATCTAGTAAGATTGAGTTAAAAAAAATCGAATATACTTCTGATAGATTGCGTCAAAGTCGGCATTCACATACTTCATCAAGCTTCTCACCGACTAATAAAAAATTGCGAAATAAGGAAGAAAGCTTCGTAAAAAGTGTCAACAATACTACTTCAACTAACAAGCACAATGTGGATCAAACAGAACTATCGCAAGAAGAGACATTCGATGAAACAGAGTTGTTAAAGGATGCTACTGATCATTTCCAGACAGAATTATTACATGAACAGGATGATAACCAAACGGAATTATTGGAAGAGACAAGTCTTCTGGGCAGTGAAACCGAGTTAATCAGCGATGAGGAGCAATCATTTCTAGTAGAAGAGGAAGTTATCGTAACTCACAATTCATTAAACAAGAAGGAGGGATTAAAGTGAGTAATAATCAGAAGAAAAGAAGTAAAAGCTATGTAGTTTATGCCATCATATCAATTGTTATGTTATCCGCTATTATTTTTACCTCACATGCAATTGCTTCTGATGAGTTGCATATGAAAATTCAATATCAAGGAGAGGAATGGGATTTAAGTAGTGAGCCGACAAATGATCCCGACTGGTACACCAATAAGGATGATATTAGTTTTGAGGTCGATCTGAGTGAATACTACCAAGACCTAGAGAAAGAAGAGGAAGATGGCTCCACCATCTCATATAGCCAGCCCTTTGAGGTGAATGTTTCACGAGCAACTGTTGATGTTAAAGAGATAACAAATGCTGAAGGGGAATTTACGGGCATCTATGAGGTAACAGTGGAACCTAATCGCAACCATGAAGGACAAATGAAGATAGAATTAGACATTGAGGAAGATAACAACTGGGGAATTCCTACTGAACAAAATCCGATATCTTTTACCATTGTAAAAGATACGACATCACCTGGTGTTCGTTATTCAGGTTTGGAAGATCAACAAGTATATTATGATGAACAGGAATTACGAATTACTATTGAGGAAGAGAATATTGACAATAAGAGCGTGATGATAACGCATAACAATAATGAATTGGACCAGGATATTGAATGGAATGGTAATAAGGCGAAAATTAGCTTTGCAGAGAGTGGTAATTATCAAGTCAAGACGACAGCAGTAGACAAGGCAGGAAATGAGACAACGGAAGAACTTACCTTCTACTTAAACATCGAGAAACCTATCTTGGAAGTTACTACAAGCTCAGGCGATGCAGTAGAAGATGGAGCAGTGCTTGCAGAGGATAGTTACAACTTTGCAATTGAGAATGGTATAGCAATCGAAGCTGCAAAGATAATGATTAGCCAAGAAAACGAAGAAATAGTCGAGCTTGATATGAATACAAGTGGTAATCAGGCGAGTGTGGAGTATCAATTCGAACAAGATGGAACATATGAAATGAAAGCAGAGTTGGAGGATAGTCATAACGGCAAAAAGCATGAGCTTGAACCGTTTATGCTTACAGTGGATCAATCAAATCCGAAAGTTACTATTACAGATAGTTATGATCAGCCAGTAACAGACGAGCAAGTGTATGAACGCGAATTTGAATTGTTGTTTCATGTAGAGGATGCCAATCTCGATGTGGATCAAAGCTCTATTACCGTAACACATAGCTATGTTGAGAGTGTAACCGAAAGTGAAGTCCCATTATCCTACAGTGATGGGGTAGGTATCGGAAAATTCGCTGTTAATCAGGATGGCGAATATAAGGTAAGCGGTAAACTTGTAGATTATGCTGGAAACGAGAGCATTATTGATCTTACTTTTGCTTTGTATACAGATAGTGATCTTATTAATATTACAGATAAAACGAATAATGGAAATCTGCAAGAATATTACCAGGATAACGTGTTAATTAATGTTAGATATTGGGACTTCAATCCAATTAATAAATCATTCTCCGTTACTAAGCGTAACTTAATTACTGGTGAGGATGAGCCTTATTTAGATAGTTCTGACCTTTCTAGTATTTTATTCTTGAGCTGGATTGACCATTTCTTCCATGAAGGGGAGTACTATTTATCGATAGAAACCCAGACAATTACGGGAAAAACAGAAACAGAGAAACGTAAATTTATTGTAGATAAAACTGACCCAGAAGTAACAATTGATTCACCAATTGTTGACAACCAACATATTACATCTGCTTTTCTTGAAGAACAAGAAAGCAGCATCTTTAACTTAAGTGTATTCGATCATTACCTCGATCAATATCAAGCGCAATTGGAATATACAGACACTAACGGTAGAAAACAAATGTGGGTAGATAGTGATGCAGGTACTTGGGTAAATCAGGAAGGTACCTATCATTTTGATTTGAATGAAGAACTGATCGGTGATGAGGGAGATTATACGCTTTCGTTACGAGCTGAAGATAAAGCAGGACGAACTGGTGAACAACGTCTTCGCTTTACTATTGATGATACAGCTCCAGTTATCGAAATTTCGGAAGTAGATAGATATAGCGACAAACACGTAGTAAGTAACGTAATCGTAAAAGAACATAATTATGAGGAGAACAATGTAACCATAACAATCGAGAAGCAAAATGAATCTGGAACGTTTGAACCATTTGAATCTGATAGCTTTGAAGATTGGGAAAATAGCGGTTTTCAATCAGAAGCAGCATTTCCATTCAATGAAGATGGCACCTACCGTATTACAGTAAATGCTGTAGATTTAGCTGGTAATGAAGCAGTAGGCGAACGTGTAGTCTTCACGATTGATACAGAGAATCCTGTGTCGACGATTTCAGGAGTCAAACACCAGGAACACTATACAAGTGCTAGATCAGTAGAGGTAGATATTAAAGACCATAATATTGATGAATCAGCTACAAATCTTACGGTTAATAAATGGAATCACAACAGCGAGCAATTTGAACCATATGATATGGATACCACGTTACAGTTTGAGCGTAAACATGCAGAATGGCAGCATGATTTTGAAGAAGAAGGCACCTATGAAATGATCGTTAGAGCGAAAGATAAAGCTGGTAGAGAGGCAGAAGATGCACATGTTATTTTCACCATTGATTACACAGATCCAGTTGTATCGATCGTGAATATAAAGGATAAAACCTATTATGATAAGGAATTAACAGCTACATTTAAAGTAGAGGAATTAAATTATCGTGAAAATGATGTCACTTTTGAAGTAACAAAAGATGGTAAGGATTATACAAAACAAGTTGAAGGAAATGCGGGACAAGCCTGGAGAAATGCATCGAGTCTATCTGAATTAACATATACCTTTACGGAGGATGGAGACTATGAAGTAAGATTATATGCTGAAGATAAGGCAGGAAATACTTCCAAGAATGTCACCAGAACGTTCACAATTGATACGGCATCACCGTCAATTACAGTAGAGGGTGTGAAAGATGGTGTACATTATGACGGTAATAAAGAGGTTGCTGTAACAATCAAAGATAAGAATCTTGATGAATATCAAATGACGGTTTGGAAAAATCAAAAAGAGTATGCAATAGAAAATGTGGATGAAAAACGTACATTGGTCACTTTTGAACATACGTTTAAGGAAGAAGGCGACTATGTAATTAATCTTTCTGCGGTTGACCGCGCTGGTAACCATTCGACTGAAGAAGTCAGCTTTACCATTGATAAGACAAATCCAGCCATTTCAATTGATGATGACATTCCACCATATGTTAGGAGTAACTATATTAATGACAAGGGAATGACAAACCTTATACCGATTAATTTAAAAGAAAAGAATCTTAAAACGAAAGAAGTACGTATTTCTCGAGTAGATAATAACGGTAAAAGGAGTACACATGGTGAAGCGGAAACTGGTAAATGGGTTAAATTATCAGATTCTAACTATCGCTATGATCTGAAGGATAGTTTTTTTGCAAAAGATGGTGATTACGAAATTGTGGTGACAGCTGAAGATTATGCAGGCCGAACCGATCGTAAAAGCCTGTCATTTACTGTTGATAATATTGCTCCGGTAATCAAGCTATCGAATTTGAAAGAATTTAATGATGCAGCTCAGACACAAACGGTTACGGTAACAGAGCATAATCACGCTACGAATAAGGTGAATGTATCCATTTATCGGGAGAACTCCCAAGGTAAGTTTGTTCCGTATAATGATCATTTTCCAAGTTGGAAGAACAACCAAAAGGTTACATCCTTAGATTTTCCTTTTACAAAGGATGGAAAATACAAAATAGAAGTAAGTGCAACAGATGCAGCAGGTAACAAAGCAAAAACGCAAACCAACATATTTACCATTGATACGGTTAATCCGGACTTAAGTATCTCTGGAGTTACGCAAGATAGCCATTACCGTACAAATAAAGAAGTGAGGGCTTCCGTTAGGGATGAGAACGTAAGTAAAGCGGATACCGTGTTAGCTGTATATCGACTCAACCCTTCAACTGGCAAAATGGAACCTTATAACACAAGAAAGCAGCCAACTTTTACAAGACGTTCGATGAATTGGCGTTATAATTTTACTACGGCAAATGAAGGTACTTATCGTGTTCAATTAAACGCTACTGATTTGGCTGGTAATAAAGGAACAGAACAATCAGTTGACTTTACGATCGATAATACCGCACCTGTTTTAGCGATCAACAATATTACTGATGGCAACTATTACGCTTCTGGCAGAACTGCTGAGATGACTGTACAAGAAACAAACTATCGTCATAATAATGTACAGTTTGAAGTGACAAGGAATGGTCAAAATATAACAAACACAGTAGAAGGATCAAGAGGGCCATCTTGGAGAACCGCTAGTGCGTTGTCAAGATTAAGCTACCACTTCAATCAAGATGGGGCTTATAGTATTGTATTAAATGCAACAGATAAAGCTGGAAACAAAAGCAAGACAGCTAAGAAAAGCTTTGTAATTGATACTGTTAAACCAGAAATAGATATTTCTGGCGTCGAGGATGGACAATATTATAATCATGATCTTCCGGTTTCCATACAAATTGCAGATGTAAACTTGGATCAGAATAGAATTCGTGTAACACGGAATGGACAGAATTATCCTGTTGGAGGTTTCTCTATCACGAATAATCAATATCAAAACTCCTTTGCAAGATTAAGCCATACCTTTAGTCAAGAAGGCGATTATGAAATAGTAGTAGAAGCAGTGGATAAAGCAAATAATCAGCAGTCCCAATCTGTCTCTTTTACTATCGATAAAACGCCACCGGTTATTACTCCTGTAATGGGAGGAGAAGGTAAGGAGCTTGTAGATGGCTCATACATTAATCATGTATTCCAGCCCCAGTTCTTATTAGATAATGAGGAGGACACGATTGTATCCGTTAGATTAAATGGAGGTTCCAATATCGCTGGTAATATTCCGTTAGCGTCAAAAGAAATGAAATATAATTATGAAGTATTGGCACGGGATAAAGCAGGAAATGAAACAACGCTAACGACAAGCTTTACATTAGATACAACTAGACCAGAGTTAAGTATTACCGGGATATTTGGCAATTTTACTAATGAGAATGTCCGTCCACATGTAGAATATTCGGATCGTAACTTAGATGAAGAACGGACATCTGTGACGTTAAATGGAGCACCTTTTAGTAACGGGATGGAATTGACAGATGAACAAGATTATATTCTAGAGGCTGTTATTACAGACTTAGCAGACAATGTCACAGAACAGACAATTGTCTTTACGATCGATAAGACTGGTCCAAGAATTATTTTTAAAGAGCCATTGTCAGGGCAATACTTTAATGGAGTGGTTATTCCTGAGATTATTATTGAGGCAATGACAGGCTATGATATCATTACTTTAACACTGAACGGGGAACCATATGAATTAGGTGACCCAATCGAAACGGAAGGTAAGCATGTACTCTATTTTGAAGTAGTAGACCAAGCAGGAAATGTGAAACAGCTTACTGTTGAATTTATTATCGACTTAACTCCGCCAGTAGTGATTTTTGATGGTATTGAAGAGAATGGTGAGTACGTGGAAGCAGTTAATTTGTCTGTTCAGTTAGACAACCCAGAAGATACAATCCAATCTGTGTCTGTTAATGGTGAGGCATATGAAGGTGAAGTGACGGAAGAGGATGGATTTGAAGTAATTCAATACCGCTTTACCGAAATTGATGATTATACCGTAGAAGTTACTGCATACGATAAAGCTGGTAATGAAGTAACGGAAAGCTTACCATTCGTCATAACAGACAAAAGTTTACTAACAAAATTCTATGAAAATAAACCATTATTTTCTGGAAGCATTGCGGGTATTATCGTACTGATAATCAGTGCAATAGCAGTATTAGCTCGTAGAAGAGCAACAGCGAAAGCAGTAGAATAATAAAAATAAAAGCAAATAGAGGAGGACTCTATTTGCTTTTATTTGCCTATTTTGTTTTTATCGGCTATTTTCATTGAAAAATACAAAGTTGTTTTTTCTAAGGATCTAAACTTATTAAGATAATAAAAAGTCTATGGAGAAAGCTATTTTTATATTATCTTCACAATATGAAAATTCCAAATCACTAATTTTGTTCGACGATAAAATTGTGATATAAAAAGAGTAGCTCCTTTTTAGGGAGGATTTAGCCTCCCTCTCTTCCTTTCATGGAGAAGCAGTCTTCACCCCTCTATCAACTGCTTCTCCTCTCTTTTTGTGGATTGTTGTAATTTATATCCTGCAAGTGTTATTATAGGGTGTGGAGAATAATTATAGGAAACAAGTATTGATTTTAAGATAAAGAGGAGCGGCTGCAATGCGTGGATTATTAAAAAAAGTATTCGGTGATGGCAACCAACGTGAATTAAAAACGCTTGAAAAAATTGCGGATGAAATAGAAGCGTTAGAGCCATCAATACAGCAATTATCAGATGATGAATTAAAAAATAAAACAGAAGAATTGAAGGAACGTTACCAAAATGGTGAGTCCCTAGATGATCTTCTAGTCGAAGCATATGCCGTAGTGCGCGAAGCTGCGAATCGTGTGTTAGACATGCGACCATTTTATGTGCAATTACTTGGTGCAATTGCCATGCACAAAGGGAATATCGCAGAGATGAAGACTGGTGAAGGAAAAACCCTTGCTTCTACCATGCCTGCCTATTTAAATGCATTGACAGGAAAAGGTGTGCACATTATCACGGTAAACGACTATTTAGCAGATCGTGATGCTCGGGAAATGGGAGAATTATTTCAATTTTTAGGTTTAACAGTTGGGTTAAATCTGAACAGTATGTCAAAAGAGGAAAAAAGAGAAGCATACCTAGCAGATATTACGTATGGAACCAATAATGAATTTGGTTTCGATTATTTACGAGACAATATGGTATTATACAAGGAACAAATGGTTCAACGTCCATTACACTTTGCTATTATTGATGAGGTGGATTCGATTTTAATCGATGAGGCACGTACGCCGCTGATTATTTCCGGTACAGCCCAGAAATCAGCTAGCCTTTATCAGCAAGCGAATTCTTTTGTTCGCACATTGAAAAACGAAGAAGATTATACGTATGACGAAAAAACAAAAGGTGTACAGTTAACAGAAGAAGGAATGAATAAGGCTGAACGATTCTTTAATATTGATAATCTGTTTGACCTTGACAATGTGACGTTAACACACCATATTAATCAAGCATTAAAAGCCCATGTCGCAATGCACCGGGATACCGATTATGTAGTGGAAGAAGACCAAGTGGTCATTGTCGATCAATTTACTGGTCGTTTAATGAAGGGCCGCCGATACAGTGATGGCTTACATCAGGCGATTGAAGCAAAAGAAGGTTTACAAATTCAAAACGAAAGCATGACACTTGCTTCCATTACCTTTCAGAACTACTTCCGTATGTATGAAAAGCTTGCAGGGATGACTGGTACTGCCAAAACGGAAGAAGAGGAATTTCGTAATATTTATGCAATGGATGTTATTGCGATTCCAACAAATAAGCCGATTATCCGGGAAGATAAAGCAGATTTAATTTATAAGACGATGGATGGGAAGTTTAAAGCAGTTGTGGAAGAAATTAAAGAAAGATATGAGAAGGGGCAACCAGTACTAGTCGGTACGGTGGCGGTTGAAACCTCTGAATTAATTTCGAAGCTTTTGAAGAAGGCAGGCGTCAAACATAATGTATTAAACGCTAAAAACCATTATCGAGAGGCTGAAATTATCGAAAATGCTGGTCAGAAGCATGCCGTTACCATTGCGACTAACATGGCTGGTCGTGGTACAGATATCAAATTAGGTGATGGTGTGAAAGAGTTAGGTGGACTTGCTGTAATAGGTACAGAACGTCATGAATCACGACGTATTGATAATCAGTTACGTGGTCGATCTGGTCGTCAAGGGGATCCAGGTATAACCCAATTCTATTTATCAATGGAAGATGAATTGATGCGACGCTTTGGATCAGATAATATGAAAAATATGATGGAAAGACTTGGCATGGATGATACGCAGCCAATTGAAAGTAAAATGGTCTCACGTGCAGTAGAATCTGCTCAAAAACGTGTAGAGGGTAATAACTTTGATGCACGTAAAACGATCCTTTCTTATGACGATGTGTTACGTCAACAACGTGAGATTATTTACAAACAACGTTTTGATGTCATTGATTCTGAAAACCTTCGAGACATTATTGAACAAATGATCGAGACCACAGTAGAAGGTGCTGTTGACACGTATATGACGGATGATATTCCAGAAAATTGGAATATATCTGGATTAATGGAATATCTCCATGCAACATTGCTAGAACCTGAATGGATGACAGAAGATGATCTCAAAGGAAAAGAAAAAGAGGAAGTTATTAAAGAGATCATGACAAAAATTAAAGAAAAATATGACCAGAAAGAAGAAGAGTTCACCCCAGAAAGAATGCGTGAGTTTGAAAAAGTTATCCTTCTTCGTACGGTTGATCGGAAGTGGATGGATCATATCGATCAGATGGATCAGTTACGCCAAGGTATTCATCTGAGAGCATATGGACAAAATGATCCATTGCGTGAATACCAGATGGAAGGCTTCGCCATGTTTGAACAGATGATTGCTGTCATTAATGAAGAAGTAGCTAAATATATAATGAAAGCTCAAATTCGTGAAAACTTAAAAAGAGAAGCAGTTGTCAAAGATACACAGGCGGTTTCTGGTGGAGATCAGCAAAAGAAAAAAGTGAAAAAACCATACGTTAAAGCACAAAGTGTTGGACGAAATGAACCATGCCCTTGTGGCAGTGGTAAGAAGTACAAACATTGTCATGGACGTTAAGGTTAAATGAGGTGGAATGATGGAACTGGTAGAAATAAAACAAGAATTAGACAAAATGGCTAAGCGATTAGCGGATTTTAGGGGGTCTCTTTGACTTAGATGCAAAGAGAGCCCGTATTGCCGAATTAGAGGAAATTATGACAGACCCAAGTTTTTGGGATAATCAGCAAGCAGCGCAGAAAGTAATTAACGAGGCAAATGGTTTAAAAGAGTTAGTTCATGCATTTGATAGAAATGAAGAAACATTGGAAAATGCAGAGGTCTCTTACGAGCTAGTAAAAGAAGAAAATGATGAGGACTTACGTGAAGATTTAGAAAATGAAGTAAAGTCTCTCACCGAGGCACTTAATCAATTTGAATTGTTCATTCTTTTAAGTGAGCCTTATGACAAGAACAATGCGATTTTGGAATTGCATCCAGGTGCTGGTGGAACGGAATCACAGGATTGGGCAAGCATGCTTTTACGTATGTATACAAGATGGGCAGAATCGAAGGGGTTTAAAGTAGAAACCTTGGACTATCTTCCTGGTGAAGAAGCAGGAGTCAAAAGTGTTACATTGTTGATCAAAGGTCATAATGCCTACGGTTATTTGAAAGCTGAAAAAGGTGTTCACCGTCTTGTGCGGATTTCGCCGTTTGACTCATCCGGACGTCGTCATACTTCGTTTGTTTCCTGCGATGTAACACCTGAATTGGATGATGATATTGATATTGAAATTAATAGCGAAGACTTGAAGATTGATACGTACCGTTCAAGTGGTGCTGGTGGTCAGCATGTTAACACAACTGACTCAGCTGTCCGTATCACGCACTTACCAACAAACACGGTAGTAACATGTCAATCGGAAAGATCGCAAATCAAAAACAGAGAACAAGCGATGAAAATGTTAAAAGCGAAATTATATCAATTAGAAATAGAAAGACAGAAGCAAGAAATGGCTGAAATTCGTGGAGAACAAAAAGAAATAGGTTGGGGAAGTCAAATACGTTCTTATGTCTTCCATCCATATTCGATGGTGAAGGATCATCGAACAGATTACGAAACAGGGAATACCCAGGCAGTAATGGATGGAGAGATAGACAATTTTATTGATGCCTATTTACGTTCTGTAATGGATTAACGAGCAAAAGGGGAAGGATCTCCTTTTGCTCGTTTTACTGTGTCATTAACAACAGGAGGAGTGATTTAAACATGATAACAAAATATCGAAGAAAGCAAATGCCTGATTGGCTACGTCAAACATTAGACTATATCTTTGTTCTGGTAGGTGCCTTCTTTGTTGCCATCGCATTTAACCTTTTTTTATTACCAAATAACATCGCATCCGGTGGTGTAGCAGGAGTTAGTACGATAACGAAAGCTGTCTTTGATTGGGAACCATCGATTGTACAATGGGGGCTGAATATCCCATTATTTATCGCTGGAATAGTAATTTTAGGAAAAAATTTCGGTGCAAAGTCACTGGTTGGTACAATCGTTTTACCATTTTATGTGTTTCTAACTAGAGATATACAGCCAGCAACAGCAGACCCATTGTTAGCAGCTCTTTTCGGAGGGATGATAGTTGGGATAGGAATTGGTATCGTTTTTCGTGGTAAAGCATCAACTGGAGGTATGGATTTAGCAGCACAAATATTACATAGATTTACCTCTTTACCCCTTGGTATATGTGTGGCGATATTGGATGGTTTGATTGTGTTAACAGCTTCCTTTGTTTTTTCTATTGAAGAAGGCTTATATGCATTAATCGGATTATTTATTACCAGTCGAACCATTGATTTTGTCCAAGTGGGTCTAAATACCTCAAAGAACGTGATGGTCATAACGAATCAACCTGAGAAAATACGTCGAATTCTGTTGAATGATATTGATCGAGGTGTTACTATTTTTAAGGGATCAGGTGGTTATACAGATGAAGATCGAAAAGTGTTAATGTGTGTCGTACAGCAAAATGAATTTAGTAAAACCACTAGAGCGATCAAAACGATTGATCCTGATGCATTTGTTATAGTGATGAACGCAACAGAAGTATTAGGGGAAGGATTTAAACGATAATTACCATTTAATGGTATAAAATCCTGGACCTAGGTAATGGAGGGAACGCTTTAAACATTTTGAAATAAAATTGTAATAAAAAATAGGATAAAAATTATCGAAAATGATGTTATAATGTATTTGTACGCAATAGATCGTCGAAATTTGATTCCGTTAATCGGGAAATTTATATATCATACGATAAAAAAGGTGAGTAATTTTATGATAGAGATGCAAGATGTTTATATGACTTATCCTAACGGGGTTGTTGCCCTGAATGGAGTAAATGTAACAATTGAACAAGGAGAATTTGTCTACATAGTAGGACCAAGTGGTGCCGGTAAGTCAACCTTCACTAAAATGTTATTCCGTGAGGAAGTACCAACTAACGGCTCCGTTGTTGTTAATAATACCGACATATCAGCGTTGAAGTGGAAAGAAGTACCTTATTTCCGTAGAAATATAGGGGTTGTCTATCAAGATTTCCGTTTATTACCGAAATTAACTGTATACGAAAATATTGCTTTCGCTTTGGAAGTGATTGAAGAAACACCAAAGAACATTCGTAAACGAGTAATGGCTGTTTTAGATCAAGTTGGATTGAAAAATAAAGCACGTTTTATTCCTGATGAGTTGTCTGGTGGAGAACAGCAACGTGTTGCAATTGCCAGAGCGATAGTAAACCACCCGGGTTTACTAATAGCAGACGAACCGACTGGTAACTTAGACCCAGATACATCATGGGAAATTATGCGGATATTAGAAGCAATTAATGCAAGTGGTACAACAGTTTTAATGGCAACGCACAGTAAAGATATCGTTAATACAGTAAAAAAACGTGTCATAGCTATCGAAGATGGCATGATTGTACGTGACGAGCATCGAGGAGAGTATGGATATGAAGTTTAGTACATTAAAGCGCCATTTTAAAGAGGGTGCTAGAAATACGTGGAGAAATGGCTGGATGACCGTCGCATCTATAGGGGCGGTGACCACTACCTTGATTCTGGTTGGGGTATTTCTTGTATTAATGCTGAATTTGAATCATATTGCTAATGGACTAGAAGATGATGTACAAATCAAAGCATTAGTCGAGTTAACTGCTGAAGAGAGCGATGTACAACAATTAGAAGAAAATATTAATGAAATAAGTGGGATTGAAACAATAGATTATGTCACAAAAGAAGAAGAGCTACAGAGTTTAATTGAGAGCATGGGAGAGCAAGGACAAGCATGGGGGTTATATGAACAAGATAACCCATTGAATGATGCGTTTATCATAAAAGCGACAGATCCGCTCGATACAGAAAAAATAGCAGCAGAAATAGAAGAGTTTGACTTCATTTATCGTGTTAATTATGGACAAGAGTATGTAGATACTCTATTTACGTTCAATGAATATGCTAGAAATATAGGATTAGTGTTAATTGCTGCACTAGTATTTACCGCCATCTTCCTAATTTCGAATACAATTAAGATAACGATTCTTGCTCGTAAGAGAGAAATTGGTATTATGAAGCTTGTAGGTGCAACAAATAACTTTATTCGTTGGCCATTTTTCGTTGAAGGTCTGCTGTTAGGAGTGTTGGGAAGCTTACTTCCTATAGCAGTTATATTAATTGGCTATTATTTCTTGACACAGAATTTAGCGATGTTACAGCAATTTGAATTCGTACAAATCTTGAACTTTTATCCATTTGCGGTCCAGATTTCACTTATTATTATTGGAATAGGAGCTGCGATTGGTGTGTGGGGAAGCCTTATGAGTGTTCGCAAGTTCTTAAAAGTTTAATAGAATACGAGAAAAGTTTTACAGAGAGGGGAAATTATATGAAGCGACTATTTCTAGTGCTAATTATATTACTAGTCTCTACCGTTTTCACTACAACTTCTGTATTTGCGGAAAACCTAGACGAAAAAATAGGTGAATTGGAAAAAGAAAAGAATCAAATTAATAAAGAAGCAGACAGTATAAAAAGTGAAGTAAACGAGACAGAAGAAAAAATCGCAGGAAATCAAGAGCAACAAAAAGAGACAAAAAGTGAGCTTGATAAAATTAATAGTGATTTAGAAAATACCCAAGCTGAATTACAAGCGAAAGAAGACGAAATTGCAGCAACTAACACGAAAATATCCGAAACTGAGAATGAAATTAATAAGACTGAAGAGGAAATAGAGGAATTAAAGGAAGAAATTAAGGAATTAGAAGAGGAAATTAAAGAGCTAGAAGAGAAAATTGAGGCAAGAGAAGAATTATTAAAAAACAGATTGCGCTCCATTCAACAAAACGGTGGCAATATCAGTTATTTGGAAGTAATTTTGGGCGCCCAAAACTTTGGAGACTTTATTAACAGAGCAACTGCTGTCACAAAAATCATGGATTCTGACAAGAAGATCATGGAAGAACAACAGGATGATAAAGATAAACTAGAAGAAAACAAGATTGCAGTGGAAGAAAATAAAAAAGAAGTTGAAGAGAAGCAAGCTGCTTTAGAAGAAGATAAAAAAGAATTAGAAGAAACAAAATCTTCTTTACAATCTCAAAAACAAGAATTAGATGCTATTCAAACAACGTTAAATCAACAAATGGATGAAAAAGAAAGTATAATGGAGCAGTTAGAGATAGAAGAAGAAGAGCTAAATGAAATTGTACTTTCTGCTGAAGAAGAGCAAAGACTACTTGATGCACAGGCAGCAAGTATTCAAAAAGCAATCGAACAGGCTGAAAAGGAAAAGCAACGATTAGAGCAATTAGCTAAGGAAGAGAAGGAATCTAACTCTTCTTCATCTGGTAATTCAAGCTCATCTTCTAATAGTGGTGGAAATGGTAAATTTATTAGACCTACAAGTGGTTCTGTTTCATCTCCGTTTAACCCTAATAGGGTTCACCCGATTCATGGTGTAGTAAAGCCACATAATGGAACGGATTTCCGTAATGATACAAGTGACGCTTCTGTCATTAAAGCTGCTGCAAGTGGTGTTGTTTCATATGCAGGGTGGATGAGTGGATACGGAAATACTGTAATGATCACACATTCGATAGATGGACAAACCTATTCGACACTTTACGCTCACTTGGCTAGTATTCGCGTTTCGGTAGGACAATCAGTAAGTCAAGGTCAACAAATAGGTGTAATGGGAACAACAGGGGATTCAACAGGAGTACATTTGCATTTCGAAATACATCCTGGTGGATATAAAAATCCAGCAGACCCTATGAATTATATTAATTAACATCCGTAGATGTTTTCTTTACAATACATATAATTTCATATATAACTGAGTGTAAAAAACAAAAGACATCACAAAATAGTTGTGATGTCTTTTTTAAACCTTCATAATATAGTAAGTAAAGAGTTATTTATTTAAGGCTATGGGGTGAAATAATGAATATTAGAAAAAAATATTTAGTGTTATATTTATTCGTGGCGCTTGCATTGGGAGCAGTTGGTACATATGTAGGCTTATCTTTTTTGTCAGACGGAACAAGCTCTAATAATGGCAGTCTAACTAGTTCGGATCGGGATTTATTGCTAGAACTGACTGACAACCAAGAAACATTAGAAGAAAATATGGGAAAAATGACCAAAGTTGTAGATGCCTTTACGATTATACAGGAAAACTATCTGGAAGAGGTGGAAGATACCCAATTAATAGAGGGTGCCATTCAAGGCATGCTTCAATCTCTTGAAGATCCTTATAGTGTTTATATGGATCAGGAAACAATGGAGCAATTCAATGAACAGATTGAATCCTCCTTTGAAGGGATAGGTGCTGAGGTATCCATGATGGAGGGTAATGTGACCATTATAGCTCCAATAAAGGATTCTCCTGCTGAGAAAGCAGGCTTAAGGCCAAACGATCAGGTGCTTTCAGTTGATGGAGAAAGTGTAGAAGGATTGGATCTCTATGAAGCAGTAAATAAAATACGTGGTGAAAAAGGTTCACAAGTTACATTAGAAATCAGAAGACCTGGTGTAGAGGATATTTTAGAAGTGGAAATAACAAGAGATTCTATACCATTGGAAACCGTTTATGCAGATACACGAGAAGTTGATGGTAAGTTAATTGGAATTTTGGAATTAACTTCTTTCTCTGAGGATACAGCAAGTGATTTCGAAAGGGAACTAGAAAACCTAGAAGAACAAGGGATTGATGGCTTAGTAATTGACGTCCGTGGAAACCCAGGTGGTTTACTTCCTGCTGTAGAGGATATTTTAAAGAATTTCATTCCTAAGGATACGCCATATATTCAAATTGAGGACCCATCAGGAAAGAAAACAAGGTATTTTTCTAACATTGAATCTGCCAAAGAGTACCCTATTGTAACATTAATCAATGAGGGGAGCGCATCAGCATCTGAAATTATGGCAGCTGCCTTAAACGAAGCGTTAGACTATGAGATCGTTGGAGAGACTTCATTTGGGAAAGGTACTGTACAACAAACCGTACCAATTGGTGATGGGAGTACCATTAAAATAACTCGTTTCAGGTGGTTAACTCCTGACGGTAATTCGATTCATGAAGTCGGTGTAGAGCCGACAATTGAGCAGAGAATGCCAGATTATTATTACACCAATCCTATTCAAATTGAGGATCCTCTAGCCTTTAATCAAAGTGACAATAATATAGAAAATGTTCAAATTATGCTAGAAGGTCTGGGTTATGATCCTGGACGAACAGATGGTTATTTTAATGAAACGACTCAAGAAGCAGTGGAAGCATTTCAACGTGATCAAGAAATCAACGTAACTGGGGAAGTGGACGAAAAGACAGCAGAGGTTTTACAAACTACCATTATTGAAAAAATTCGAAACAACGAAGACGATAAACAACTTGAAAAAGCAATCGAAACACTAACCCAATAACGGAAGATGCGAGCAGCCGTATGAAAGTTTACGGCTGCTTTATTTATTAGAGTAAAAATCAGGTAAGAAGAAGATAATTTTTTACACCTATTGTGTTTTATTTCTACATAGGAAATGAATAAAAAACATTACTTAAAACTTCTGTAAGCTCTCTTAACCTCTCTTATTTCTTAAATAAAAGATGAATCCTATTGACCCAAGTAATAGCAATAAAACTAATGACAGGAATAGAATTCCAAGCGTAGTAAACCCTTGAATGGATGCCATGACCATCAATAAACTTCCTCTCATTCATTATCTATAAATTTTCTTCATGCATTTCATGCCGTATAAAAAATATAACCTATTATTTTTAAAAATTATGTAACTCCAAATATTCCAGCATCATCATAGCCGTATATTTTTAATTGCCAACATTATATAAATTCTTTGTGCAAGGAACGTTTGTGGTGCGAAAGAATATTAAAGCTTGGCAATTTATCCTTTATGGGAGAAATTTAAGGTTTGGAGATAAAGATAAGGGGTAATAATTAATTAGCAATAATATAGAGGTGATATAATGGAGAAGAAAATAACGACAGAAGATGTGCAATTATTGCTACAGGAATTAGATAAACTAATTGATAAAGAAAGAACATAGGAGAGGTTGAGACAAAAAGAAAGTTTTTCGTCTAGAAGCCGGACAATGTGCTAATAGAGCTTAGGAAATATACGTAGACTCCTGTGGGAAAGCGGGGTATAATTTCCGAAGCGGGTATTCGCACCATTTGTGTTAGGAATTTGCTGGATAAAAACCACTTTTGTCTCAGCTTCTTTTTTTATCCTATATCGTCTACCTACGAATTTTCACTCCCAAATACTCCAAAAAAACATACAATTTACTACACGAATTTGGATTTGCGTTTTATACTGATTAATAGTAAAGTGTTGATATGATAGAGTTTTCATCTTTAAAGTTTTCGTTATAGAAATCATAAAAGAGTCAATATACATAAATGGATGTTTGGTTGGGGAGGGAGTGTTTGGGATGGAATGGTTGATGGAACTTGGCGCAGTTATCGCACGTTTGTTTATGCAGCCGTTTATCTATCTATTTTTTCTATTAATATTACTGAGTGGTTATCGGCGAATTAAAAAAGACCGTCAAAATTTTGGAGCGAAAGTATATCCGTATTTTCATGAGTCAAAGCATACTTGGGCGATATCCATCATAAGTGGTTTACTATTATCAGTTGTGTCGATTGTGTTTGGATTCGTCATTTCGATTCCATTTACTTTAGTATTAGGTCTAGTTATGCTAGTAGTGGCAATTGGTAACCGATTTTACTGGTTATCAGCTAGTTACACATTAGCCATTGTATCTGCTCTTATGTATTTTCTCAACATATATGGTGAGAATTATTTGCCTAACAATTGGCTTCCTTTACTGGCTGCAACAGACTTATTCTATATACCGTTTGTCGTTGGGATATTTTTATTAATAGAAACGTGGCTTTTAGCTAGAGTACGTAATCGTGATACATTTCCTGAACTTGTTAAAAGTAGTCGCGGTAAATACTTAGGTCAGCACCGTATCAAAAAGTTAACGATCATCCCGTTTATCGCATTAATTCCGGGTGGATGGGTAGAACCTTTTAGTGGGTGGCCAATTGTAGAAATTGCCGGTGAATCATTTGGCTTCATTCTTTTACCATATATATTAGGTTTTGAATACGTAGTACGCTCTCGGTTAGTACAGGATGCAGCTAGTTGGTTATCAGCAAAGAATGCTTTCTTAGCAGTAGTTGTTTTGCTAATAGCTGTAGGAAGCTATTTCTTTCCAATTTTAACAGTTGCTGCACTTGCAGTTGCTTTTTTAGGTAAAGCATTCATTCAGCTATTTTATCGAACTGGAGAGCGACGACATACACCGTACTACCAGCCAGCTAAAGAAGGCCTATTAGTCCTAGGAACCTTGCCAGGTACACCAGCAGTAGGTTTAGAATTATTGCCAGGAGAGAAAATTATCAAGGTTAACGATATAACCGTAGAGAATGAAGAAGACTTTTACCATGCAGTTAATCAAAATAGAGCATTTTGTAAATTAAATGTTCAAGACTTAAACGGTGAGATCCGCTTTGCTCAACGGGCACTATATGAAGGAGAACATCACAAGTTAGGAATATTATTTGTAAAAGAAAACGATAGCTATGTACAAGAAACCATACTAGAAAAACAAGAGAGCTGATCATCAGCTCTCTTGTTTTTCGTTAAATTGCAGCAGTTCCCGAATCTCTTCTTCCGATAATTTCGATAATAACGTTTCACCTGGCTGGATAATTTGATCCACTAGTTCACGTTTCTTTTGCTGCAACTGGTATATTTTTTCTTCAATCGTTCCTTCGGTAATAAAACGGATGACTTGTACGACGTTTTTCTGACCAATTCGATGGGCTCTTCCTGCAGCTTGTTCTTCTACTGCTGGATTCCACCATAGGTCATATAGTATAACGGTATCTGCTCCGGTCAGGTTTAGACCTGTTCCACCAGCTCTTAAGGATATTAGGAAAAACCCTCTTTCCCCAGCATTAAATGCTTCAACCATCTGCATTCGTCGTTCAGAAGGAGTTGATCCATCTAAATAAAATACTTCATGACCATTGGCTTGTAGAGTATTACGGATAATCTCCAGCATACTAGAAAATTGAGAAAAAATTAATGTCCGTTTTCCATTTGCTTCTAACTCAGAGGTTAATTCCATCAACTGTTCTAGTTTTCCAGATTTACCACTGTAATTCTCAAGAAATAAACTAGGGTGGCAGCAAATTTGCCGTAAACGAGTCAGCCCTGCTAAAATTTGCAGCTTGCCGCGATCAAAGCCTTTAGCTTGAATGGTTTCATCCAGCTCATTCTGAATTCGTTGCAGATAACCGATATATACTTCTTTTTGTTCTTTTGTTAGTTCAGAATATTGAACCGATTCTATTTTGTCAGGTAATTCATCCAAAACATCTTTTTTTACACGCCTTAATATAAATGGTCTAGTAATTTTAGCGATATAGTTTGTGTCAAGGTCGCTGAATGCTTTTTTGCTACCAAATAATCCAGGTGATATCGTATAAAAAATCGACCATAATTCATCCAGATCATTTTCGATAGGCGTTCCACTCAGTGCAAAAAATTGTTTTGCCTGTAACGATCGTACCGCTTTTGCTGTTAAAGTTAAATGATTTTTAATTGCCTGGGCTTCATCCAAAATGATGCAATCAAATAAATGATTCTCATATAAATCCTGATCTTTCCGTAAAGTGGGATAGGAAGTAATCAGAATATTAGTATCTTGATGCTGCTGTAATAATTTTTGTCGTTCGAGTTTTGGCCCGATAATGACTCCGGAAGTCAGCGTAGGTGCAAATTTTTCAATTTCTTTTTTCCAGTTATATAACAGTGAAGCAGGTGCGATGACAAGGGCTTGATAACGGTCCGTTTTTACATTAGCTTCCGAAAGAAGGTAACTGATCGTCTGTAATGTTTTCCCTAATCCCATATCGTCAGCTAAAATACCACCTAAATGATAATGGGATAATGCTTTCATCCATTGAAATCCTGTTACTTGGTAATCGCGGATATCCGCTTCTAACTGATCTGGTAATTGAAATTGTAACTGCTCCGGGTGTTTCAATTGCTCCAGCATTTGTTGAAATGATGCACTATAGCGATAGTCTGTCTTATTCAATGCTTCTTCCACCTGGAAACTACGAGCAGCTGGAATCGAAATTTTACCATCTTCCATTTGTTTTTTGGATAAGTCCAATGTTTTTTGCAGTTTTTGAAAGGACGAAAAGTCATCTGATTCTAAATGGATAAGTGCTCCATTCGGGATACGATAATATCGCTTTTTCTCGATTAAAGCTTGCAAAATATTACGTACATCTTCGTTTGAAATACCTTCCATATCAAATGCAATATCCAACATTCCTTCAGAAGGTCGATAATCAACATGTGATTGTAGTTTTATTTGATCGATACCTTCCAGCATTTGCTTTACACTTCTAGATAAGTAGACAGATGCTGTTCTTTCTAGTTGATATACGCCTTCGTGGATGAAGGAATAAATGGCATCATCATTAAATAAGTAAAACGATTGATTCATCTCAATAAAAGCTTCATCACGGAGCATTTGCAGTATGTCTTGTTCCTTGTGCGTTTCTCGTTTGACGATTGTTCCTCCTGATCCTTGATCTGAAAAAGGGGTAAATGTTGCCTCACCATATTGATACTCTACTTCAGCTTTTAAAGCTCCTTCTATTTCATCGATATAGATTTTCGTTTTTAGTGGAGCGGTGTTAATCTGTCTCTCCATTCTCTCTGTCATGTTTAATGTTCCGACTTGTTCGAATTGTGGCATAACATTTTTGACAAATACATCCATTTCGTTTGGTGAAATTAGCTGTTTTTTCTTGTTTTGAAAAGGAACGACCCGGAACAATTTTTCTAAAATTACTTTCTGTTGATAGGATATTTTATAAAAGTGGTGTTCATGGATGACATAACGATAACTATCTAAAAAGTAATAATCTGTTAAATCGGTCATTTCCAAGGTATAATTATTTGGTTGTTGGTAATCGAGATGAAATTGAAGCTGATCTTCCATTTCACTCACTTCTATAGCATTATATTCTTTATTCGTATGATGGCGGAACACATATTCCATCTCGACTAATTGGTCTAACAATTGGTCAATTAAACTTGGAGGAATATAAATACTCCTAGGTTGCTCCAACTTTAACACATAGCTGTTCCCAAAGAGACGTTCCTGCTCATAACAGGTTAGAAGCATCTCCATCATTTTTTGGTCATTCGACGTAAAATAATGAATAAATGGATCATAAGTGAAGCTTTGATTTACTTTATAGGGTTCCCCACTATTAAAGGATTTGAAAAAACCACGAAGATCGCGAATCACATATGGTCTTTTATCTCCTATTTTTACTTCGATGCTCAAAGCATACTGCGAGTTTTTATTCGCTTTCGTTAAGGACAAAAGGTACTCTGTTTCAACAATTTGTGGTGTTTCACTGCGTCCTTTTTTATCCCGAAATGTATGTAATAATTGCTTGGCAAACAGGTCTGTATCCTGTACAGGTCTCTGATGGGCAGTTCGGTCAACTGCAAATCTTCTGCGATTGGATTGCGCATCCTGCGTAATAGCTAACAGTACTGCAGCAATATGTTTACAGGTACCATGTGTTTCATAGGCTGGGCAGGTGCATGTTGTATCTACCTTCATATCATCTGAAAAATAAATGCGAACCGTATAAATTTTTGTTCCTTTTACAAGTCCCCGCCAGGAATTGGATTCCGGGTTATAGGAAAGACCATACACTTTTCCTGATTGATAGTATTGATAGCCTCTTTTATAAAAACGCTCACCAGTAAGCTGGCGGATCGATTGTTCTGTCATTTGAATTTGCTGCAAATTGATCCCATCCTTATTTAAAGAATCCATCATTATATTATATCAGATTCTGGTTTTGATGCCATTCTGATGATGTTTTTATTTTCACTCTGATCGATAAGTGGTAAAATAGGAAAAGTTAATAGGTATGCACGTAAAGCAGAAAGTAGGTAACAAATATGGGATTACAAGAAGAAGTGCAAAAAAGAAAAACGTTTGCCATCATTTCACACCCTGATGCAGGGAAAACAACGATGACAGAAAAACTATTGTTGTTTGGAAATCTAATTCGCTCAGCAGGTACCGTAAAAGGAAAAAAGTCAGGTAAATTTGCTACATCTGATTGGATGGAAATCGAGAAACAACGTGGAATCTCGGTTACTTCTAGTGTGATGAATTTTGATTATAAAGGCCATAAAGTCAATATCCTTGATACACCTGGTCACGAAGACTTTAGTGAAGATACCTATCGTACGCTTACAGCTGTCGATAGTGTCGTTATGATTATTGATGCCACAAAAGGGATCGAGGCCCAGACGATTAAACTGTTTAAAGTTTGTAAAATGCGCGGGATCCCGATCTTTACGTTCATTAATAAACTAGACCGTGAAGGGCGCGATCCCTTTTCCTTATTAGATCAGATAGAGGATGTTTTGAATATTGAAACCTATCCAATGAATTGGCCTGTGGGGATGGGAAAACGATTTTTAGGTATATTAGATCGATACAATGATCAATTTATCAAATTTAATGGTAATGAAGAAGAAACATATATCCAGATGGCAGAGATGGAAAAAGAAGAGGAAATATTTAATCATCCTACTTATCAGGAAACAGCAGAAGAACTGGAATTATTGGATGAAGCAGGCGATCAGTTTTCATTAGATCGTGTGCTTGCCGGTGAACAAACACCAGTATTTTTCGGTAGTGCACTTGCCCCGTTCGGTGTGCAAACCTTTTTTGATACATTTATAAATATGGCACCAGCTCCAGGACCACGCCGTACCACAGAAGAAGTAATCAGTCCTGATTATCCTGATTTTTCCGGATTCATTTTCAAAATCCAAGCGAATATGAATCCCCAACATCGTGACCGAATCGCCTTTTTACGTGTTTGTTCTGGTAAGTTTGAACGAGGAATGAATGTGACACTTGCTCGTACTGGAAAAACCATTCGTCTTGGTCAGACTCAACAATTTGTTGCTTCCTCACGTGATACGGTAGAAGAAGCCTATGCGGGTGATATTATCGGTGTTTATGATCCAGGTTCTTATCGAATTGGTGATACATTAATCGAAGGTAAGAAGACATTTGAATATGATGAGTTGCCACAATTCCCACCGGAAATGTTTCAGCGAGTAATGGCGAAGAATGTGATGAAAGCCAAGCAATTTAGAAAAGGAATTGAACAGCTTGTTCAGGAAGGTGCGATCCAATTGTTCCGTGGTTACCCAACTGATTCGATGATTATCGGTGCGGTTGGACAATTACAGTATGAAGTATTCCAGCATCGTATGAAGAATGAGTATAATGTAGAAATTATGCTTGAATCAATCGGTGATAGGATTCCGCGCTGGTTGAAAAAAGAGCAAGTTGATCCGGCCTTATTTGATGAGCGGAATTTATTAGTGAAAGACAGAGAAGATGAATTTCTCGTATTGTTCAAAAATGACTTTGCCCTTAGATGGTTCACCGATAAGCACCCAGAGATCGAGTTGATCGATTTATATGAAGTAAACCAATACGATCAAACTACCTAATTAGTGAAATTTCGATGAATTTACCATTCTTTCCTTTGAGTTTAAAGGGTTATGAAGTAATAGGGAAATCATCAAAAATAATTGTATGAGTTATACACTCATCGATAATCAGAAAACTAATACTAGCGGAGGTAGAATGCTGAGACTCCTGCGGGAACAGCACGAGCTGAAGATCCATTTCGTGAAGTGCTCTTCTTCACGAAGTTAGCTGAAGCCGTTCCCGCTAAAAGCGAAGTATTCTGCCGCTGCGTTATGAGGACATCTATCCAAAGCTACGGAAAAAAATGCGACACTCTTAGAAAAAGAAGGTATTTTTCCGTAGCGATAAGATAGCCCCATTTTGAGCTATACATCTTAATTGTAGCATTTTTTATATACAACCTCGTATTTTCTCCCATATTGAACAGCCCCTCTATTATTATAAACATTTATTTTTATCATCACTGTACCTTTGGTTATAATGAAAGAAGAGAATCCAAAACCAAAAACGAATATTTGTTCGCTTTTTGTTGGGATATAGTGTATACTATAACCAGTAAATGAGAACGGAGGTATGAAGGTGGAAGAACAAACATTTTCTTTACAAGCACCTTATCAGCCGCAAGGTGATCAACCTCATGCAATTAAGGAGCTTGTGACTGGCATAGAGAATAAGAAACGTCATCAGACCCTACTAGGTGCTACGGGGACCGGAAAGACGTTTACCATCAGTAACGTTGTCAAAGAGATCAATAAACCAACTTTAGTGATTGCCCATAACAAGACACTAGCTGGTCAATTATATAGTGAGTTTAAAGAATTTTTTCCGAACAATGCTGTCGAATATTTTGTTAGTTACTATGATTATTATCAACCGGAAGCATATGTGCCGTCCACTGACACATTTATTGAAAAAGATGCGAGCATTAATGACGAAATTGATAAATTGCGCCACTCGGCAACATCTGCATTATTTGAACGTCAGGATGTTCTAATTGTTGCCAGTGTTTCTTGTATCTACGGTTTAGGTTCACCGGAAGAATATCGTAGCCAAGTGCTTTCATTGCGAGTAGGGATGGAAAAAGACCGGGATGAGCTATTAAGGGGGCTTGTTGATATTCAGTATGCTCGTAATGACATTGACTTTCAACGTGGTACGTTCCGTGTTCGTGGTGATTCAGTCGAGATTATTCCGGCATCACGTGAAGAGCATTGTGTTCGCGTGGAATTTTTCGGTGATGAAATCGACCGGATTCGTGAAGTGGATGCATTGACAGGTGAAATTATCGGGGATCGTGATCATATTGCCATTTTTCCGGCATCACACTTCGTTACCCGTGAGGAAAAATTGAAAGTAGCGATGGAAAATATCAAAAAAGAATTAGATGAACAATTGGAAAAGTTACGTTCTGAGGATAAATTGCTAGAGGCACAACGATTGGAACAGCGGACCAATTATGATTTGGAAATGATGGCAGAAATGGGTTTTTGTTCAGGTATCGAGAACTATTCTCGCCATCTGACTTTAAGAGAGCCAGGGTCAACACCGTATACTTTACTTGATTATTTTCCAGATGATTCCTTAATTGTAATTGATGAGTCCCATGTTACCTTACCACAAATACGGGGTATGTATAATGGAGACCAGGCACGGAAGCAAGTATTGGTCGATCATGGCTTCCGTCTTCCCTCTGCACTAGATAACCGACCATTAACTTTTGAGGAGTTTGAAAATAAGGCAAATCAGTTGATTTATGTTTCAGCTACTCCGGGCCCTTATGAATTGGAACATACACCTAAAATGACGGAGCAGATTATTCGCCCGACAGGCTTGTTGGACCCGGAAGTAGAGGTCCGTCCAATCGATGGGCAAGTGGATGACTTAATTGGCGAAATTAACAAAAGGATAGAAAGAAATGAACGTGTATTAGTAACAACCCTTACGAAAAAAATGTCAGAGGATTTAACTGATTATTTAAAAGAAGTTGGTTTAAAAGTTGCTTATTTGCACTCAGAAATAAAAACGTTAGAGCGTATTGAAGTCATTCGCGACTTAAGAGTAGGAAAATATGATGTGTTAGTGGGAATCAACCTTTTACGTGAAGGGTTGGACATTCCTGAAGTATCACTGGTAGCGATTCTTGATGCTGATAAAGAAGGTTTCTTACGTTCAGAGCGTTCGTTGATTCAAACAATGGGGCGTGCAGCACGAAATGAAAATGGTATGGTTATCATGTATGCCGATAAAGTAACGGACTCGATGCAAACCGCTATCGATGAAACATATCGCCGTCGCGAAAAGCAACAGGCATATAATGAAAAACATGGCATTGTACCTCAAACGATCAATAAGGGAGTTCGAGATGTGATCCGTGCTACAATGGCAGCAGAAGAAGAAGCACCATATGACAGTAAAGCCAAACAATTAAGTGAAATGACGAAGAAAGAAAAGCAGGAATTAATCGAAAAAATGGAAAATGAAATGAAACAAGCGGCACGAGAACTCGATTTTGAACGAGCTGCAGAGCTTCGTGATCTTGTTTTAGAATTGAAAGCAGAAGGGTGAAATAAATGGCTAAAAAATCCATTTCTATAAAAGGAGCACGTGCACATAATTTAAAAAACATATCACTTGATATACCAAAGGATAAACTGGTAGTTTTAACAGGTTTATCTGGTTCAGGTAAATCATCATTAGCTTTTGATACTATTTATGCCGAGGGACAACGCCGGTACGTAGAATCACTATCGGCATATGCTCGTCAATTTTTAGGGCAAATGGACAAACCAGATGTCGATTCAATTGAAGGATTATCGCCTGCTATCTCCATCGATCAGAAAACGACAAGCCGTAACCCACGGTCAACGGTTGGAACTGTAACAGAAATTTACGATTATATGCGTTTGCTTTTTGCACGAATTGGTCATCCGATTTGTCCGATTCATGGTGAAGAAATCACTTCCCAAACGGTTGAACAGATGGTAGATAGAATTATGGATTACCCAGAACGAACAAAATTGCAAATTCTTGCGCCAATTGTCTCTGGTCGAAAAGGGACACATGTTAAGGTTTTAGAGGATCTGCAAAAAGAAGGGTATATCCGCTTACGTATCGACGGAGAGATGCGTGAAATTAGTGATGATATTCAATTAGATAAAAATAAAAAACATTCTATAGAGGTTGTCATTGACCGAATTGTCGTAAAAGATGGTATTGCAGGTCGTTTATCTGATTCATTGGAAACAGCTTTAAAACTAGGTGATGGTAAAGTAATGGTGGATATTATTGATGATGAAGAGTTGTTGTTCAGCGAAAATCATGCTTGTCCTATTTGTGGTTTTTCAATAGATGAATTAGAACCAAGATTATTTTCTTTTAACAGTCCTTGGGGAGCATGTAAAACTTGTGACGGGCTTGGCTCACAGCTAGAAGTAGACATTGACCTTGTCATCCCGAACAAGGACTTAACTCTTAATCAAGGAGCAATTGCTGCATGGGAGCCTACAAGCTCCCAATATTATCCACAATTACTGAAAAGTGTTTGTGACCACTATGGAATTGATATGGACGTACCGGTAAAGAAACTACCGAAAACGCAAATGGACAAAATATTGCATGGAAGTGGTAAAGAAAAAATATACTTCCGTTACCAAAATGATTATGGCATGCTTCGGGAAAATGATATTTACTTTGAAGGGGTTATAAATAATATTGCTCGTCGTTATCGAGAAACATCATCAGATTTTATCCGTGAGCAAATGGAAAAATATATGACAAATAAACCTTGCCCGACATGTGAAGGCTATCGTTTAAACACTGAAGCTCTTGCAGTTAAAGTAAATGATTTGCATATTGGCCAGGTAACAGCATTGTCCGTGACAGAAGCACATCATTTTTTTACAACACTTCAACTGTCAGAAAAAGAAAAACAAATAGCACAATTAATTATTAATGAATTAGATGACCGCTTAACCTTTTTGAAAAATGTCGGTTTAGATTATCTAACTTTATCTCGTTCTGCTGGTTCGTTATCTGGTGGGGAAGCACAGCGTATCCGCTTGGCAACCCAGATTGGTTCAGCACTTACTGGTGTGCTTTATGTACTAGATGAGCCTTCCATCGGTCTACATCAGCGAGATAACGACAGACTAATACAGACATTGGAACGGATGCGTGACTTAGGTAATACATTGATTGTCGTCGAGCATGATGAAGACACGATGTTAGCAGCTGATTATTTAATTGATATCGGTCCAGGTGCTGGAGAACATGGCGGGGAAATCGTTGCACAAGGTACACCAAAGCAAGTGATGAAAAAGAAAAAATCATTAACAGGACAATATCTATCAGGTGATAAATTTATTCCTGTTCCTGCAAAACGGAAGGAACCCGATGAACGTTTTCTAGAAATTATCGGGGCGGAAGAAAATAATCTAAAAAATGTAGATGTGAAAATTCCTATTGGTATTTTCACGGCAATAACCGGTGTATCTGGATCAGGGAAAAGTTCATTAATCAATGAAATATTACACAAAAGCCTTTCTGTTCAATTACACCGCGCCAAACAAAAACCAGGTAAACATAAAGAGATTAAAGGTATAGAACATTTAGAAAAAGTGATTGATATTGACCAGTCACCAATCGGAAGGACACCTCGTTCGAATCCAGCAACCTATACAGGTGCATTTGATGACATACGTGATGTATTTGCCCGAACAAATGAGGCAAAAATCCGTGGCTATAATAAAGGGCGATTTAGCTTTAATGTTAAAGGTGGCCGATGTGAAGCATGTCGTGGTGATGGAATTATTAAAATCGAAATGCACTTTTTACCAGATGTATATGTACCTTGTGAGGTGTGTGAAGGAAAACGATACAACCGTGAAACGTTGGATGTGAAATATAAAGGAAAGAATATTGCTGATATTCTTGATATGACAATTGAAGAGGCTATGAAATTCTTTGAAAACATTCCGAAGATCAAGCGAAAATTAGAAACGATTTACGATGTTGGATTAGGTTATATTCGACTCGGGCAACCAGCAACAACATTGTCTGGCGGCGAGGCGCAACGTGTAAAATTAGCGAGTGAATTGCACCGTCGCTCAAATGGGAAGTCATTATATATTTTGGATGAACCAACGACTGGCTTGCATATTGATGATATCTCTCGTCTTTTAGCTGTTATTCAGCGCCTTGTTGATAATGGAGATACGGTCATTATTATTGAACATAATTTAGATGTAATTAAGGCAGCGGATTATATAATTGACCTAGGTCCTGAAGGAGGAGACGGCGGTGGAACAATTGTTGCTACTGGAAGTCCTGAGGAAATCGTGGAAGTAAAGGAATCACATACAGGTAGATATTTAAAGCCTATTTTAGAACGTGACAAAGCAAGAATGGAAGCAAGAATAGGAAGTTAACGAATTAGATGGCCGTCCATTTTCGGACAGCCATTTTTTCGTTTTTGTCAATTTTATTATTTAGATATACCCATGGATGATCACAATTCTGAAACAAGAACTTGCGCTCATACTATGATAAAATAGAAAAAGAATGTAGGAAGAGGAGGCGTCCATTTCCATGGAACCAATTGAAATCAATCAACTACAAAAATACATTGATCATTTTGCAAATAAAGAAGTATATGTTCACTTAGAAACTACCAATGGAGCATATGCGAGTCATTTTAATCAAGATGCCTATAATGTAGGTGCTTTTATCCGTAATGCAAAAGTAACTTTTCAACGAGGAAAAATTGTAGGAGCAGGTACTACATATCGTGTAGGATTAAAGCTGGATATTGGCTGGATTTATGCCGAAGGTGTCAATCAGTTTGAAGTAGATGAACAAAACAGACTGTTAATGGCAGGTCACGATCGTGAAGGAAGATTAATGGTAGCATTACAAATAAGTGAATCACCATTTCATTATTAAGTTAGAGGAGGAATAGATATGACAGAGCATGTGGTTGTTATATATCCACATCCAGATGATGAAGCATTTGGTGCATCTGGTACGATTACAACGTTTCGGGAAAAAGGTATTCCGGTAACATATTTATGTGGTACATTAGGGGAAATGGGGCGAAACATGGGAAACCCTACTTTTGCCACTAGGGAGAATTTACCCGAAATTAGAAAAAGAGAATTAGTGAAAGCATGTGAAGTCCTAGATATTAATTTGGAGATGCTTGGCTATCGCGATAAAACATTAGAATTTGAATCAACGGAGGAAGTAGCAGCACATCTTTTTTCTTACTTAGATAAACTGAAGCCATCGTTAGTTATAACCCATTATCCTGGACATGCAGTACACCCAGACCATGATGCATTTGGAAAAGCAGCTATTAGAGCGGTAGAAATGTTCCCTGCAGATGAACGACCAACAGTCTGGGCACAAGCGATCAGTCGCAATCACTTAGAAGAACTTGGCGAACCGGACATCCAAAATGATGTAAGTGAAGTATTCACGAAAAAATTTGAAGCAATCCAAGCACATAAATCACAGGCTGATGGTATGCTCTCAAAGGTCAGAAATGAAGCTGATGATATAGTAGAAGCGGCAAGGCAATGGTTGGGCGTAGAATCTTTCTACACGTGGAAATTTTAAGGTATTACCTTTCGACAGGAGCATAGAATAAAAATAGTAGGTTTAATCTTTCAAGTTTGTGGAAATGTAATTAATACAACGCAGACTGGGAGGTCAACATCATGAACCATAAATTATATCGGTCTGATACGAATCAAATGGTTGCAGGAGTACTAGGAGGTATAGCAGAAGCGACCAAACTAGATGCAACCATATTACGGTTGATATACATCATCCTACTTATTTTTACAGCAGGATTCCCACTATTTATTCTGTATATAGCAGCCGCTATCATCATACCAAAAAGAGGTGTTCATTAAGCATGCGCTGGATTCTATCGCTCGTATTTAATGCTTTAGCGTTAATGTTAATTGATTATTTGTTTGATGGTTTTATTGTCGATGGCTTTGGTATTGCTTTGATTGCTAGTATCATACTCGCTATTTTAAATGCGATCGTAAAGCCCATCTTAGTTTTATTAACATTACCAATCACCATCTTAACACTAGGATTGTTTTTGTTGGTAATTAATGCTGTTACGTTATGGCTTACACAATTATTACTAGGTAATAATTTTATTATTGAAGGGTTTGGTACAGCATTTATAGCTGCCATTCTTTTCTCCATTATGAACCTGTTTATTAACAGTATCGTCAAAGACTAAAATCGCTAGGTAGCTATTAGCTACCTGGCGATTTTTCATGCCAAGGAGATTGATGAATTGCATTTTATAAACAGCAGATTCTCTCCTTATCAGTTACTTTATACTGTGTTAATTACTTGTCACTTACCGACTATTATTTAACAGCAATTATGCTCGAATTTTTTCGAACAAATCTGTACTATATCTTTCAAAAAGTGCTACAATAGTTACAGCATGATCATAAAAAGAAGTGAAAGAATGGGGCGAGAAGGCACTGCTTCTCTGTCCTAAAATGAGGGGGCTTTTGTATGGCGAAGGTGCGTACACAGGATTTGTTGGATCGTTTTCAAATTGAGCTTATTGCTGGAGCAGAGGGAGTTCACCGTGAGATTTTTATGAGTGAGGTTTCTCGACCAGGAATTGAGTTGACAGGTTATTTTAAATACTATCCAAAAGATCGATTGCAATTATTAGGGAAAACAGAATTATCTTATTTCGCAGAACTGACACATGAAGAAAAAAAGGATCGTGCATACCGCTTATGTACTGATATAACACCAGGTATTGTGGTAACAAGGGATATGGAAGTACCAGAAGAATTAATAGAAGCCTGTGAAGCTTCAGGTGTCCCGTTAATGAGATCACCATATAAAACTACACGTGTTATCAGTCGTATAACGAACTTTTTAGAGGCTAAATTTGCCCCTTTTACAGCAGTACATGGTGTTTTAGTCGATATATATGGTATTGGTGTTCTAATTACAGGTCAAAGCGGCGTTGGTAAAAGTGAAACAGCACTGGAATTAGTCAAACGAGGACACCGTCTTGTTGCTGATGATAGTGTAGAAATTCGTCAAGAAGACTATGATCGTTTAATCGGATCTTCCCCTCCATTAATTGAACATTTATTGGAAATTAGAGGATTGGGTATTATTAATGTGATGACATTATTTGGTGCTGGATCAGTTCGTTCCCATAAACGTATTTCATTAGTAATTAATTTAGAAACTTGGGATCAAAAGAAACAGTATGATCGCTTGGGATTAGAGGAAGAAACAATGAAAATAATTGATGTGAAACTTCCTATGGCAACACTTCCTGTTCGACCTGGTCGTAACCTAGCTGTTATTATAGAAGTGGCTGCGATGAATTTCCGTTTGAAACGAATGGGTGTGAATGCAGCAGAAGAATTTTCGCAAAGATTATCAAAAATGATTCAAAATGGAGAACAAGAAGTATCAGAATTTGATCCAGATCTTGATATGGATTAAGATGGGAACGGAGGAGATAGACTTTGGCATGTGAAGCTCCAGCACTTGATCCTGTTTTCTTGCAAATAGGTTCATTACCAATTTATTGGTATGGCGTAATCATCGCTTCAGGTGTTTTTTTAGCATTATGGTTAGCGACGAGGGAAGCAGATAAATTAGGTGTGAAAAAAGATTATATTGTGGATTTAGTAGTATTTGCAATACCGATTGCAGTTTTAAGTGCACGAATATACTATGTAACTTTTGAATGGAATCAATATGTTGGCGAACCATGGTGGAAAATATTTGCCGTCTGGGAAGGTGGTATTGCCATTCATGGTGCATTGATAGGTGCTGTTCTAACGGCAGTTATCTATACGAGAGTAAAAAAGCTTTCCTTTTGGCAAATTGCCGATATTGTAGCGCCAAGTATTATTTTAGGACAAGCAATTGGACGATGGGGTAACTTTATGAACCAGGAAGCTCATGGCGGTCCCATTTCTGAAGCTACATATCAAAGTTATCATCAATATTTACCAGATTTTATTATGAATCAAATGTGTATTAATGGTACGATGTATCACCCTACCTTTTTATATGAATCAGTTTGGAATATCATTGGATTTATTATATTATTAGTATTGCGTAGATATCCATTACGTCGTGGTGAACTGTTCTTAAGCTATGTGATTTGGTATTCAGTCGGACGTTTCTTTATTGAAGGGATGAGAACCGATAGTTTATATATTATTGGTGAGCTGAGAACAGCACAGTTTATTTCAATTCTGTTAATTATCGGTGCAGTACTTATGATGCTATACCGTCGCAAAAAAGGCTTAGCCGACAGAACGTATCAAGGAAAAAAAATAACACAAAATAGGAAGAAATAAGGAACGATGAGCTTTTGCTTTATTTCAGGCAAAAGCTCGTTTCTCGTCATTTGGAGGTAACAGTATGAAAGTAGAAACAATTTTATTTGATTTAGATGGAACGTTAATCGATACGAATGAATTAATTATTGCGTCCTTTACCCATACATTGGAAAAGTATGGGGACCGTCGATACACAAGAGAGGAAATTCTCGATTTTATCGGCCCACCATTAGTGGATAGCTTTAAGAAGGTTAATCCACAGAAAATCGAAGAAATGATGGCGACTTACCGAGAACATAATTATGCGAACCATGAAAAATTTGTGGAAGCATACCCTACGGTTGTAGAGACCATCAAAAAATTAAAAAAATCAGGACTGCAACTTGCCATTGTCACTACCAAATTAAACGACACTGCAAAGTTAGGTTTAAAGATTACTGGTATGGATCAACTGTTTGATGTATTGATCGGTCTTGACGATGTCGACAACGCTAAACCACATCCGGAACCTATTTTAAAAGCTATCGATGAATTAAAAGCAAATCCGATGACAACGCTGATGGTTGGTGATAATTATCATGACATCGAAGCTGGCCATAATGCTGGTGTTCAAACTGCAGGTGTTGCCTGGACAATTAAAGGAAGAAAGATATTAGAAGATCATGATCCAGATTATATGTTAGAAGAAATGAGTGATCTATTAAAAATCGTTGGAGTGGAATAAAACATGCGAAAAACAAAACGATATCGTGTCCATGGTGCTAACAGTTTATGGCATGTCTATAAAACGGTTCCGTTCTGGAAAGTTATCAAAAACTTTATTGTTATTCAGATTGCCAGATACACTCCTTTTCTAAAACTGAAGAATACGATGTATCGTACTCTCTTAAAAATGGATGTCGGCACCGAAACGGCATTTGGACTAATGGTAATGCTAGATATTATGTTCCCTGAAAAAGTTCATGTCGGAAAAAATACGGTCATAGGTTATAACACCACGATTTTAGCTCATGAATACTTAATTGAAGAATATCGTTTAGGTGATGTGTATATTGGTGACGAAGTAATGATTGGTGCTAATAGCACTGTATTACCTGGAGTGAGGATCGGAGACGGTGCAGTCGTGGCAGCAGGAACGGTCGTCCATAAAAATGTCGATGCTGGAACATTTGTCGCAGGTAATCCAATGCGTGTAATCTATTCAAAAGACGAAATGTACGAACGTAAACAAAAAGACACGTTCTTCCAAAAAGCTGATGATCATTCGTGAGATCGTCAGCTTTTAATGATTGGTCAGTATTCCGAAAATACAGTAAAACACATATACTTTACGGGGAGAGAATTTTTATGAAAGCTTGCCTTTTTAAAAAGATCTTTTATTGTAGCAAAAGTATGTTATAATGCTAAAGTCATTAAATTTAAAAATGAAGGAACGATCATATAGAAATTTTTGTAAGAATGGGAGGGGACTGCTAAGCGTGACGAATCCATATCAAATAGAAGGAAACATCATACCTTTCATACCTGAAGGGGATTTTTATTTTACAAAGGGAGTAGAAGCGTATCAAAAACGAAAATTCGATCTTTCTTTAAAATGGTTTAAAAAAGCGATGAGTGATAAACCGGATAACCCTCTATACCAATGTCAAGCATCCATTGTCTACACTGAAATTGGTTCCTATCATCTAGCTAATCAATTGCTAACGAAAGTACTGGCAACACATGGAGAAGATTATATGGATTGCTATTACTTAATTGCTAATAATTACGCACATTTAGGGCTTCTGCAGGATGCGATTAAATATGCTGAATTGTATGTAGAAAAAGCACCAGAAGGAGATTTTATCGAGGAAGCAAAAACACTAGTAGAACTGTTAGATTTTAGCGACGAGGAAGAAGACGATGATGATGAATGGATGTTGGAAGAAGAGGACGACGTATTAATTTATCAGGAAACAGCTTTTTATCATTTAGAGCGTGAGGAATGGGAAGAAGCCATTGCTGTCTTGGAAGAAATGATTGCATTGTTTCCAGATTTTTCTCAAGCACAACATGAATATCACTATGCACTATTCTTTGTTGGTGAGCGAGAAGAAGCAATTGCGATGGAAGAACAATATTTAAAAGATCATCCTGATGCATTGTTCAGTTGTTTAAATTTAGCGATATTTTACGCTCATGAAGAAAATCGCGAGAAGCTACAGTATTATGCCAAGCTGTTGGATAATATTTACCCGATTCATGAGCAACAGAAGCTACGTATTGCAGTGACATTTACACAAATTGGACTTTATGAAAAAGCATTACAACGATTTAAGTTGCTGCATAAATCTAAGCTAAAAGGCCATCCTTCCTATTATAGGTGGTATAGTACTTGTCAGTATTATTTAGGAATGAGACAAATGGCAGAACGTTTATGGAAGGAAGGGTGTAAGCAGCATAATATTTTAGCTGTACAGACACCTCCATGGAAATGAGAGAAGTGAGCAGAATAGTAGACCTTTTATTTCGTCCATAGGATAATTGGTTTAAGTTAAAGATGGAAAGGATGACAATAATGACTGGAGAAAGAATATATGATGTTATTATTGCAGGTGCTGGACCGGCTGGTATGACTGCAGCGGTTTATACATCACGTGCAAATTTAGATACATTAATGCTGGAAAGAGGAATTCCTGGTGGACAGATGGCAAATACCGAAGAGGTGGAAAACTATCCAGGTTATGAGCATATCCTAGGACCCGATTTGTCGAATAAAATGTTCGATCATGCTAAAAAATTCGGTGCCGAATATGCGTATGGAGATATTAAAGAGGTCATTGATCATGGTGATTACAAAACAGTCCTAGCGGGAGCGAAAGAATATAAAACGAAAACAGTAATCATTACAACAGGTGCACAATATAAAAAACTAGGTATTCCAGGTGAGGAAGAACTCGGTGGACGTGGTGTTTCCTACTGTGCTGTTTGTGATGGAGCTTTCTTTAAAGAGAAGGAGCTTATTGTTGTTGGTGGAGGAGACTCTGCTGTGGAAGAAGGTGTGTATTTGACCAGATTCGCTAGTAAAGTAACGATTGTTCATCGTCGTGATGAATTACGTGCACAAAAGATTTTGCAAGACCGTGCTTTTAATAATGAAAAAGTTGACTTTATTTGGGATACGATTGTAAAATCTATTAATGAAAAAGATGGTAAAGTTGGTAGTGTCACATTAGTTAACAAAAAGACTGGTGAAGAATACGAGCATAAGGCAGATGGCGCATTCATCTATATTGGAATGGTGCCGTTAAGTCAACCATTTAAATCATTAGGTATTACTAATGAGGAAGGTTACATCCCAACAAATGAGAATATGGAAACAAGTGTACCAGGTATATTTGCAGCCGGGGATATCCGTGAAAAAGAATTACGTCAAATTGTAACGGCAACAGGTGATGGCAGTATTGCAGCACAAGCAGCACAAGCTTACATTGAAAATTTAGAGGAGACTGTAAATACACCTAGCTAGTATTGTAATGTTATCGACATATACACGTAATTAGAAATTAACGTGACTGTAACACGGACGAAATATAAATGAGTTATAATGTATTTAACTAATTGACCCCCTTTTTAATAAATATAAGACTTGACGGCATAGGTTTTCATACCTATGCCAATTTTTTTTGGTGGTAGTGGTCATTCACTCCGTGTATAATAGAGATATAAATAATATTGGGATCGTTACATATATTGAACAATGAGAGGAGTGATTTGATCATGGGGAGACAATCTGAGGAAACAAAATTAGTCATCATTACTGGAATGTCAGGTGCAGGGAAAACAGTCGCCGTTCAAAGTTTTGAGGATCTTGGTTACTATTGTGTCGATAACCTTCCGCCAGCACTCCTGCCGAAATTTCTTGAACTTATGAAAGATGCCACTAATAATATTCAAAAAGTAGCCCTTGTAATGGACTTACGAGGCAGGGAGTTTTTTGATACTTTGTTCGAGGCGCTAGACACTCTTGGACGAGAAGAATGGTTGGAGGAGCATATTTTATTTTTGGATGCTAATGATCATGTGCTAGTATCCCGTTATAAAGAAACACGACGTTCCCATCCATTGGCACAAGACGGACTGCCACTGGAAGGTATTCATGCTGAAAGGAAAATACTGGATGAACTCCGTGGACGAGCACAACATTTTATTGATACATCTAAATTAAAGCCAAAGGAATTACGTGAAGAAATAGTGCAACGCTACAGTAAAAAAGACCAGGAAATTTTTTCTGTTCACACTGTTTCCTTTGGTTTCAAGTATGGGTTGCCGATCGATGCAGACCTAGTATTTGATGTTCGTTTCCTGCCAAACCCGCATTATGTCGAACAAATGCGTCCACTCACTGGCTTAAATTCAGAAGTTTCTTCTTACGTGTTCAAATGGTCAGATACACAAAAGTTTTTAGAAAAAACAATTGACTTATTGCAATTTATGCTCCCGCAATACAAACGTGAAGGGAAAAGTCAGCTCGTTATTGCGATTGGCTGTACAGGAGGTCAACATCGTTCTGTAGCTATTGCTGAGCATTTAGCAAAGCATTTTCAAAAAAATTATGTCACACATGTCAGTCACCGTGATATAGATAAACGAAAGGGATAAAAATGTCACAATCTGAATTGAAAAAAGTAGTTGTCATCGGAGGTGGCACTGGTATGCCTGTGCTTCTCCGAGGACTAAAAAAACAAGCAATTGATCTATCAGCAATTGTCACGGTTGCCGATGATGGTGGGAGCTCCGGTCGCTTACGTTCTGAAATGGAAATGCCAGCCCCAGGAGACATACGTAATGTTATTGCAGCACTTTCTGATGTTGAACCAATGCTGATGAATTTATTTCAACATCGTTTTACAAAAGGAAATGGTCTTTCCGGACACTCGATGGGTAATTTATTGCTAGCAGCAATGACTTCCATTACGGGAGACTTTTACAATGGAATAAAAGAAATATCTCGAGTATTAAATGTAAAAGGAAACATTTACCCAATTGCTAATCAAAATATGTTTCTTCATGCAGAATATGAAGATGGAGAAATAGTCGTAGGGGAGTCCAACATTCCGAAGGCAAATAAACGGATAAAACGTGTTTTTTTGAAACCAAATCCGGTACTTCCTTTACCGGAAGCAATTTCAGCTATTCATGAAGCAGATTTAGTTGTCATTGCACCTGGCAGCTTGTATACAAGTATTTTACCAAACTTAATTGTGCCACAAATAGGAGAGGCATTACGAAATACGAAGGCAAAAGTTGTTTATGTTTGTAATGTTATGACGCAAGCTGGTGAAACTAACCATTATACTGCTTCCGATCATGTTGAAGCAATTATGGATCATATTGGTACAGGTTGTATTCAGGCGGTTATTGTTCACAATAAGGCTATCGCTCATGATGTGAAAATGGTATATGCAGAAGAGAACGCCGAGCCGGTAAAGCAAGATCTCGATAAATTACGGCAAATGGGATTAGAAATTATCGAAGAAGATATTGTGAAAGAACTTAATCATTCACTACGACACGACAAGGACAAAGTAGCAAAAGTATTATGTTCGTTAATGTAGTCCTAGCAGTGGAAAAAGAGGGGAGGGAGAAAGTTGTCCTTTGCAGCTGATATAAAAAAAGAGTTAACGAAAATCGAAAGTGATGAATGCTGCCAACAGGCTGAATTAGCAGCATTGATCAGAATGAATGGTGCTATCTCTTTTTCAAAAAATCATTATTCCTTGGATGTACAAACAGAGAATGCAGCAATTGCACGTCGTATATATACATTAATAAAATCGATTTATCATATACCGGTAGAATTATTAGTGCGAAAGAAAATGAAATTGAAAAAAAATAATGTTTATATTGTTCGAATGAACGAAGGCGTAAAAGAGATGCTTCAAGACATGGAAATATTAGTGGAACCATTCCAATTTATTCGTACAATATCTAAAAAGTATACTGGAAAGCAGTGCTGCCGCAGAGCTTATTTGCGTGGTTCTTTTTTAGCAGGGGGTTCAGTTAACAATCCAGAAACTTCTTCGTATCATTTAGAAATCTATAATTTTCACGAAGAGCATAATCAATCATTGTGTGATTTGTTGAATGAATATCATCTCCATGCCCGAATTTTGGAACGGAAAAAAGGTTTTATTACTTACATTAAAGAAGCAGAAAAAATTACTGAGTTCTTAAATTATATTGGTGCCCATCAAGCATTATTTAAATTCGAAGATGTAAGAATCGTTCGGGATATGAGGAATTCTGTTAATCGTTTAGTGAATTGTGAAACAGCCAATTTAAATAAAACAATTGGCGCAGCCTTTAGACAGGTTGAGAATATCCGCTTTATCGAGAAGACTGTCGGACTGGATGCGTTGCCTGATAAGTTGCAAGAGATCGCAAAGTTGAGAATGGAACATCAAGATGTTTCTTTGAAAGAATTAGGCGAAATGGTATCTGGTGGTAAAATTAGTAAATCAGGTATTAACCATAGATTGAAGAAAATTGATCAATTCGCAGATCAATTACGAAAAGAAGAATTAACACTGAAAATGTGAGGCTTTCCTCGATGAGCTTTTCTTTTATCACTGTGATAAACAAGAGGAGGATTTCTCCTCCTCTATGATATTATAAGAATAAGATGAGCTATTAGATAGTAAAATAAAATGATAGCGCTTACTAAATGGGAGGGGTTTAGGATGTTAGAGAAAGAAGTGGTTATTGGAGTAGATCCAGGATTACAAGCAAGACCAGCAGCTCAGTTTGTACAGAAGGCAAACAGTTTTACTTCGGAGATATTTATCGAAAAAGATAACAAACGAATTAATGCCAAAAGTATTATGGGATTAATGAGCCTTGCTTTGTCAAAAGGGAATACGATTACCATTATTACAGATGGCAGTGATGATGCGGAAGCATTAAACGAATTAGTAAAATTTGTTGAAGGAAAAGAGTAAAGTAGGCGTTACTCATCTGGATGGTTTATCCTATATCTTTGACGGTCTAAGAATTAGTAATAAATAAAAGGTGTTGCCTCAATAGCAATATATAATAAACCATGCTATTTAAACTATGCTACAATCCAACCGAATAGTAGTTTTAGCTAACAATAGAAGAGGAGTTGGAGCGCATGGTAAATATAGAGCAACTACAAAAAATAAATACATCAGCACATCAAGTATATGTTGCATTAACTACAAAAGAAGGCTTGTCAAAAGTATGGACAAATGATTTGGAAGTGGAGGAGGTCGTTGGAAAAGAGAATGCGTTTCGCTTTGGTCCTAATGATACCGTCAAAGTGAAGATCATCGAGCTTGTTCCAGATAAGCGGGTCAGCTGGGAATGTATAGAATCGAATGCCGAACCGGAATGGATCGGAACGAAGATCACATTTGCCTTAACAGAGTCTAACGGCACTACAACGATTGATTTCAGCCATGCTCAATGGCAGGAAATTACGTTATGTTATAAGTTTTGCAATTACAATTGGGCAATGTTTTTGCTAAGTTTAAAGGAGTACTGTGAGTTTGGAAAAGGTACACCTTATCAAGAAAGAGCTCTAGAGAATTCTTGAAAGGAAGGTATACAGAAATAACTTTTATTGATGCTCTTACTGTAGAGTATAATTATTGAGGAAGTGTAAATAAGTGAAGATAACGAGATTGGGACATAGCCCATGTTCTTCACATCAAATAAGAACGTTGCTAGATCAAGTGCCATATAAGCCTCCGATTATCCTGATGAATTTTTTGTTTATCGTTCCTTAAGTATATAAATAATATATATGGAAAACAAAAATTCGTCACTGAAATTAAAATTGAGCAAAATGAAAAATAGACTAACTGTAGTTTTAAAATGAAGTCCCGACGTTTATAGAAAAGTTGCGAAGCTTTACCCCTTTGGATATGATTGTCTAAAGGGTATTTTTGTGACGAAAAGAAAAAGAACATCTAAAGTCGATTAGTGAATTAAAGAAGGTAGAGGAACTGGGAGTGGTGCAGATTATCAACCATGGTTAAAAAATTCAATTTTATTGGATGGATACATTTTCAGTTCCTTTGCAATTAATCTATAGTTAGCGTTTTATAGAGATCATTTTCTTTAGAGGAGGAGTCTTTTTGGAATTTCGCACTGAAAGATTAACAGTTAGGCCGTTTTTGAGTAATGACTTACATGATGTATTTAATATTTACAATAATGATGATATATGTAAATATCTCTTGCATGATACGTGGACACTTGAAAATATGCAGGAAGAGTTTAATAAAAAGCTAGAAAATAGCACACTCACAAAAGAAGGAATGTTAAGTTTAGCGGTAGTAAACGATACTAACGTAGTTGGTGATTTATCTGTATGGTATACAGATATGAAAGATACAGTTGAAATTGGTTATAGTTTTTCTAAAAATGTTGCAGGAAAGGGTTATGCAACAGAAGCCGTGAGTGGTTTAGTCAAGAAGTTATTTGATGAGTTTGAGGTGCATCGCATTCAAGCTAACCTTGATGCAAGAAATGAAGCATCACAAAGATTATGTGAGCGTATAGGGATGAGAAAAGAAGCTCATTTCATTCAGGATTTTTGGAGTAAAGGTGAATGGACAGATAGCATAGTGTATGGAATGCTATTTACAGATTTAAAATAAGGGGATTACTTTATTGTAAAAAAATACAATAGTTGCATAGTTCGCATAAGTCCTTTCGAATTAATGTGGAAAAAGAAAAGCACCTACCGTAAGAAGTAGGTGCTTTAGCATTTTAGAAACATATGTGTAACACTATATAGAAGAGCGTACCGTTTTACACATATTTTACATGTGCAACCTGTTTGAGATTGGTATGACAGTGTTTTCTTCTATCATATAAGCGCGCCCGGAGGGATTCGAACCCCCGACACATGGTACCGGAAACCATTGCTCTATCCCCTGAGCTACGGGCGCATAATGTTAGACTTCTTTCTATGTGTAACAAAGCTTCTCAATCACTGAGGATTAGCGAAGATTATCAAACTATTAGTGCTATTGCACTTAGCTTCTTCGGATTATTTGTACAGTGATAAAATGCGACAAGAATAATTATAGCGAATCGCTCGTATAATTTCAATACATAAATCAAACTTTGAATATTTGCGATGTAAGGTTTAAATCGTTATAGTTAAGGGTAGGATGAGGTTAGAAAAACAAATCGTTTGACCTTTTTTGACCATTCAGTTAAGATAAAAATAGTTAGAATTCATGAATGAAAAAGCAAGTGTTATAAAGGAGGAATTTTTCATGAACTTAATCCCTACAGTAATTGAACAAACAAATCGAGGCGAACGTGCTTACGACATCTATTCACGCCTTTTAAAAGATCGAATTATCATGCTTGGCAGTGGAATCGATGATAATGTTGCAAACAGTATTGTAGCACAGATGCTATTCTTAGCGGCAGAGGATCCAGATAAGGATATTTCATTATACATTAACTCACCTGGTGGCTCTATTACTGCAGGTATGGCGATTTATGATACGATGCAGTTCATAAAACCAAGTGTATCAACTATCTGTATTGGTATGGCCGCATCCATGGGTGCGTTCTTATTGGCAGCTGGTGAACCTGGTAAACGTTTTGCCTTACCAAACAGTGAAGTAATGATTCACCAACCATTAGGTGGTACACAAGGGCAAGCGTCAGACATCCAAATCCATGCTAATCGTATTATCGAAATGCGTAAAAAGCTAAACCAAATTCTAGCTGATCGTACTGGTCAACCATTAGAAGTAATTGAAAAAGATACAGACCGTGATAATTTCATGTCTGCTGAAAAAGCAAAAGAATACGGTCTAATTGATAAAGTAATGGAGAAGAAACCATCAGACTTAAATTAAAAAGAAAAAGTGGCGGAACTAACCGCCACTTTTTTTCGTTGAAAAGTTGATATTAAATGCTTAGTGTTAACAGTAATCCAAAGCTAGTACTTAGAAGAAGTCTCCACTTTTTATTTGTATTAATTTTCAGAAAATATCTTGACATCGTGTTTATCGCGTGCTACAGTATTACATAGCATTAATAAAAACGAGTAAACAACTCGGAATTATATATTTCTTATCTAGAGAGGTGGAGGGATCGGCCCTAGGAAGCCTCGGCAACCATTAAGTGAATCATCATTTAATACAGGTGCCAATTCCACTAAGTACATATACTTAGAGAGATAAGAGAGCGAATATACATATTCAAGTCTCTCTATCTCGGTGTAGAGAGACTTTTTTATGAACAATTGAATACTAAAACTCTTATCCAGAGAGGTGGAGGGACTGGCCCGATGATACCCAGCAACCATTAAGCAAAAGCTTAAAAGGTGCTAATTCCTGCAGGATATTTATCCTGAAAGATAAGGGGAAGACTACTGTTATGTCAGTTAAAGCCTTCTTCTTATCGAAGAAGGCTTTTTTTAATAGAGATAGTACTTAAAATGGAAATTTTAATTGGGGAGGAAATAAATAATGACAAATTTTAAAGGCTCAACTTACGATCCGGAAACAATTCATCTACATGGAGGGCAAGCGCCTGATCCGACAACAGGTTCACGGGCAGTACCTATCTATCAATCTACCTCATACGTGTTCCACGATACGGAGCATGCAGAAAGATTATTCGCTCTAGATGAGCCGGGCAATATTTATTCAAGAATTGGGAATCCAACGGTTGATGTCTTTGAAAAAAGGATGGCTCTTTTAGAGGATGGGGTTGCGGCTGTTGCTACAGCCTCAGGTATGTCTGCTATAACGCTATCAATTTTAAATCTGGCAAGTGCCGGTGATGAAATTGTTGCAGGCGTCAACTTATATGGTGGAACATACAATTTGTTCAATGTAACACTTCCACGTTATGGAATTACTGTTACATTCGTTGATCCAACAGACCCTGAAAACTTTAAAGCAGCGATTACAGATAAAACAAAAGCCGTTTACGGTGAAATTATTGGTAATCCTGGTTTACAGGTATTAGATGTGGAAAGGGTATCAGAGATTGCACATGATGCTGGTATTCCGTTAATAATTGATAATACTTTTGCCACTCCATTTGGATGTAAACCAATCACACTTGGTGCAGACATTGTAGTCCATTCTGCAACGAAATGGATTGGTGGCCATGGAACATCCATTGGTGGTGTCATTATTGATGGTGGACGTTTTAACTGGAATTCTGAAAAATATCCAGCGTTCACAGAGCCTGATCCAAGTTACAACGGTATTCGCTATGCAGTAGATTTTGGAACATTAGCCTTTATTACCAAAGTGCGTGTGCAATTATTGAGAGACTTTGGGGCAGCACTAAGTCCTTTTAATGCATTTCAATTGTTACAGGGATTAGAGACTTTGCATATTCGCGTTGAAAGACATAATCAAAACGCACTGGAACTCGCAAAACACTTAAATGAACATGAAGCGGTAGAGTGGGTAAGATATCCTGGTCTTGAAAGTCATCCATCCCATGAGTTAGCAAAGCGTATCTTAAATAATGGCTATGGTTCAATTATTGTATTTGGCATTAAAGGTGGACGTGATGCAGGTCGTGACTTAATCAACAATGTTGCATTATGGTCACATGTCGCGAACGTAGGAGATGCTAAATCACTCATTATCCACCCAGCATCTACAACACACCAGCAACTGACAAAAGAAGAACTTGAACAAACTGGTGTTTCAGAAGAATTAGTTCGCTTGTCTGTAGGCATCGAATCAGTTAGGGATATTAAAAATGACCTTGACCAAGCGCTAGTGAAGGCAACTGGAATAGGTGAAGAAAATGAGAAGCAAATTGTTGTAAATGACGAAGGAATTATCAAATGGGCATTAAATTCACCATATGAACGATACGTGGAAAACGGAGAAGAAGTAACACGACAAAAGACTCTAGCCATTGTTGGGCTAAGTGGAAAAGAAGCGAGACCTAGTTACCGCCTAGCAAGAAAAATGCAGCGACTTGGCTATAAAATCATACCGGTTAATCCGCGAGAAACGGAAATTTTAGGAGAAAAAGCATATCCAGACTTAAAAAGTGTTCCGGTCGATATCGATATTGTCCAAGTATTCCGTAGTCCAGACGCTGCAGTAGAGATTGCCAAAGAGGCAATAGAAGTAAATCCAAAAGTATTCTGGCTTCAAGAAGGTGTTGTGTCACCAAAAGCGGAAGAAATAGCCCTTCAAGGTGGTTTGCAGGTGGTCCATAACCGATGCACATATAAAGAGGCACAACGCTTAAGAGGAACTATTTCCACCTATGCATGTGAAATCTAGTACGAAAAGGAGAATACTAATAATGAAAAAGATACCATTAATTGATTTAAGAAGCTTTATGGCAATTGCGATATGTGGAATCATTATTATTTTAGCCGTTGGCTGTTCATCTGATAGCAATGCTGATGAAGGAAAACCTTCTGAGATTCGTTTAGACTATGCCTATTATTCGCCAACAAGTTTAGTATTAAAGGAATTCGGGTGGGCAGAAGAAGTGTTTGAGGAAGAAGATATCGATGTCACTTGGACATTAAGTCAAGGAAGTAATAAAGCAATCGAGTTTTTAAATAGTGATAGTGTAGACTTCGGTTCTACAGCAGGTGCAGCAGCTCTGATCGCGAAGGCAAATGGTGTGCCGCTGGAAAATGTATATATTTATTCTCAGCCGGAGTGGACAGCATTGGCAACTAATGAAGGCTCTGAGATTGAATCAATTGAAGACTTGGAAGGTAAAAAAGTGGCAGCAACTCTTGGTACAGATCCATATATTTTCTTGGTAAGAGCTTTAAACTCAGTCGGTTTATCTACGAATGATATTGAAGTAGTTCCACTACAGCATGCTGATGGTGGAAATGCGTTGGTTAATGGTGACGTAGATGCATGGGCAGGGCTCGATCCACATATGGCTAAACATGAATTAGAATCAGGAGCTGAACTATTTTACAGAGATATTAATCTTAATACGTATGGTTTCTTAAATGTCCGCGAAGACTTTGCGGAAAGCTATCCTCAATATGTTGAACAAGTAATTGAATTATATGAAAGAGCACGTGAATGGGTACTAGAAAACCCTGAAGAAGCGGCAGAGTTATTAGCCAAAGAAGCAGATATTAGTATGGATGTGGCGGAAATTCAGTTAGTGGAAAGAACGGACTTTTCGAACCCAATACCAGGAATAGAGCATATTGAATCTATCATCGCAGCTGGTAATGTGTTGAAAGATTCCGGTGACTTAGATGATGATAATGATGTGGAGACATTAACAGATGAGCTAATAAATCCGGAGTTTGCAGAAGCGGTAATACAATAAATGGTGTAGAAATTTTAGGAGGGGCAGAATAAATGGCTAAGCAACAAAATGACGTAACAGCTGGATACGTGAACCCAGCGTCATCAGAAACGGGAGGAAAAAGAGTAACAATCAATAAAAATAATGGCTCATTGTTTAGAACTATATTAATGGGTAGTATTATTCCTGTCATTCTAGTTATTTTGTGGGAAACCTTAAGTCGTGCTGGCGTTGTCCCTTCTAATCAATTGCCAGCGCCGACAACAGTCTTAGGAAAAATAGGGAGTATGGCACAAGATGGTTCTCTGTGGGGACATATCGGTATTACCACTTATCGGGTGTTTGCCGGATTTATTGTAGGAACAGTGGCAGCGATATTACTAGGTTCACTTGTTGGATTCTATAAAAAAGCAGAGCAATTACTAGATCCAATGATTCAAGCTTTTCGCTCCATTCCATCTTTAGCATGGGTCCCCTTGTTTATTCTATGGCTAAGCATTGGGGAAACGTCTAAAATAACGATGATTGCGGTTGGTGTATTTTTCCCTGTTTATTTAAATATTGTTAGTGGTATTTTAGGCGTCGATCGTAAATTGATTGAGGTTGGTAAGATGTACGGATTAAATACATTTCAACTTGTAAAGCGAATTATTCTGCCTGCCTCTTTACCATCTTTCTTAGTAGGAATGAGAAGTGGCTTAGGACTTGGCTGGATGTTTGTAGTAGCGGCGGAATTGATGGGCGCGAGTCAAGGCCTAGGATTTTTACTAGTACTAGGTCAAAATATGTCACAGCCTGATACAATTCTAGCGAGTATCATACTATTTGCGATTATCGGTAAATTAACGGACTGGCTGCTAAAACTGGTAGAAATTCGTTCGTTGCATTGGCAGGACCGTGTGCAAAAATAAGAAAGGATGAAACAAATGAGTCTGGCATTAAGAGATGTAAGCCGTACGTTTAATGGTGTAACCGCCGTACAAAATGTCAATTTTGAAGTGAGGCCAGGAGAAATTATTGGTTTGTTAGGCACTAGTGGATGTGGAAAAAGTACCTTACTCAGAGCAATATCCGGTCTTGACCCTGATTACGATGGTGAGATTGAAATTAACGGGACCGTAACAAAAGACATTCACGATACAACAGGGTTTATTTTTCAAGAGCCGAGATTGCTTCCTTGGTTAAATGTGTTGGATAATGTGACGTTCGGATTGGCTGGTAGCCGTAGAGATAAGGAAAATAAAGCTATCGAGTATTTAGAGAGTGTAGGATTAAGAGGAAAAGAAAAGCTGTATCCTCGTGAATTATCAGGTGGTATGGCACAGCGGGTCGCAATTGCCCGAGCATTGGTGACATCACCTGAAATTCTCCTTCTGGATGAACCATTCAGTGCACTTGATGCATTTACAAAAATGCAATTACAAGATCTTTTATTGGATGTGTGGCAAAAATATCAAGCTACCATTATCTTAGTAACACATGATATTGATGAAGCAACTTATTTATGTGACCGTGTCTTCATACTGAGAGGGCAGCCTGGAGAAGTAGAGAAAGAGATTCAGATTAATCAAAAGAGACCAAGAGATCGTGGAAATGAAGAATTGGCACATTTAAAATCAGAAATATTAGCATCTTTAGATTTAAACAAAAAGTAACCGGTCATTAAGGGGGAGAAGTAAATGCCACAATTGACTACAAAGCAGTTAGAAACGTTAGATGGTCAGTATAATCTTAATAATTATAATGAGATTTATCGGACTTTTGACTGGTCAGATGCAAAAGCATTATTATCTGCTGCAAAAACAGGGAAAATCAATGCAGCATATGAGGCAATAGACCGCCATGTTGACGACGGGTATGGAGACAAAATTGCTTTACATTATATCGATAACAATGAAAAACGCTCTTATACATTTAAGGAAGTAAAGGATCAAACAGATCATTATGCCCGTATTTTAAAAGAGCACGGTGTTACAAAGGGAGATCGTGTATTTGTCTTTCTACCTAAAACGCCTGAATGTTATATTGCTATTCTGGCTGCCATTAAGGTTGGTGCTATCGCTGGTCCATTATTTGAAGCATTTATGGAAGAAGCGGTAAGGGATCGTATTAATGATTGTGATGGTACATTACTAATTACGGATAAGAATTTGGTAAAACGTGTTCCACAAGAAGATATCCCATCACTAGAAACCATCCTTTTTGTGGAGAATATTGCTAATGAGTTGGTAAAACCTGTTGACGGTGATGATTATGTAGAATGGGTTGACTGGGAAGATGGTTTAATCATCCACTATACGAGTGGTTCTACTGGTAAACCGAAAGGTGTGTTACATGCCCACCGTGCCATACAGCATCACATTATAACAGGTAAATGGGTACTGGATATTAAAGATGATGATGTTTATTGGTGTACTTCCCATCCTGGCTGGGTAACAGGAAGTGTGTACGGTCTGTTTGCTCCATTATTGAATAGAGCAACTGTTGTCATCCAAGGTGGTCGCTTTAGTGCGGAAAATTGGTATTCCTTGATTGAGGAATTAGGTGTAACGATCTGGTATAGCGCACCAACTGCCTTTCGCATGCTTCTGTCAAAAGGTGATCTTTATCAACAATATGATTTATCCTCTATTCGGCATGTGTTGAGTGTTGGAGAGCCATTAAATCCTGAAGTAATTCATTGGGCGTGGAAAAGCTTAAAGGTACGTATTCATGATACGTGGTGGATGACAGAAACAGGGGGCCACTTAATTGTGAATCTTCCAGCTGAAAATATTAAACCAGGTTCAATGGGAAGACCTTTTCCAGGCGTACAAGTAGGAATTCTAGATGAAGAAGGTAATGAGCTTCCTCGAGGCGAAATAGGTCAATTAGCTGTTCGCATACCATGGCCAGGACTGATGAAAGAAATTTGGGGAAACAAAGACAAATTCCAATCTTATTTCCAATACGAAGGCTGGTATATTTCTGGGGACCTTGCTTTACAAGACGAAGAAGGATATGTTTTCTTCCAGGGGCGTAATGATGATATGATCAACTCTGCAGGTGAGCGAATAGGTCCATTTGAGGTAGAAAGCAAATTAATTGAACATCCAGCAGTTGAAGAAGCTGGTGTCATTGGAAAACCAGATGAATTGCGCGGAGAATTAGTCAAAGCATTTATTACATTAAGAGCTGGTTATCAGCATTCAGTTCAATTAATGGAAGATATTCGCTTATTCGTTCGGAAAAATCTTTCCGCACATGCAGCACCTCGAGAAATAGAGGTGATGGAAGAATTACCGAAGACGAAAATCAGCGGAAAGATTTTAAGAAGAGAATTAAAAGCATTGGAAGTGAAAAGAGCTAATAAAGCGACAAATGAAAACATATAAATACTCTTATGAAGAGTGGTGGAGGGACTGGCCCGATGAAACCCGGCAACCTTAAGTAATCCGAGCTTAAAAGGTGCTAAATCCTGCAAACATCTGTTTGAAAAATAAGAGGGAGATAAGCGTTTGCGTCTCTCTTGTTTATCAAGAGGGACTATTTTGTTTCCCTTCATTATTAGGAGGCATATAACATGGCAAAAGCAAAGGTGAATAGAACTGTTGTAAAAAGCTTAGAGGAAGTCGCTGAAAAACAGTTATCACAAGCAGCAACTTTATTTTTAGATCAATTAACATCCCATAAAGGGAATGCTACATCCTTTATACGTTATAATAATTCATCATCTAAATGGAAGATTTCTCCTCTGTTGTTAGGTGCAGTCGGTGCTCAGACCTATTTCCATGAAGATGGTGAATTAGCTACCGTACAGGCTGCTAGTAAACAAGGTGTACCTTTTATTGTGAGCAGTCATTCGTCTTATAGTATTGAAGAAATAAGTGATGCTGTGCCAGATAGTGAGCTGTGGTTTCAAGCACATATTTTTAAGGATGTAGAGCTTACAAAGCATTTTGTTCAACGTGCTGAATTAGCAGGATATCAGGCAATCATTTTGTCGGTTTCTAACGACGAAGTCTATCAGCAGCCGGATCAATTAGTGAGAGGATCAGCCAACTTTGTAGTAGATCCCATTTTTGCTAAGAAATATTATGATAGTAAAAGCTCTTTGTCTGAACAAATTGCACAAGAATATCAAAAACGTGAAATCAAATGGGCAGATCTTCAGTATATAAAAAGATTCACAACATTACCTGTTTTTATACACGGAGATTTGTCATTAGATGATATTCGTTTGGCACTAAAACATCAATTTGATGGAATTATTTTATCTAATATTAATCAATCTAATCTTGAATTATTAGAACAAATTAAAATTATTGTGGGTGAAAGCTTAACTATTGTTGTGGAGACAGAAGTAGAAACGAAAAATAACTTAAACAATTACTTACAACAAGGTGCGGATGCTATTTCGATAAGAAAACATTATATTCATGGGTTAGTTGCTTCAGGTGTTTTAGGGGTGGAAGAAGTAATAGATCAGTTATTCAATTAATTGTCAAAGAGATAATGTTTGATAAGAGGATGAAATGGGATATAGTATAACTATATCCCATTTTTTTTGGAAGGAATGGTTGTGGATGCCAATTCATAAAACGAAATTAAGAAAAGTAGTAGTTATAGGAACTGGACTGGTAGGAACAAGTTATGCATATGCATTGTTAAATCAAGGTGTTGTTAATGAAATAGTTCTTATTGATTTAGATCAAGCAAAAGCGGATGGAGAAGCTAGAGATTTGAATCATGGTATGGCATTTGGTAATCCTATGCGCATAAAAGCTGGAGATTATGAAGAATGTCATAACGCCGATTTAGTTGTAATAACTGCTGGTGCCAATCAAAAACCAGGGGAAACAAGACTAGACCTTGTCACGAAGAATGCCAAAATTTTCAAAGGGATCATTCGTAAAGTAATGGATGTAGACTTTCAAGGGATATTTTTAGTAGCAACAAACCCGGTAGATATTCTATCTCACCTTACAAAGGAAATTTCTGGTTTGCCGAAAGAACGTGTAATTGGATCAGGAACGATTCTGGATACAGCAAGATTCCGTTATTTATTAGGCGAACACTTTCAAGTAGATCCACGTAATGTACAGGCATATATCATTGGAGAGCACGGTGATTCAGAGCTACCTGTTTGGAGCCACGTGCAAATTGGTGGTGTACCACTAGAGCAATATGCTGGTATTGATAGCCTTCATGAAAATCCAAGCATGATAGAGATTTTTGAGAATGTAAGAGATGCGGCATATCATATTATCGAGCGAAAAGGAGCAACCTATTATGGTATCGGATTAGGGTTAGTCCGTTTAACAAAAGCAATCTTAAACAATGAAAACGCGATTTTAACTGTTTCTGCTCGATTAGAAGGACAGTACGGATTAAATGATATATACATTGGTGTGCCAGCTTTACTAAATGAAAATGGTATACGTGAAGTAATCGAACTGAAATTAACAGAAAAAGAAAATCAACAATTACATCAATCTGCTGCCATCGTTAAAGAAATGATTGACACCAGTATGGAAGCAATAAAATCTGATCAGTAACTTCGTGAAAAGAGACAATACGTAAACAACCTTGGGCAATTGCGAAGTATTTGCTTCCTCTATTCTGAATTAGAAAACGTTTATTGATATGCTCCGGCAATATACTTCGCTTTCCACGGGCACGGCCTCAACTTCCTCAGAAAACAAAGGACGTTTTCTTGCGGGATTTTCGGCACGCGCTGTTCCAGTAGGAGTCTGCGTATCTTGCCTCCGCTTTGTGAAGTTTTCTGATTGAAAGAGAAATACACGGTAAGATATATCTTAATATCTCCACATTAAAAATAAAATGATGGAAATAGCGTAGGCAGAATACGGAGACTCCTGTGGGAAAATGAGAGCTGAAGATCCACTTGGTAAAGGGCTTTTCTTTACCAAGTTAGCTGAAGCCGAGCCCACGGAAAGTGGAGTATTCTGTCGGAGCGGATGGCAGCAATCGAATGGAAAGGCATGCAATTAGAACGCTATGCTAAGCGAAGTATTTTGCCGTAGCGTATGCATGCATTCAATGAAAGATAATTTTTATTTGTTCGTAGTAGGTATCTACATCTCATTTTACAGAAGAGGTTTTCTAGTTTGGTTAAGGTGGTGTATATAGTGAAATTAAAACTATATGGTAAAGAAAATTGTAGTCTCTGTGACGAAGCTAAAACAATCCTAGAAATGTTACAACAGGATTATTTATTTGAATTCGAAGAAATTAATATTTATAATGATGATGTATTGCTGGAAGCCTATCATCTCCTGATCCCGGTCATCAAGCATGAGGACATCATCGTCGACGCTGAGATAATCGACATGGAAAGAGTCGAAAGCTATCTGAAAATGAAAATTAATTCAGAAAATAGTTGAGAGATGTTTGACCATTTGATACAATTAATTATGGAAGTTATTTTTTTGTTCTGAGTGGGACGGAATGCGACTAGGAGGGACAAATATTCCCCGGTGTAAAATAAAGGAGCGTTTCCGATTGAAGGATTTATTAGATATTCAACAAAAATTGTACCCGGATTTACTCGATATCATGCAGAAAAGATACAAAATACTTCACTACATACAGATGATGCAACCAATCGGACGTCGCAGCTTAGCTGAAAATCTTCAACTAAAAGAACGAGAGGTTCGAAGTGAAATTGACTTTTTAAGCAAGCATGGTTTTATTATGGTGACATCGAAAGGAATGACCCTTACTGATGAGGGAGACACGATTGTGGAGAAATTATCTTCTTTTATGAATGAGATTTCCGAATTTCGTGTTTTAGAATCTCAAATTAAGGATAAATTACAATTGGAGCATGTTATTATCGTTTCGGGGAATAGTGATTCGCAACCATCCGTTAAACAGGAACTAGGAAAAGCATGTGTACAATTTTTACATTCCATTTTAACTTCCGATCAAACAATAGCAGTGACAGGCGGTACATCAATGGCAGAAGTTGCCAACCAAATGAAGCCTATTGAACATGCTGCAAATTGTACGTTTGTTCCAGCAAGAGGCGGTTTAGGAGAACAAGTAGAAAATCAAGCTAATACGATTTGTGCACAAATGGCGAAAAAGGCTAATGGTAATTATCGTATGTTATATGTCCCTGACCCGTTAAGCGAGGAGACTTATCACTCGATCATCGAAGAACCAGCTATCAAGGACATTTTAGAAATGATTCGTGATACGAAGATTGTTCTTCACAGTATAGGTGATGCATTTACGATGGCAAAGCGCCGTAAAGCTTCTGAGCAAGTTTTAAATAAGTTGAGAAGAGGTAATGCTGTTAGTGAAGCATTTGGTTATTACCTTGATGAGCAAGGTGAGGTTGTTTATAAAGTACGTACTGTTGGTATGCAATTAGAAGAGCTTGAACGTGCACAATATGTTATTGCTGTAGCTGGTGGTTCTTCCAAGGCAAAAGCGATACAGTCTTACTTTAAGCAAGGGAAAAGCAATGTCTTAATTACAGATGAGGCGGCAGCAAACGAGTTGTTAAAGGGTTAATCCCTTTAAAATATAAATCATAAAGGATACTTTAAGGAGGAATTAAGCATGGCAGTAAAAGTAGGTATTAATGGTTTTGGCCGTATCGGTCGTAACGTTTTTCGTCAAGCTTTAAATAACGATGAGGTAGAAGTGGTAGCAGTTAACGACTTAACTGATGCAAATATGCTTGCGCATCTACTTAAATATGACTCTGTTCACGGAAAACTAGAAGAAGAAGTTTCTGTTAATGGAGATTCTCTAGTAGTAGGTGGAAAAGAAATTAAAGTTCTTTCTGAGCGTGACCCAGCTAACTTACCATGGGGTGATCTTGGAGTAGAAATCGCTGTTGAATCTACTGGTATCTTTACTCAGCGTGATGCAGCAGCTAAACACTTAGATGCTGGGGCGAAGAAAGTTATCATCTCTGCACCTGCAAAAGACGAAGATATTACTGTAGTTATGGGTGTTAACGAAGATAAATATGATCCGGCTAATCACCATGTAATTTCTAATGCTTCTTGTACAACAAACTGTTTAGCTCCATATGCAAAAGTCTTAAATGATAAATTTGGTTTAAAACGTGGTATGATGACTACTATTCACTCATATACAAATGATCAACAAATTCTTGATTTACCACACAAGGACTATCGTCGTGCTCGTGCGGCTTCTGAAAATATCATTCCAACAACTACAGGTGCTGCAAAAGCAGTTTCTCTAGTATTACCTGAATTAGAAGGTAAATTGAATGGTATGGCAATGCGTGTACCTACTCCAGACGGTTCATTAGTTGACTTAGTTGCAGAACTAGATCAAGAAGTAACTGTGGAAGATGTAAATGGTGCATTAAAAGAAGCAGCAGAAGGCCACTTGAAAGGTATCTTAGGATACTCTGATGAGCCATTAGTTTCTGTTGACTACATTGGAAATACTAACTCTTCTACTATTGATGGACTTTCTACAATGGTAATGGAAGGTAACATGGTAAAAGTAGTATCTTGGTATGACAACGAAATGGGATACTCTAGCCGTGTAGTTGACTTAGCTGCATATTTGAAAAAACAAGGACTATAAGCGCGTAACAAAGAAACGGGAGGGGGATTGATCCTCCTCCCGTTTTTACCTAGAAGATGGAAAAATAGCTATTTATCATCGTGATGAAAGTAACCTTGGTAGATGAATAGTGATCTATTTGTGGAAAGAAAGTCATCCATCTCTTTCTATCACAAAGAAAATAGAGCTGAAACCAAAGTCCTTAAGGAGGTTCATTCTAATGAACAAACAAACAATTAAAGACATTGACGTAAAAGGTAAAAAGGTATTCTGCCGTGTTGACTTCAACGTACCAATGAAAGACGGTGAAGTAACTGACGACACACGTATCAAAGCAGCATTACCAACTATCCAATATTTATCTGAACAAGGAGCCAAAGTTATCCTTGCTAGCCATCTAGGTCGTCCAGGTGGAGAAGTAGTAGAAGACCTTCGTATGGATGCAGTTGCTAAACGATTAAGTGACCTTAGCAACAAATCCGTTTTGAAAACAGATCAGGTTTATGGTGAAGAAGTAAACCAAGCAGTTAACCAACTGGAAGACGGCGATCTATTATTAATTGAAAATGTTCGTTTTGAGCCAGGAGAAACAAAAAATGATCCAGCATTGGCAAAAGAATTTGCTAGCCTAGCAGATTATTATGTAAATGATGCTTTTGGTGCTGCTCACCGTGCACATGCATCAACAGCAGGAATTGCAGAACATATTCCATCCGCAGCAGGCTTCCTTTTAGAAAAAGAATTAGACGTCCTAGGTAAAGCCTTGTCTGATCCAGATCGCCCATTCACAGCGATTATCGGTGGTGCAAAAGTAAAAGATAAAATCGGTGTCATCGATAATTTATTAGATAAAGTTGATAATTTGATTATTGGTGGCGGTCTTGCCTATACGTTTGTCAAAGCATTAGGACATGAAATTGGTAAGTCATTACTTGAAGAAGATAAAATCGAGTTAGCAAAAGAATATATGCAAAAAGCAAAAGACAAAGGTGTCAATTTTGTTATGCCTGTTGATGTTGTCATTTCGGATGAATTCTCTAATGATGCAAAAACAGAAATTGTAGCTATTGACTCCATTCCAGCTGATTTAGAGGCATTAGACATCGGCCCAAAAACTCGCGAGAAATATGCGCAAATTGTTAAAGACTCTAAATTAGTTATTTGGAACGGACCTATGGGTGTATTTGAATTAGACGCATTTTCCAATGGTACAAAAGCTGTCGCAGATGCACTAAGCAAGACAGAGGGTTATACTGTTATTGGTGGGGGAGATTCTGCTGCTGCAGTTGAAAAATTTAACTATGCAGAACAGATGGACCACATTTCAACAGGTGGCGGTGCTTCCTTGGAATTTATGGAAGGTAAAGAACTGCCAGGTGTTAGTGTACTAACCGACAAGTAATGATAGAAGAGGTGAAGAACATGCGTAAAAAAGTAATTGCTGGTAACTGGAAAATGAATAAATTGCTAGGTGAAGCTGTTCAGTTTGTCGAAGATACAAAAGACAAAGTGGCAAGTAAGGATCAAGTAGAATCAATCGTTTGTGCACCTTTTCCTTACTTAGTAACCTTAGTAGAAAAAACAAAAGGAACGGATTTAGAAGTTGCAGCACAAAACATGCACTTTGAGGAAAATGGTGCATTTACAGGTGAAGTAAGTCCTAGTATGCTTGCTGATATTGGGGTAACATACGTAGTGCTTGGACATTCCGAGCGTCGCGAAATGTTTGCTGAAACAGATCAAACAGTAAACAAAAAAGTGCATGCGGCTTTTACACATAACTTAGTACCAATTGTCTGTGTAGGTGAAACACTTGAAGAGCGTGAAGCAAATCAAACAATGAATGTAGTGGAAGAGCAAGTAAAAGCAGCACTTGCAGGGCTTTCTGAGGAACAAGTTAATGCTACAATTATTGCTTATGAGCCTATCTGGGCAATCGGAACAGGAAAAACAGCTACTTCTGAGCAAGCGAACGAAGTATGTACACATATCCGTAAAGTAGTTGCAGATTATGTATCTCAAGCAGCAGCAGATGCTGTTCGTATTCAATACGGCGGAAGTGTCAAGCCAGCTAATGTTGATGAATTATTAGCACAGTCTGATATCGATGGAGCATTAGTAGGTGGTGCAAGTCTTGAAGCTGATTCCTTCTTACAGCTAGTGGAGGCTGGTACAAAATGAGCCAAAACAAACTAGCAGCATTGATCATTCTTGATGGTTATGCATTACGAGATGAAGTGAAAGGAAATGCAGTTAAACAAGCAAATACACCAAACTTTGACCGCTATTGGAACCAATATCCAACTAGTCAGTTAACAGCTAGTGGCGAAGCAGTAGGCCTTCCTGAAGGTCAAATGGGTAACTCAGAGGTAGGCCATTTAAACATTGGTGCAGGTCGTATTGTCTATCAAAGTTTAACCCGTGTTAATTTATCTATTAAGGATGGCGACTTTTTCGAAAATCAAGTTTTAGTAAATGCAGTGGAACATGCGAAAAAGAATGACAAAGCACTTCACATTTTCGGACTACTATCTGATGGTGGTGTACATAGTCATATCGAGCATATGTATGCTGTATTAAAGCTTGCTGCTGATAAAGGACTTGATAAAGTATACGTACATGCCTTTTTGGATGGACGTGATGTCGATCAAAAATCAGCGAAAATCTATATAGAACAAGCCTTAGAGAAAATGAAAGAATATGGAGTTGGAGAGTTCGCAACAATCTCCGGACGCTATTATTCCATGGATCGTGACAAACGTTGGGATCGTGTGAAAAAATCATATGATGCCATGGTTTATGGTGAAGGACCACAGTATAGCGATCCATTTGAAGTGGTAGAAGACTCTTATAAAAACGAAATCTATGATGAATTCGTGATCCCATCTGTTATTACAGATGAAAATGGCCAGCCAAAAGCTACGATTCAAGATGAAGATGCGGTTATTTTCTATAACTTCCGACCAGACCGTGCGATTCAAATTTCACGAACGTTTGCGAATGAAGATTTCCGTGATTTTGACCGTGGGGATAAGGCGCCAAAAAATATCCATTTCGTTTGCTTAACAAATTTCAGTGAAACAGTGGATGGGCTTGTAGCTTATGAACCGGTCAATCTAGACAATACAGTAGGGGAAGTATTAGCGCAAAATGATTTAAATCAACTGCGTATTGCCGAAACGGAGAAATACCCACATGTTACCTTTTTCATGAGTGGGGGACGTGAGCAAGAATTCCCTGGTGAAAAGCGTATACTAATTGATTCACCGAAAGTAGCAACATATGACTTAAAGCCAGAAATGAGTGCATATGAGGTAACAGATGCATTATTAGAAGAACTGGATAAAGATGAGCATAATGCGATCATCTTAAACTTCGCTAACCCTGATATGGTTGGACACTCAGGGATGTTGGAACCAACAATTAAAGCGATCGAAACCGTTGATGAATGTCTAGGAAAAGTTGTCGACAAAATCATCGAAAAAGGTGGTCAAGCTATTATTACAGCTGACCATGGTAACTCCGATGAAGTAGTTACGCTTGATGGCGATCCAATGACAGCTCATACAACCAATCCTGTCCCAGTCATTGTGACAAAAGATGGTGTTGAGCTACGTGATGGTGGTATTTTAGCTGATCTAGCACCAACATTATTAGATTTATTAAATGTGGAAAAACCAAAAGAGATGACAGGCGAAAGCCTTATTCAAAAATAATATTAAAAAAGGAGAGTTTTACATTATGCCTTACATTACAGATGTTTATGCACGCGAGGTATTAGATTCTCGTGGTAACCCAACAGTTGAAGTGGAAATTTTTACTGAATCAGGAGCTTTCGGTTCTGCACTAGTTCCAAGTGGTGCATCTACTGGTGAACACGAAGCAGTGGAATTACGTGACGGTGATAAAGACCGTTACCTAGGAAAAGGTGTATTAAAAGCAGTAGAGAACGTAAATGAAGTAATTGCACCAGAATTATTAGGTATTGACGTTACTCGTCAAGTTGTTATCGATCAACTTTTATTAGAGCTTGATGGTACAGAGAACAAAGGAAAATTAGGTGCGAATGCAATCCTTGGTGTATCGATGGCAGCAGCACATGCAGCAGCTGATTACTTAGGTGTACCATTATACACTTATTTAGGTGGATTCAACGCAACTACGCTTCCTACACCAATGATGAACATCCTTAATGGTGGAGAGCATGCGGATAACAACGTAGATATCCAAGAATTTATGATTATGCCTGTAGGTGCTCCAACATTCCGTGAAGCACTTCGTATGGGTGCTGAAGTATTCCACAGCTTGAAAAAAGTATTAAGTGGAAAAGGCTACAACACTGGAGTCGGTGACGAAGGTGGTTTCGCACCTAACTTAAAATCTAATGAAGAAGCACTTTCTACAATCATTGAAGCAATCGAAGCTGCTGGTTACAAACCAGGAGAAGAAGTGAAACTTGCAATGGATGTAGCATCTTCTGAATTCTATGAAGATGGTAAGTACAACCTTAAAGGAGAAGGCGTTGTCCGTACTTCTGAAGAAATGGTTGCATGGTATGAGGAAATGATCAACAAATACCCAATCGTATCTATCGAGGATGGTTTAGATGAAAACGACTGGGAAGGTCACAAGCTATTAACTGACCGCATCGGTGATCGTGTACAATTAGTAGGTGACGATTTATTCGTTACAAATACGAAACGTCTTGCTCAAGGTATCGAGCAAGGAGTAGGTAACTCAATCCTTGTAAAAGTGAACCAAATCGGTACTCTTACAGAAACTTTCGAAGCGATCGAGATGGCAAAACGCGCTGGTTACACAGCAGTTATCTCTCACCGTTCTGGTGAAACAGAAGATGCAACAATTGCAGATATCGCTGTTGCAACTAACGCTGGTCAAATTAAAACAGGTGCACCATCTCGTACAGACCGTGTGGCGAAATACAACCAATTACTACGTATTGAAGATGAACTTGTTGGTACAGCAAAATACGCTGGAAAAACAGCATTCTATAACCTAAACAAATAAGGTTACTAGCTTAAAACAGCACCCAATGGCGGGTGCTGTTTTTGTTTTAACAACAAAACTAAGAGAGAAGTAAGAGGATTTGTTTAATAAAAGGAGATAATCGACAAAACTAAGAGAGAAGTAAGAGGATTTGTTTAATAAAAGGAGATAATCAACAAAACTAAGAGAGAAGTAAGAGGATTTGTTTAATAAAAGGAGATAATCAACAAAACTAAGAGTGAAGCAAAAAGATTTGTTTATAATAGGAAATTAACTACACTCCCTAAATAATATCTAAGGAGCTTCATACGTACTATGGTTAATGAGTTGATCAAAGGAAATATCTATGTACACTTGTAAAAAAATGTGCGAAAGAACTTATTAGCAGAAAAGGGCTACAAAAAACTTTAGTTATGACTTGCAATATTTTCCTGTTCACTTTAGAATATTTGTTAAGGCTTTCATTAAGGAACCAGTATAAAGAATAAACGACCCAGAATAACTTCTGAGTCGCTTCAACATTATTGATTCGTTTTTTTGCGGATGAATGCTTCCACTTCATCTGCTGTGTCCATACTTAACAGTTGATCCTTATAAGAAGCTAATTCTTCTTTTGAAAGGTCTTTAATTTGCGTACGAGCAGGTAAGATAGATGTAGCGCTCATACTGAACTCATCTAGTCCTAAACCAAGAAGAATTGGAATCGCGATCGAGTCACCAGCCATTTCTCCACACATACCAGCCCATTTACCTTCTGCATGTGCTGCTTCAATCACATTGTTTACTAGATTAAGTATTGCTGGGTGATATGGTTGGTATAAATAGCTCACACGTTCATTCATACGGTCAGCTGCTAATGTATATTGGATTAAGTCATTTGTTCCAATACTGAAGAAGTCAACTTCTTTTGCAAATTGACGAGCAATTACTGCTGTTGAAGGAATTTCAACCATAATACCGACTTCGATATTATCCGATACTTCTACCCCTTCTTTGCTCAAGTTGTCTTTTTCTTCAAGTAAGATAGCCTTTGCTTGACGGAATTCGTCTAACGTTGCAATCATAGGAAACATAATTTTAAGATTTCCGAATGTACTTGCACGAAGTAGTGCACGTAATTGTGTACGGAAAATATCATCACGTTCTAGACAGAGACGAATCGCACGATATCCAAGGAATGGATTCATTTCCTCGGGTAATTCTAAATATGGTAATTCTTTATCTCCACCAATATCTAATGTACGAACAACTACAGGCTTGTCTCCCATTTGTTCTAAAACAGATTTATAAGCCTCAAATTGTTCATCTTCGGTTGGTAGTTCGTTTTTCCCCATATATAGGAATTCTGTCCGGTAAAGACCGACACCTTCACCACCATTGTTCATCACACCTTCCACATCCTCAGGTGTACCAATGTTAGCTACTAATTCAACATGAGTGCCATCTTTTGAAATGGTAGGCTCATCTTTCAATTTAGCCCATTCCTGTTTTTGTTGTTCAAAACTTTCCTGTTTCTGGCGATAACTATTGATTTCATCTTCTGTCGGGTTGATGATGACTTTACCATCGATACCATCTACAATTACCATATCGCCTTCTTTAGCTGATGTGGTAATTTCCTTTGTCCCAACCACTGCTGGTATTTCCAGTGAGCGAGCCATAATAGCTGAGTGAGAAGTACGACCGCCGATATTTGTGGTAAATCCTTGCACAAATTGTTTATTTAATTGTGCAGTATCTGACGGTGTTAAATCCTCTGCAATAACGATTACTTCCTCATCAATTAAAGCCGGATTTGGAAAGGAAACTTCTAGTAGATGTGCCATTACTCTTTTGGTAACGTCTTTGATGTCTGCTGCACGTTCTCTCATATATTCATTGTCCATGTTTTCAAACATTTGAATAAACATTTGTGCCGTTTCGTTTAATGCAAACTCTGCATTAACTTGCTCCGTCTCAATTTTATCCTTAATTGGATTGATGAGCTCAGGATCACTAAGGACTAATAAATGGGCAGAAAAAATTTCCGCATGCTCATCACCTAAAGAGATACGTGCATGTTCCTTAATTTTTTCCAGTTCAGATTTCGAAACGTCCAGTGCCTTCGTTAAACGTTCTACTTCATTTGTTGTATCATCTATTTTCTTTTTGTCAAAAGAAAGGTCTGGAATAGCCAGTTTATATGCTTTTGCAATCGCTATTCCATTTGATGCTGCAATACCTGTTAATTGACTCATCTATGAATTACTCTCCTAGACCTTCTGATTTGATTACGTCGACAACTGCATCAAGTGCTTCTTGCTCATCAGAGCCATCAGCAACGATCTTAATTTCTGCACCTTGAGGAATCCCTAGAGACATAACACCCATAATTGATTTTAAGTTAATGGATTTACCGTTATATTCTAAGCTCATATCAGATGCAAAGCTGCCAGCTTTATTTACTAATACTGTTGCTGGACGTGCGTGAACTCCTGTTTCATCTGTGATTGTTACTGTTTTTTCTACTGCCATAAAGAAAAACCTCCTAAAAATAATTTTACAGATAGAACTACAACCTAATTTTACTCTTTCTTTAGGTTATATTTCAAGGGAAATTAAAAAGTAACATGCTTATTATAAAGATAGTGTAAAGCCATGACAAGCCATTTGCTTTTCAATCCATGTGACAATATCGTGAAAAATCTCCAATTTGTTAGTTTCGTTCAATATTTCGTGTCTTGCGTTATCATATAAATGGTAGTCAACAGTCTTCATACCTATGGAACGGTAGAATGCTACAGCTTTATGAATACCTTCTCCATATTGTCCAACAGGATCTTCTTTGCCACTTACAAAATATACTGGCAAATTCTTTGGAATTTTCTCTGATTTATCTTTCGTTTGGATTAATTGTAATCCGGTATACAGATCATAAAAAAACTGATTCGTCGGTATAAAGCCACACCATTTATCTTCTTGATATTTTTCTACTTCTTTTGGATCTGAACATATCCAATCAAAAGGTGTTTCATTATCTGTATGTTTGTTATAGCCGAAAAAAGTAAGATTATTCATTAATTTTGCTTCTGCATTTTTTCCTTTGAAATGACAAATAGCCTTAGTCATTTGTCTAGCAGTTTTTAGCAATCGAGTTGATTGAAAACCAGTCCCAACCAGAATGACTCCTGATAAGTGATTTGGTGCTACCATCATGTACCTTCTGCTAATGAAGGATCCCATACTGTGCCCAATTAAAAAAATGGGTGTTTGAGGATATTTTTGTTTAATCATTTCTGTTAATTCGATACAATCTTGGACGACACGATCAAAACCATTTTCTTCAGCAAAATAACCAAGTGCATTTGCATTTTCTCCAGTTTTACCATGACCTCGATGATCATGTCCATAGACAGTTATGTCATGTTGTGTCAAATAGGTAGCAAACTCGCTATATCGCTCAATATGTTCTACCATGCCATGGGCGATTTGTACGATTGCTTTTGGTGAAGAAGTACTGTGCCAGCATTTTACATAAAGCTCATGTTGATCAGCTGTACGAAACCAGAATGACTGATTTGGCATTCTTAATCACTCTCCTTCCTTTTAGAATTAGTAAAAAATTCTTGCTATTTAATACACTTTTTGCTACATTGTAATTATGTATTTGTACGTCTAAGGGGGGTTTGCAACATGTTAACCGTTGCAATGACTTTGTTAATTATTGATGCCATCGTTTTAATCGTATTTGTATTATTACAATCCGGTAAGAGTGCAGGACTATCTGGAGCAATTTCAGGTGGTGCAGAGCAATTATTTGGAAAGCAAAAAGCAAAAGGTATAGATGCTGTATTGCACCGTGGGACAATTATAACTGGTGTGTTACTATTTGTCCTGACATTTGCTATTGCTTATTTATTATAATTCAAAATCGGATAAAAAAATAGCATCATTTAACATCCTTTGCAAAGTGCAGAGGATGTTTTTGTTTAAAGATAAGAATGCGGAGAGGTATAATAGGGAAATATACATTAATAGATAAAGAAAACGAGGGCAGTAGTCATTTGACGACTGTTCTACCTGAAAGGAGTATACATAGAGATGAAAATGAAGCAACCGGAACCATTTATGTTTGAAGGGGACAATCGTGCGGTATTATTATTACATGGATTTACTGGACATTCTGCAGATATGAGAATGCTTGGTAGATATTTAAACAGTGAAGGGTATACATGTTATGCGCCAATTTATCGTGGGCATGGTAAATCACCTGAGGAATTAATAGGTGTTACAGCTGACGATTGGTGGGAGGACGTCAAGGAAGCATATCAACATTTAAAAGACAAAGGCTACCAAAAAATTGTAGTAGTTGGACTTTCACTTGGGGGAGTTTTAGCTTTACGACTAGCTGGGAATACTCCTTTACAAGGTGTCGTAACGATGTGTTCACCAATGTTCTTTGATAATGAGGAGCAATTAACGATTGGCTTCCGCAAATTTGCTAAAGAATATAAACAATTAGAAGGTAAAGAAGCAAACATTATTGAACAAGAGGTTAAGCAATTACTAGAAGATTCCAAGGGACTATTTAAGGAAATTGAAACGTCGATTACACGGGTTAAAGAAAATATTGACATGATTTATACTCCAACCTTAGTTGTACAAGCAACAAAGGATGAGATGATTAATCCAGATAGTGCCAATTATATTTATGAAAATGTGGAAACGGATCATAAACAAATAAAATGGTATGAGAATGCTGGACATGCCATCACATTCAGTAAGGAAAAAGATCAATTACATCAAGATGTTGCTGCATTTTTAGAATCTCTTAATTGGTAATAGCTATACTAACTTATACAAGCAAAAAGTGTCGTTAGAAACTTAATGAGTGGACCGAGCAAGACAAGTTTCTGGCACTTTCCTATTATTACACAGTAATAACCAAAAAAGAAAAAGAGGTGAGGATATGGAATCACTGCAACAACAAATTTTAGATTTTTTTAATGAGAATGCTACAAAACCACTTTCCGTTCAGGAAATAGAAGAAGTTTTAGGACTCGAAGATGCCGAACAATTTACCGAATTGATGAAAGCTCTGAACGATCTTGAATATACAGGTGAATTAATCCGTACTCGTAAAAATCGATATGGTTTACCAGAAAAAATGAATTTAATCCGTGGTACCATCCAAATGCATGCGAAAGGATTCGCATTCTTAATTCCAGACGAAGAAGGGCTGGAGGATGTGTATATTAATCATGCAGATTTAGCTTCTGCAATGAATGGTGACAAGGTTTTTGTCCGTGTTGATCGGCGTGATGATGACGGAAAAAGAGCAGAAGGTGTCGTTGTAAGAATCATTGAGCGTTTCACGAAAGAGATTATTGGTACTTACGAGGATAATGGTGCATTTGGTTTTGTTATCGCAGATGATAAACGAATTCCTAATGATATTTTTGTACCGAAAGGAGAAGCAAAAGGAGCGGTAGACGGCCATAAAGTAATCGTGGAGATAACAAAATACCCTGAAGGTCGCATGAGTGCAGAAGGAAGGGTAATGGAAATTCTGGGTCATAAAAATGATCCTGGTATGGATATCTTATCCATCATTTATAAAAATGGTATTGCCATTGATTTTCCTCCGGAAGTACTAGAGCAAGCGGAAAATATTTCCTCGGAAATAGCAGAAGAAGATTTGAAGGCGCGTCGTGATCTAAGGGATGAAACGATCGTTACAATTGATGGCGCCGACGCAAAGGACTTAGATGATGCCGTAACAGTGAAAAAGTTAGAAAATGGTCATTACAAACTAGGGGTATATATTGCCGATGTTACCCATTATGTAGAAGAAGATTCACCGATAGATAAAGAAGCGTTTGAGCGTGGAACAAGTGTCTATTTAGTTGATCGAGTCATTCCGATGATACCTCATCGTTTGTCAAATGGTATTTGCTCATTAAACCCTCAGGTAGACCGCCTAGTGTTAGGTTGCGAAATGGAAATCAATCCAAAAGGAGACGTAGTAAATCACGAAATCTTCCAGGCAGTCATCAAAACGACCGAGCGAATGACTTATAAAGCAGTAAACCAGATACTAGTTGACAATGATCAGGAAACAATAGACCGTTATGAATCACTTGTACCGATGTTTAGAGAGATGGAGGATTTAGCTGAGATTCTACGGAGAAAACGATTTGGACGTGGTGCGATTGATTTTGATTTTAAAGAAGCACAAGTACTAGTAGATGATAAGGGGAAAGCCCAGGATGTCGTGATTAGAGAACGTTCTGTAGGAGAACGGTTAATCGAAGAGTTTATGCTGTGTGCCAATGAGACAGTAGCAGAGCACTTTCATTGGATGGATGTACCGTTTATACATCGTATTCATGAAGACCCAGATCCAGCTAAACTGCAGACATTTTTTGAATTCATTGCAAGATTCGGATATGTGGTGAAAGGGACATCAAATGAAATTCATCCACAAGCATTACAAAATGTGTTAGAAGAAGTAGCGGGATCAGATGAAGATATGATAATTTCCAAACTGATGCTACGGTCAATGAAACAAGCGAAGTATGATCCACAAGGAATTGGTCATTTCGGGTTAGCAACGGAGTTTTACACCCATTTCACTTCTCCAATTCGAAGGTACCCGGATTTAATTGTTCACCGTTTAATACGAACATATCTCATTGAAAATAAACTAGATGAACAGACGAGACAGCACTGGAAAGATAAAATGCCAGTAATTGCAAAACAGGCATCACTCAAGGAAAGAGCTGCCGTAGATGCGGAACGAGAAGTAGATGACTTGAAAAAAGCGGAATTCATGCAAGATAAAATCGGAGAAGAGTATGAAGGTGTCATTAGCTCAGTGACTAATTTTGGTCTATTTGTAGAGCTTCCAAATACAGTGGAAGGTCTTGTGCATGTAAGTTATTTAACAGATGATTATTATCATTTCGATGAGAAAGCTTATGCCATGATCGGGGAAAGAACCGGAAATGTATTTCAAGTCGGTGATGCGATCACCATAAAGGTTGCTCAAGTCAATTTAGATGAACGTGCTGTTGATTTTGAGATTGTCGGAATGTTACCCAGAAAAAACAAACCTTCCAAGGAAGGAAAAGTCATTCATGCAAAGCGTGGTAATGGCGAGCTAAAGAAGACTGCCAAAAAATCGCAAAAAGCAGGGACGACGGAAAAGAAAAAGAAAAAAGGACGGAAAAAGAAGAAAAATAAAAAATAAATACTGATGCAGCTGGATGATACATTGAATACAACATGTGTTGATAAAGTTTTATTATAGAACTGATTCCAGCTGCTATCTGTTGGAAGATTTGGTTATCATTCATCTTACTTTTTAGCTTATTCATTTAAAAAACTTTGATTAACCATTCGCACGTTTCTCATTTTTTTGTTAAAATAAGCTTTACGTAGCAATAGGAGGAACGGAATATGGGAAAAAATGATGGAAGAGTTATTGCGCAAAACAAAAAAGCCAATCATGATTATTTTATAGAAGAAACTTTTGAAGCTGGACTTGTGCTCCAGGGAACGGAAATAAAGTCAATTAGAGCTGGACGAGTCAATCTAAAAGACAGTTTTGCAACGATAAAACAAGGGGAAGCATATATCCATAATATGCATATATCTCCATATGAGCAAGGTAATCGTTATAATCATGAGCCTACCCGAGCTCGTAAATTATTATTGCATCGTAAACAAATTGATAAGTTAATTGGCGAAAGTCAGCAGGCAGGATATTCGATCATCCCTTTGAAGGTCTATATTAAAAATGGTTTTGCAAAAGTACTAATTGGCTTAGGTAAAGGGAAAAAGAAATATGATAAACGGGAAGATTTAAAACAAAAACAAGCAAAACGTGATATGGATCGGGCTATCAAAGATAGGGTGAACTAAATTTTACCAATTGCATTATCTTGAATTCCATATAATTTATGTTATAATGGAAATATCGGCAGGACATCTATAACTAAATAAGAGTGAGTAAGATTACTCTTGTCCGTGTGCCCTTATATAGTATATATGGGGACGTTACGGATTCGACAGGGGTAGATCGAGCTCAGGTTGCGCGTCGAGGTTACGTCTCGTAAAACGTTAACGCCAATAATAACTGGCAAAGAAAACAATTACTCTTTAGCAGCTGCCTAAGCACTGTTAAAGGATCCTTCCTACCATCGCCCATGTGGTAGATTGAAGGGTCTCACTTATTAGTGGGCTACGCTGCTATCCTCCGTCTGTGGATCGGCAGAAGAGATTAATCAGACTAGCTACTCGGACGCCTGTTGGTAGGCAGAAGAGATAGTGAATACGTAATATACCAACTATGCGTGTAGACGCCTGAGTGACGATATCCTTGGACGTGGGTTCGACTCCCACCGTCTCCACCAATACATAATTGGTGGTTTTTTTATGCGATGAATTATAATAGAAAACTTTCGATTTTAGGTTCTCATATACAAACCTCCATCGAATAACATTTTTTACAAGTTCCTTTCTTAGTTATTCTGAGATAAGAATAGATCACCTTCAAAATATAGAATATCTCTTTTTTCTTTTTGATACTTAGTATAAAGGAGCTTTTAAACTTATCTAATTTGTAACAAATCCTTTTATATACTAAATATGATCCAACCTTACAGTTAGCTTTTAACTTAGCTTCTGTCTTGAATACAACTGTTGATGAATTGTTTATCCATTAAAACTTCTAAGACCTCTATGCTTGAATGGAGATCTTTTTTATGCACTTTCAAAGATTTCAGTTGCTGTATCTGTACATAACAAAGCAGACGGGTGAATATACTCACCCGTCTGCTTTTACACAACCCGTTCCTGCTTTTCTTGCAATTAGATTTCAGTTTCGGTCTTATCCCACCACAACAGCGACTTTGAGGTTAGAAATTCCTCTTTTATTCCTACCCACAGCAAGGTATTATCTACGTTTTTTATTTTTTTGCTTTTTATTATTATCGGTTTTAAAGGCCGTTTCGGATTCGTGATCTTTTCTAACTTGCTCAATACTTGAATTTTGAATTCCTTTCTTTGCCATGTTTTTCACCACCTTTTTTATCAATCATCCTTAAATTTCCCTAAGTACTGTACAACCATTCATATCTGGAGTTATCTCACCAGGGATACATCATCTTTTATGTCAAGGTATAACGTCCCATCTTTCTGTATCTAAGCAAAAATAGATCGGACATATCATTCACTCCAGCTTGTTTCAACTGTCATTCCAGCCAATTTTCGTCTAGGTTTAATTTGCTAAGTTTGACTTGTGGATCTTCCTGTCAGAAATAACTTCTGTAGCTATAGGGAATGGTGCTGTTTTTACCACCTGGATATGCACACAAGAAATCCAGATATAATTCTAAGTGTAATTTCAGTAAAATCCATATGAAGACCCTTTGCCCAATTTATTGTGTTAAAAAAATACTCTCTTAAATTACCCTGAATTGTTTATTTTTAACAACTAAGCAAAGGAATTGTATATAATAAAATAGGTGATAACAATGGAGATACCTGAAAGGAGGAGAAGATGATAGCTTACCATGGTGCTAGATTAGTTCTAGGTATTATCTTTCTGGTCGCTGGTTTGAACGGTTTTCTGGTTGTATTTGGTATTGAGCCTGTTATTCCAACAAGTCCTGAAGCAATGGTGTTATTTCATTTTAGCTATTTACTAGTGGTGGAAAAGTCATTGGAAGTGATTTGCGGTTTATTACTATTGATGAATCGGTTCGTTCCATTAGCTTTAGCAGTTTTGACACCGATTACAGTTAATATTCTTTTGCTTCACATCTTTGTAGATCCTTCATTACTTATCTTGGCGATAATAATAGTTATCCTACAAGGATGGTTATTATATCACTTTAAAGAAAAGTTCAAAGTGTTCTTGGAGAGTCGGTAATTCCTTTGACTTACGTCCCCCTAAAACGGTCAGTTGGATAGTCCCGCCATGTTTATTTGCTTCGTTTAATATAAAGAACTATTCGGTTTATACTTCTAGCGGAGATAACTCAAATTGACGTAATGCTTTATTGCAACTTATAATAACTGTAAGCGTTAACAGAAGGTGGGTGGACGTACGTGCTAACAAAACTAAGGTTAAAATTTTTAAACTTACGCCTGAAATATAAAATGATTATTCTTACTTCTTTAGTACTTCTCGCTTTTAGTATAGGTGGATTATCGATTTTACAATATGCTTTCAATTTGTACAATAAAGAGATTTATCGTCAGTCTGCCCAAGCTCTGCAAGTTTCCACTAATTCAGTAGAAGCTGAATTAAAAAAGATGGAACGTCTTTCTTATCAAATTTCCACAGATACTTATGTGCAGTCTTACTTACTGGAATTAGGCAATACTGATTCAAGCTATGATCAATTTATGATAGGTAATGAACTCCGCAAAAGATTATTGCATATCGGTGCTTTAAATAAATATGTACAATCAGTTCAAGTATATGATAAGAATGACAAAGAATATGCCAGTGGAAATTTAATGCTGAAGCTATCTGATGAAAGAATGGGGACGATGAAAGAGGCAGCAAAAGAAGAACAAGGCGGGGTCAATTGGATATCACCATCTGACAATGATGAGACTGTCATAGCAGTTCGAGAAATACGAGAATATCTAGATTTCTCGTTTGAAAGGTTGGGGACAGTCGGGATTAGAGTGGATATAAAGGAGATTATGGAAGATTTAACTAGTAATTTGAAAGAGCAAGAAACAAATTTTCTCATTTTTGACCAAGATGGACAGCAGGTGTTTGCCAATGAACATCTCCTTGATGAGATCAAACCATCAGATTTTATTGAGCATGAGCAAGGTTATCAAATTATTAAATATAACGGGGAGCGGTATTTTGTTACCTATTCTGAAGCAAATCACTTAGAGTGGACATATATGATCTTAACCCCATACAGTAATTTGTTTACTGTTATTACCAAAGCACGGACAGCAGTCTTTTTTACATATTTTGCACTATTCTTACTGATGATTTTCTTAGGATCTAAATTCACCGGTACCATTGTGAATCCAATTGAAAGTTTAAATAAAAAAATGAAAAAAGTTCAGACAGGTGATATGGACTACTATGATGTTGGAACGGAAACAGAGCTAACCAAAGATGAGGCTGGCCAAATGCATGAGAATTTTAAGAAAATGATGAACCAGATTAATTATTTAATTGGTGAAAATTATAAAAAACAATTATTAATTAAGGAATCCGAATTTAAAACATTACAGGCACAAGTCAACCCACATTTTCTATATAATACGCTCGAATCGATTAATTGGTCTGCAAAAATGGCAGGTGAAAGGAAAATATCGCAAATGGCTGAGTCACTAGGCTATGTCTTGCGTGCATCGATTAATATGAAAGATTCCATGATTCCGTTGAAGGAAGAACTTACGATTGTCGATCACTACATTACTATTCAATGTCATCGTTTTGATGAAAGATTACAGGTTTCCAAAGATATCCCTAAGTCATTTTTATCTGTGCTGGTACCAAAATTTATTATTCAACCATTAGTTGAGAATTCTATTCGTTATGGCCTTCAAGAGATGATTGGTGTTTGTAAAATTCATCTATCTATTAAAGATATAGAAGGTACAATCGTTATATGTGTGGAAGATAATGGACCGGGCATGCAAAAATCATATTTACAACAAATTGAAAAAGGTAACTATAAGCCTAAAGGGATGGGAATAGGCCTGCGAAACATTAATGAACGTGTCAAAATGCTATTTGGTGAGGAATTTGGACTTACCATTGAAAGTGAAATCGGAAATGGCACGAAAGTTTCTATTACTTTGCCAAAGGAGGATAATCAAAACTATGTACAAAGTGTTGCTAGTAGATGATGAGCGGATGATCCTTGATGGAATCTCGGTGATCGTGGATTGGAATAAGCACGATACAGAGTTGATAGGCAAAGCATTGAATGGTGTGGAAGCTTATGATTTTATAACAAAACAGCAACCAGACATCGTGATTACTGATATAACAATGCCAGGCTTAGATGGAATTGAATTAGTAAGAAAAGCAAGAAAAGATTACCCTTCCATCAAATGGATCTTTTTATCCGGATTTAATGAATTTGAATATGCGAGACAGGCTATGCGATTTGGTGTGAAGCATTACTTGTTAAAACCGTGTAATGAAGACCATATCTCGGAAGCACTGTATGAAGTTGTCAAAGAGAAGCGAGCGGAAGAAGAAGCAATAGCATATGTACGGACTATCGAAAAAGAAGTGACAGTAAATACGGTTAACCAATATGAAGAAGTGCTAAAACAATTTTTTACTTATGAGCAAATAGCCGAAACCAGCCAGTCTAAAATGAAAATGTTGGTAGAAGATCTTTACCCGTCTGATTCCTTCTTTTTTTGGATGCTCTTCATGGAAGGGAGAATAGCTTATGATCAGATCAATGAATTAGTGGATAAGATCAATCAAGCATTTCCTCATGAAAATGTCATTACTACCTTAATTGAAAATAAATTAATTGTGTGGATGCGTTTTTCAGAAGAAAATCAAATGAAAATAAAAGCGTTTTTTGAATCAGAAATACAAAATACAGTATTACGTATAACGGCTGTATTAACAAAAGGTTTTGTTAAAGAGCAAACAGCAAATATTCCTAAGTTAGATGATATGGTACAGCAAGTTTTTTATCATCCTCGATATAGTTTGATCGCCTATCATCAATGGATTCACTTTAAGGAGGTATTTCATGCTGATCTGGAAATTGATCTTGATACCATCGTATACTTTTTGAAAAAAAAGTTAAAAAAGCAAGCTAATTCATATCTTTCGGATTATATGGAGAAGTTAAAAAAACACAAAGTTGCTCCAAAAGTTACAAGAGGATATTTTATACAAATCTATTTATTATTGATGAATAAGTTTACTCATCAATCGACAGAGGATCGGGTTCAAGCAATAGGGCAGATGGAGGAGTATCAGCATTATTCAGACTTTGTTGCTTTTTTTGATAATCTTTTTGAGCGAATGATGGTACAAAATGAAGCACCCCCTAAATATTCAAAGGTGGTTAGGGAAATGCTAGCGTGTATTGATGCTGAAATAGAAAACCCTGAATTATCACTTCAATGGCTAGCTAATCATTGCCTTTATATGAACGCGGATTATTTAGGTAAAATCTTCAAAAAAGAAATAGGGCAGCGCTTTTCTTCGTATGTAACAAATGTCCGTATTAATAAAGCGGTGGAAATTATTGAAGAAGAGCAGGACATTAAAGTATTTGAATTGGCTCAAAGGTTGGGATTTGGTAATAATCCCCAATATTTCAGTCAAATTTTCAAAAGGATGAAAGGTTTTACCCCATCTGAAATTATAAAGTCAAATGAGGGTTGAAGGTAAGGTGTTTAAATTCCTCTTCTTTTTAAACATTTATCACTGTTTTTTGTATCATACTAATGTTTGGTTTTCTGATATCATATATCTGTAATCGCTTACAGCGGATTAAAAAGGGGAGGGAAAAATATGAAAAAATCTTTGTTAGTACTGTTAGGAATAATGATGATTCTGTGGTTAGCAGCTTGTGGTGGAGACGACAGTTCTGAAGAGACTGGCGGTGACACAGACAGTGATGCAACAGAAGAAACAACAGATGAAAATACAGATACAGATGCTGCATCAAGTGATGGTGATGTTACATTAAGAATTGCTTGGTGGGGAGAACAATCAAGACATGATTATACATTGGAAGTAATTGAACTATTTGAAGAAAAAAATCCTGGTGTGAAGCTGGAGCCGGAGTACGCCAGCTGGGATGATTATTGGCAAAAATTAGCACCACAGGCAGCAGCAAATGAGTTACCTGATATTATCGCAATGGACTTATCCTATTTATCACAATATGCAGATAACAATCAATTAGCAGACTTAACACCATTTATTGGGAACGAAATTGATGTATCAAATATTTCAGAGGATATCGTTAACGGCGGTGCAGTTGGTGAAGGAGTATATGGCTTCAATTTAGGAGTAAATGCTGTAGGTTTCCATTATAATCCTGAGCTATTAGCTGAGGTAGGTATAGGTGAAATTCCTGAGGATTGGACTTGGGATGAATATTTAGAATTGTCACAGCAGGCTGTTGATGCAGGAGTTTACTTTGATACAGGCTTCCAGCCAGACGTATTTTTCAATTACTATTTACGTCAGCATGGCCAACGTCTGTATGCGGAAGATGGAAGCGGTTTAGGTTATGATGACGACCAATTATTTGTTGATTTCTTCACTATCGTGCAAGGTCAAGTCGAAAAAGAAGCGACACCTACACCAGACTATTTAGCTCAATTAGCAGGTCCTGAAGAAGATCCAGCGGTAAAAGGAGAAGGTATCGGTGTTTTCCAATGGTCTAATCAATTCGTTGGTTTAGAGCAGATTTCAGAATATGAATTTGAAATTGCTCCGATGCCAGGGCCAAATGCAGAAGATGGTTTATACTTGAAGCCAAGTATGTTCTTCTCCGTATCGGAAAACTCTGAACAAAAAGAAGCTGCTGCTCAATTCATTGACTTCTTTGTTAATGATCTTGATGCAAATAACATTATTCTAGGTGAACGTGGTGTTCCAGTTAATTCTGAAATTAATGAGGCTTTACTTAGTGAAGTATCAGATTCACAAGCAAAAGTATTCGAGTACGTAGCATGGGCAGAAGAAAATAGTACCGAAATGGGTGCACCAGATCCATCCGGTGCAGGTGAAATTATTTCTGCTTTAGATAACCTGTCAGAACAAATTGCATATGGAGAAATTTCACCAGAAGATGCTGCACAACACTTCAGAAATCAAGCAGAAGGTATTTTAGGAAATTAATCAACAGTCATGAAACTTGGATAGCTGATCTTTAAATGATCAGCTATCGTTGTTCAACATGCAATAGAGAGAGGAGATAGACTAATGCAGACACATGTAAAGCAAAACCTGTGGGGATATATCTTTATTGGACCGTTTATTATTGGTTTTTTAGCTTTTACAATCATTCCTATCGTTGCTTCTTTTTATTTTTCATTTACTTCGTATAACCTATTTTCTTCACCAGAATGGATAGGATTAGATAACTTTAAAAGAATGTTTACAGATGATCCCAGGTATCTTCATTCATTAAAAATTACATTTATTTATGTATTTGTAGGTGTACCGTTAAGGTTAGGATTCGCTTTATTAGTAGCAATGCTGTTAAATACAGCATCAAGAGCAGTTGGTTTATACCGTACATTGTACTATTTACCGTCCCTGATTGGTGGAAGTGTTGCCGTTGCGATTATGTGGCGTAACATTTTTGGTGATGAGGGAATTGTTAACATAGCTCTAATGTCAATGGGAATTGATCCGGTACGTTGGTTTGGTAATCCAACAGCTGCCCTTTGGATGCTAATTTTCCTATCTATTTGGCAATTTGGATCTTCGATGCTAATTTTTCTAGCGGGCTTAAAATCAATCCCGCAAAGTTATTATGAAGCAGCAAGTGTCGATGGTGCAAGCTTCTTTCAAAAGTTTGGCAAAATTACAATTCCAATGTTAAGTCCGGTTATATTATTTAACGCAATTATGCAAACGATCGCAGCATTTATGACCTTTGTACCAGCATTTATTATTTCGAAGGGTACTGGTGGACCATTAGATGGTACGCTACTTTATTCACTTTACCTCTTTATGCAAGGTTTTGAGTTTTTCCATATGGGCTACGCCTCAGCAATGGCTTGGGTTATGCTTATCATCATTGCGATATTAACGTCACTCATTTTCTTCTCATCTAAATTCTGGGTTCACTACGAATCAGAAGGAGGCAGATAATCGATGAAAACTAAACATATGAAGAAGCTTGCTTATCATATTATTGTCGGTGGATTTGCCATTCTGTTACTGTACCCGGTAATTTGGCTGGTAATGAGCTCGTTTAAAGAGAGTGAAAAAATCTTTGTCACAGCTGACTCTTTAATCCCTGATCCTTTTATTTTAGGGAACTATGCCCAAGGATGGGAAGGGTTCGGTGATTATGGATTTGGTACGTTTATTACGAATACAGCTGTTTTCGTCGTACTTGTTTTAATAGGTCACTTAATTTCCTGTTCATTAATTGCATTTGGCTTTGCAAGGTTAAAGTTTACAGGAAGAAATTTTTGGTTTGCGATTATGATTATGACATTAATGCTTCCATATGAAGTAGTAATGATTCCTCAATATATTATATTTGCCCAATTAGATTGGTTAAACTCATTAAAACCATTAGTAGTTCCTGCTTATTTTGGTCATCCATTCTTTATCTTTTTGCTCGTTCAATTTATAAGAACGATACCTAGAGAGTTGGATGAAGCAGCAATTATCGACGGTTGTAATACATTTGGAATTTATTATCGAATTATTTTACCGTTAATTGTTCCAGCACTTGCAACTACAGCAATTTTTACTTTCTATTGGACTTGGGACAATTTACTTGGACCCGTTTTATACTTAAATAGTCCATCAAAATATACGGTATCAATGGCATTAAACATGTTCTTAAGTAATGAAACTGTATCTAACTGGGGAGCAATGTTTGCCATGTCCGTTGTTTCGTTAATACCGGTATTCATTATCTTCTTTATATTCCAGCGTTATGTGGTGGAAGGTATCAGTACGAGCGGGTTGAAAGGGTAATGGAGGGAGGTAATTGTTCTGTTGATGTTACAATTACCTCTTTTGATAAGTGTTAAAGGAGGAAATTAGTATGAATGCATTAAATAAAGCATTTGAATGGATAACGAAGGTAGCATATTTGAATCTGTTATGGATTGGTTTTTCATTGCTCGGACTAATTATTGTAGGGCTGTTTCCAGCAACAGCTGCTACTTTCAGTGTGGCAAGAAAATGGGTTACAGGTAATACTGATATTCCTCTTTTTAAGACTTTCTGGAAAGGATTTCGCCAATCGTTAGTACAAGCGAATATCCTCGGGTATATATTAGTAATTGTCAGCTATATTCTTTATTTGGATTTTTTATTTATTACAGTAGTTCAAAATGACTATCTCCTGCTACTGACTATACCTTTTTTATTTATAACCATACTTTTTATCTTAACATCATTTTATATTTTTCCGGTATATGCACATTACGACATGAAATTGTTACAAGTAATTAAAAGCTCTTTTTTCATGATGATATTAAATCCGCTTCAAACGATTGTCATGCTTTTGGGGTCTTTCGGAATCATATATGGGTTATGGCACTTTCAATGGATGGCACTTTTCTTCAGCATGAGTCTACTAGCCGTTGCCTTATCAATGCCGGCCCATAAAGCTTTTAGTAAAATACAAGAAAAGAAAACATATTTCAATCAAAAGAATTTGCTGGAAGAATAAAAGAGCTAATAGGCTCTTTTTTTTTTGCGCTATAAATACTTATACTGCAAAATTAGATTGCAATTATGAGATGAGTTTTGCAATATAACAGCATTTTTCATACACAGAATAAAAAGTTTCATTATGAACAATATCATTAGTGCATAATAGTATCTAGTATAAATTAATCTAGATGACTAGGGTGATGCTTTCATAAATATACTAGAGTATTAGGGTCACGACATAAGTAGACATAAGTCGTAATAATATTGAAATATTTTTGTAATATTTACATAACATTAGTGAAATCTAACTATGTTACAATAATTTTGGCTTAAAAAATAGGCTTAAGAAACTATAAGAAACCCGATTGTAAGGGGAAACATACATAGAGAAAGCGACTAACATAAAAATTTTGTTGGAAAGTAGGGGAATCGAGTGCGAGAAATAAAAGGATTTATGAAGGACTCTGCCGTTGTATTAACGATTATGTCAAGTTTTTTCTTTGTTCAGACTGTGAATGCGGAAACAGAAGAAGAAATTCAGGCACAACGCTCTGAGGTACAATCAAGCATTGAAGAGAAGGAGCAAGAGATTAAGCAGATTAAAGAAGAGTTAATAGAATTAAACGAGCAACTCATAAGGTTAGAGGAAGCGATTGAAGACAATGAAGAAGTGATTGAGGAAACGGAAAGCGAAATTGTTAATGTGGAAACAGAGGTTAGTGATCTAGAAGCGGAAATTGAAGAAATCCAACAAAATATTGAACGAAGAAATGAAATACTGAAGGAAAGAATTTCTTCATTGCAAGAAAATGGTGGTTCATCTAGTTATCTAGAAGTTTTATTGGGTGCTGCGAATTTCATAGATTTTGTTGATAGAGTAGCATTAGTACATAAGATTACGCAAGCTGACCAAGATTTACTTGAGAATCAGCAAAAAGATAAGTTGGAAGTCGAGGAAAGCAAAGCAGAATTAAGCGCTAAATTAGAAGAATTAGAAGTTATGAAAGCAGAATATGAAGACATGCAAGAGCAGATCATTGAACAAAAAGAACAAAGTGAAGAATTGAAAGAAGAACTAAAAGAAAAAGAAGAAGAAAATAGCGAGATATTAGAAGATTTGAAAATTGAAGATGAAATCTTAAGAAGAAAAGCACAAGCAGTTAGAGAAGCAGAAGAAGAGGCTCGCGCGCAAGAATTAGCAGCCAGAAATTCAAGTGGATCTGAGGATAGTGCTATTGAGCAGTATGCTAGTAGCTCTTCTAATGTAGCTTCACCAAGTTCTAGTATGGTAAAGACGGTAACGACGGTAGGTAATAAGTACATTGGTAACTCAGTTTATGTCTTTGGCGGTGGCAGATCTGCTTACGATATTGCTAATGGTCGCTTTGATTGTTCAGGCTTTGTTAGTTGGGCTTTCAAACAGGCTGGAATTAGCTTGCCAGCAAGCACATCTAGTTTAGCATCAGTAGGATCAAAAGTTTCACCTAGCGATATGCAACCAGGAGACCTTGTCTTCTTTAATACAAACGGTACTAATGGACATGTTGGTATCTACCTAGGTAATAATAAATTTATCGGTTCTCAAAGTTCAACTGGTGTTGCAGTTGCTAACATGGGCAGTGGCTACTGGAAATCCAACTTCTCAGGACTTGTACGTCGTGTAGGATAATAGTTGAAGATCCCGTTATATAACGGGATCTTTTGCCGTTTTATGAAGTAATGTAGATAAGGAGTGATAAGATGATAAGCTATTATATTGCCGTGACGTATGATATATGTGAACATAACAATCTATATGAAGTGATGAATCACTATAAGGTAGATTTGGCTGTGGATTTGCATAAGCAACTAAGTGAATGGGCAAAGCAGGATGTTGCTCCATTAGTAAAAGTGTTTGAATCAGAAACAAGTGATTTTATCAAACCGAGACTTCATAAGGAATATAGATTTGAACAATATGATTGTCACTGTGAGGAATAATTTTTTTGCTAATCAATCGATAATAACAATAAATAGGGAACGAAAAAAATCCGAACAATAAAATGAGGCAATCAAACGTGGTCAACAGTAGAAAACTTCGCGTAAAGCGAAATACTTTGACGGAACCGTGAATGAGCATATCATTAATGTTCGGATTTTTCTCTATCTTCTATTCTTTTGTCCCAGTTTGTAGCGGCTGTTAACAGATTTCAGAGTAGGCGTTTGTCAGTTCTGTTACGATATCTTCCACTTCATGTCCCTCAATTCGTTCCCGAGGAATAAAGTGTTTTAATTCCCCACCTTGTACAATAGCCATTGATGGGGAAGAAGGCTCTACACCTTCGAAGTATTCCCGCATTTTAGCAGTTGCTTCTCGGTCTTGCCCAGCAAATACGGTAACGAGCTTGGCGGGTTTCTTTTCACTATTTAATGATTGGACAGCAGCAGGTCTTGCTAAACCAGCTGCACAGCCACAAACAGAATTAACAACAACTAATGCCGTATCCTCATTAGAAGACATGAATTGATCGACTTCCTCAGGTGTGAGTAATTCTTGAAAACCAGCATTGGTTAATTCATCTCTCATAGATTGTGTAATTTCCCTCATATATTCTTCATATGCATTCATTGTTCTACCTCCTAATTATACTCTAATCCGATTTTAACAAATATGAAGTGGAACTAGCGACTTATTTGTCTGAAAGTGAGTCCTCAAATTGAACACGAACCCATCCTTGTATACTATTAATAAACCAAATTTGTTCATATTGCTTTAACTCTGACAAAGGTATTTGTTTTTCTTTTATCTTATTTTCTTCCAGTAGTTGTAGGCGCTGAGTACCTGGAAGTAGTCCGTCCGAAACAGGAGGAGTAAAAAAACGACCATCTTTTTCTACAACAATATTTCCAATTGTAAACTCTGTAATATATCCTTCGTTGTTCCATAAAAGTGTGGACAAGACATGAGGTGGTGTAGCCTGATCTATTTTCTGATAAATTTCTCTGTTCGTTGTCTTATGATATAGATAAATATTGTTTTTATCAACTGGTGTCGGTGCGACAATTGTTCGGATTGGTCCATCAATTGGTTTTACAGGCTGGCATTCTAACTCCATCTTACCTGATGGATGATAGACTAGCCGAACTTTATAAACGCCTTTCTTGAATTGATTTGCTAAAATAGCTAATTCCTCTTTCACTTTATCCATAGCAAAGGGATATCCAAAATACTGTGCAGAATGGTTAAGCCTTTGTATATGATAATCCATTAATGGATAATTTCCATTATCTAACTTCAAGGATTCCAATAAGGAAACTGCTTTTCTTTTTTGATGTAAAACTTCTGCCTTCTGATTTAATTCATGGTATTCACTTTTACTTGTTGAATCCCATGTAATACCCCCGCCTGTACCGTAAACAGCATTATTTCCATTAATAAGAACGGTCCGAATAGGGACATTAAAGATTGCTTCTCTTTGTGGAGAAATCCAGCCAATGGCACCGCAATACACTTCTCTAGGTGTATCTTCTAAGTTTGCAATATATTTCATTGTCTCTACTTTAGGGGCACCTGTTATCGAGCCACAGGGAAATAAGGCTTGAAACCAATCATATACTCTCATAGTTTCTAGACTTGCCTCAATGGTGGATGTCATTTGGTGAACTGTAGGGTATGTCTCCACGTCAAACAAACTCGTAACTTCAACGGTACCAGGTTTGGCAATTTGTCCAATATCGTTTCGTAATAAGTCAACGATCATTACGTTTTCTGCCTGATCTTTCTCTGACTCTTTTAATTGTTGTTTTAATTCTAAATCTTCTTGATAGGTTCGGCCCCGCTTTATCGTGCCTTTCATTGGTTTAGTTATAATCCTTTCATCCTTGACTTGGAAGAATAATTCAGGAGAAACAGATAATATCTGAAAGTCTTCTATGTCAAGGAATCCGCAATAGAGAGCTTCTTGATTTTTAACTAATTGTTGATAAAAAGAATAAGCGTTACCTTTGAAGTGAGCATGGAGCCTTGTAGTGTAATTAACTTGATAGGTATTTCCTTCTTTAATTGCTTTTTTAATACGAGCAATATTAGTTTGATAGTCTTCATAGCTTGTCATATGCTTCCAATTGGACAGCATATAATCCGTTTCCTCCATTTGCCGTTTCCTGGTAATTGGTTTCTCAAATGCTGCTAGCCAGATAAGCGGTAGTTTATTATCCTTCTGAACGTGATAACTTGGATCAAATGCAGGTGCAGCTTCATATGAGATAAAGCCAGCAATGAAATAGCCATTATCAAGATATGCTTCCAATTCTTCGAATATTATAGGCACTTGGTGAATCTGCTTGGTTTTCCATACTTTGACTGGATTGTCAAATTGTTGGACGCTTTGATGAAAATTAAATTGTAAAAATGGCTTACTCATATAATCACTCCATTTATCGCAAGCTCGTAACTATTTCTTATCATATCAAAACCATATTCTGTGAGAATAGCTTCTGGATGAAATTGTATTCCCTCTATTTGATATTTTTTATGCTTTATTGCCATGATATCATTATCATAGGTTAATGCTGTAGTTAATAATTCTTGCTCCGGGAGTTTTGTCGTAATTAGTGAATGATATCTGGTGACCGTAATATCGTTTGGCAAAGTATGAAAAATACCAGTGCCATTATGTTTAATTTTTGATACTTTCCCATGCATGGGTGCGGAAGCTTTTGTTACTTGTCCACCGAAATAGTAGACAATTATTTGCATACCTAGACATACTCCGAGAATAGGGATAGAAGAATGGAAGTTATCCACTATCGAGATGCATTCTTTTTGCTCCTCAGGTGCCCCTGGGCCAGGTGATAAAACAATTAAATCAGGGTTTAGTTTCTGTATTTTCTCAATGGTAATCCGATCATTGCGAACGACGTATACCTGCTCTGTTAATTGACGGTAATACTGAGCAAGATTATATGTAAATGAATCATAATTATCGATAATAATAACCACTAGTTTTCTTCCTTTCTGTACAAGCTTCCCTACGTTATTATAGCGCACAATTCTTTCTTCCTCTAATATTCTTTTCTAATCACGAAGCTATTATTAGAATTCCATTACCGCAATTTTCAAAAAAGTATTGACAGTTTTACGGAATATGATAGTATTATTAATGTGTCTAATTGATAATGAATCTCATTATTAAAAAGTGAACAGGAAGGCCTAGGAATCTTATGAAGAAGCGATATTTAATTGTATTATTAGTTGTATTATCAGTCATCTCTTTGTTTATTGGAGTTATTGAATTAGATCCAAGGCATTTGTTCCAATTAACAGAAGATCAAAAAGAAATTTTACTTATTAGTAGGTTTCCACGGTTAATTAGTATTATCATCGCCGGAATGAGCATGAGTATTTGTGGTTTAATTATGCAACAATTAAGCCGGAACAAATTTGTATCACCGACAACAGCAGGGACAATGGACTCTGCCCGATTTGGTATTTTGATAGCTTTAATGGTATTTCCGGCTGCAGGTCCAATTGAGAAAATGTTGGTGGCATTTACCTTTGCATTACTAGGTACTTTCATTTTTATGAAAATACTGGATAAGGTGAAATTTAAAGATCCCATTTTCATTCCGTTAGTCGGTTTAATGTTTGGTAATATTGTCAGTTCTATTACTACATTTTTCGCCTATCAAAATGACCTGATTCAGAATATGTCCTCATGGCTGCAAGGAAATTTTGCTCTGATTCTTCAGGGGCGGTATGAAATGTTATACATAAGTATACCGTTGGTTATTTTCGCTTATATATATGCAAATAAATTTACGATTGCAGGTATGGGTGAGGATTTTTCAAAGAATTTAGGAATGAATCATAAGCGAGTAGTTAATGTAGGACTGGTAATAGTAGCGATCATAACATCGGTCGTGATCTTAACAGTAGGTATGATTCCGTTTCTAGGTTTAATTATTCCAAATATCGTTTCGATTTATCGTGGAGACCATTTGAAGAATAGCTTACCGCATACAGCATTACTTGGAGCTGTATTCGTATTAGCCTGTGATATATTAGGAAGAGTGATCATATTCCCGTATGAAATAGCCATTGGTGTAACAGTTGGTGTTATTGGTAGTGGGATCTTCCTTTACTTAATCTTGAGGAGATCTGCATATGCGTCTTAAGTCAAAGTTATCAATATTAATACTTTTGAGCCTTATTCTGATTGCAATATATCTTTTTTCAGGTGTTCCAGGAAATTGGGAATACATATTGCCAAGAAGGTTCAGCAGAGTGCTGGCTATTATTATAACCGGTTCTGTTATAGCGATCGCAACCGTAGTTTTTCAGACGATCACAAATAACAGAATCCTAACTCCAAGTGTGATCGGATTAGATTCACTATATGTATTGCTGCAAACTTTTTTTATCTTCGTATTTGGTTCAACAAGTGCATTTGCGGTTAATGCAAATTTGAATTTTGCTATTTCTGTTGGAGCGATGATTGTATTCGCGTTTTTGCTCTATCATTTACTTTTTAAAAAACAGAAAAATGTTTACTTTTTATTATTAGTAGGAATTGTATTTGGTACTTTCTTTGGAAGTCTATCTTCTTTTATGGAAGTATTAATTGATCCAAATGAATTTATGATAGTCCAAAATCGAATGTTTGCTAGTTTTAACAATGTGAATACCGATATACTGGTCTTTGCTATCATTATTCTCATGCTTACCATTGTTTATTTTTGGAAGTATATTAAGTTTTTAGATGTTATGTCATTAGGAAAAGAACATGCGATCAATTTAGGTATCAATTATGATCATGTAGTAAAGCGATTGTTAATCGTAATAGCGATCTGGATTTCTGTTGCTACTGCATTAGTTGGTCCGATTCTCTTCTTAGGATTGTTAGTTGCAAATGTTACTTACGAGTTTATGAAAACCTATCGCCACAAATATTTACTTATTGCTTCTGCTTTAGTAAGTATCGTCGCTTTAGTAGGTGGACAGTTAGTGGTAGATCGCATCTTTTCATTTGAAACAACATTAAGTGTAATTATTAACTTTATTGGTGGAGTATATTTCTTATATCTGATTTTAAAGGAGAATAAAGCATGGTAGAAGTACAGGAGATTACCAAAAAGTATGGAAATACTGCAGTTGTAGATCAGGTTTCGGTCTCCATTCCAAAAGGAAAAATAACCTCCTTTATTGGACCGAATGGTGCTGGGAAAAGTACTTTATTATCGATTGTAAGTCGCTTGATTACAAAGGATTCTGGTGAAGTCCTGATAGATGATCAAGAAATATCGTCGGTTAAAAGCAATGCGTTAGCGAAAAAGATAGCTATTCTCAAGCAATCTAACGATTTAAATGTAAGATTAACTGTAAAAGAACTAGTTGGCTTTGGTCGTTTTCCTTATTCACAAGGAAGGTTGACAAAAGAAGACCGTCAATTTGTTCAAGATGCAATCGATTATATGGAACTTAGCGATATGCAAAATAAATACTTAGATGAATTAAGTGGTGGACAGCGTCAACGTGCTTTTATCGCAATGGTAATTGCTCAGGATACAGACTATATTCTGTTAGATGAACCACTTAATAATTTAGATATGAAGCATTCTGTGCAGATTATGAAGGTATTGAAAAGATTGGTAAATGAATTGGGCAAAACAGTTGTTATTGTCATACATGATGTTAATTTTGCATCTGTTTATTCAGATTACATCGTGGCATTAAAGCATGGGAAAATTGTTCATCAAGGTCCTAAAGATGAAATGATTGATAAAGAAGTTCTCCGCGATGTCTATGACATGGATATTCAGATTCAAGATATTGATCAATGTAAAATTTGTTTATATTTTAATTAGTGGTTTAATCATATGAACACTTTTTATCTTCCTTACAGATGTTGATAGGGCCCATTAACATGGAACTAGAGATGAAGTGATCATAGTAAACATATTGAAAAAATAATAAGGAGAGTATAATCATGAAGAAATTAATTTTCTTTTTATCTTTTATAGCTTTACTATTTGTGGTTACAGCATGTGGTACAGATAGTGATACGCAGGCAAATGAGGAACAAAGTCAATCAACAGAAGCTTCAGAAAATGAAGAACAACCAGCAGAGGTAGTTGTCGAGCATGAGTTAGACACGACGACCGTACCAGTGAACCCAGAAAAAGTAGTTGTGTTTGACTACGGTACATTAGAAACATTAGACGAACTAGGGGTTGAAGTAGCAGGTGTTCCGCAAGGTAATCTGCCTCCTCATTTGGAAAACTATGAAAGTGATGAATATACGAATGTTGGTTCATTGAAAGAACCTGATTTCGAAGCGTTAGCGGTACTTGATCCTGATTTAATTATCATCTCTGGTCGTCAATCTGAAGTATATGACGATTTAGCAGAGTTAGCACCAACCATTTATATGGGTGTAGATACAGGAAACTATTTAGACTCATTCAAGGCTAATGTCGAAACGTTAGGCGAAATCTTTGCTAAGGAAGAGCTAGCAGCGGAGAAGTTGGATGAAGTATTAGCAGTAGTGGATGAAGTGAAAGCATCTACTGAATCGTCAGAAGGTAAGGGTTTAATTGTTTTAACAAATGACGGTAGTATAAGTGCATATGGTGCTGGTTCACGTTTTGGCTTGATACACGATGAATTAGGAGTTGCACAAGCAGATGAAAATATTGAGGTAGCAACACACGGTCAAAATGTAAGCTTTGAATATATCGCAGAAACGAATCCTGATTACTTATTTGTGATAGATCGTAACACCATCGTAGGCGGAGAAGAATCTGCGCAGAAAACATTGGATAACGATCTTGTACAAGGAACAAGCGCGGGACAAAATGATAAAATTATATATTTAGACCCGAACTACTGGTATATTTCTGGCGGTGGTTTGGAATCAGTTAGAGAAATGGCAACTGAAGTAAGAGACGCTATTCAATAATTATGAAATTATAAACTGGATATGTATTAACCCCGTTTCATCGATGATGGAACGGGGTTTTTAAATAGGAAGATTTATAGAATATGACTTAGCTGACAATTAACATGATGAAAAGCCAACTTCAAACAAGATAATGAACAAATCTAATAAGGAAGAGCACGGATTTGTTGAATAAGGGGAGATAATGAACAAATCTCGTAGGGAAGACCAAGAATTTGTTGAATAAATAAATATAATCAACAAATGTATTGGAAAAGGGAAAGATCTGTTGAATAATTTCGTTAGCACCCGAAAGAAGCTAAGGAATAGTATAAAAAGGTGGTTTAACAATCTATGATTACAGCATGCCACTTTCTTCACTTCGGAAAATAGGTAAAATAACTCATTATAACAACTTCAGAACATGGTATAATGTCATTAAAAGTACTGTCTTATTTGATTCTAAATATCCATGATGGTGTTGTGTATTCTCTCATCATTAGGTATTATGATATATAAGGAATGATTAAATCTTACCAGATGGGATTGAGGGGATATAATTATGGCATCATCAACTGAAGTACAAGCTAATGAAATCATAAAAGAATTATACAATGGATCTGTCCAATCTATCAAAAATGTTGTGCCTGTTGAGCATCAGTTTGAATCACCAAAAATGACTACTAAGCCATTAAACGTGGAATACGGAGTGTTGATAGGATATAGTGGGACATTTAAGGGAGATTTATTAATTCAGGCCAATCAACATGTATTCAGTTCCATTGGAGAAGCTTTATATGGAATGCAATTGTCAGAAGATATGTTGGATTCTTTCTCAGGAGAATTAGGTAATATGTTGGCAGGCGGATTGTCGACGCACTTAGCAAACGCTGGTATTAATACAGATATTACTCATCCAACCATTATTAATGGGAATGCAAATTTAACTGGTTTTAAAAGAATACTTGAGGTAGAAATACACTATCCAAGTATTGGTGATATGAAAATGTCACTTCTATTAAATCAATAAAAAGGCTGGTGTTATAAAAATGGAAACAACGATAACAAAAACAATCATTTTTAAGTTGAATAATCAGGAATACGGTGCAAATATTGATCAAATACGGTCTATTGAGAGATTAGAAGAAATAGTCTCGGTACCACAAACATCTGATTTTATAAAAGGAATCATCAATCTGCGTGGTAGTGTTACACCAATTATTGATTTACGTACTAGACTTGGAATGAAAGAGGCAAAACCAACGGAAGAAACTAGAGTGTTAATTGCAAATGTTCGAGATGTAAACGTAGGTTTAATTGTTGATGAAGCTACTGATGTAATTGATATTTCACCAGAAATTGTGGAAGATGCACCAGAGTTAGTCAAAGGTGTAGATTACCAATTTATAAAAGGTGTAGCTAAATTACCTGAACGAGGTATGTTGCTGTTGCTAGACCTTGATTATGTATTAAGTTTAAACGAGATTGAAGAAGTACAACAAGTAGCAGATAATTAAAAATTTGATAGATCAACGGAGGGGAATAGTTTGGCTCGAATATTGATTGTAGATGATGCTGCTTTTATGCGTATGCAATTAAAAAATATTTTTACTAACTTAGGACATGAAGTAGTAGGAGAAGCAGAAAACGGACAGCAAGCAGCCAGCTTGTATGAAGAATTACAACCTGACATTGTTTCGATGGATATCACAATGCCAGAAATGAATGGGGTTGAAGCAACGAAGGAGATAAAAAGTAAAGATGCAAATGCAACAATCATTATGTGTTCTGCAATGGGACAGCAACAAATGGTATTAGATGCGATAAAAGCAGGAGCCACTGATTTTATCGTAAAACCATTCACTGAAGAGCGTGTAAAAGAAACGCTAGAAAAAATAGAATAGAATAATGGTATGCTAGCTCCTAACTAATTGAAAACCCGTTCGAAATACTTCGAACGGGTTTTCAGTTTTCCCAAACAACTAAAGGATTCTTCTATTATATGATGTCCATGAGTTCATCATTTCTATGCTGTTATAATTTTATGCTATAAATACTTCGGCATAATGTGCACAGCAGCTTTAGTTACGATTACTTTCCCACCTGTGTAACGAAGTACGATGATTTTGTTAGCTTGCCTTCATTTTGCGCATTACATATTTCTGTTTAATTGAAACGATATGAGTACGTAATGCTTGAATAACAACACCAGTAAATAATGCATTTAGTAATGTGCCAATTCCAATATCACCTTGAAAGAGAAAAGCAATGATAACTAGAACAATGCTTATGATGGCACGAGATTTCCCAAACGATAATCCTGTTTTATCGGTTAAAATAACCATAGAACGATCCATCGGGTTCGGAGCGAAGCTAGATTCCAAATAAATCGCAATACCGATGCCGCTGAAAAGGATACCAAGTAACAGTAAAATGGATTGTTCCAACCAATTATTAGGTGTTAGCCAAGACCCTTGGATCAATAGCCATGAATCAATTCCAAGACCAGTAAGTAAAGAAGTTAACAATGCAAACAGTTCAGGCTTGGCTTTTATTGCAATCGCATTGATCATAACGATTGTAAAGCCGACAAGAATTTCCCAGCTTCCAATTGACAATCCGAATGTTCGGTATAAACCTACAAGCAATGCATCGAAAGGTGAGGCACCTAATTGTGATTGAATGGTGATGGAAATCCCTAATGTTAACATAATAATACCAAATATATATATCATGAATGATGAAATTAATTTTTGCATCATGTTCCTTTCCCCCTAGCATGGTACACTATAACAGAAAAAAGCTGTAAAGGGAATAAATGAACACTTTTTATTGAATTATGTTACTTAAATCTAACTCGAAATCGACAGAAGGAGAAATCGTTATGTTTGGATACTGTGTTTCCCATTCTTTTACATTCCAATCTTTAAAATTACTTTTAGCGGAAGCGCCAACCATAAGTGGATCAATTCCCAATTCTTGAAAAGTCTGTACTAATTGCTTACCTTCCTCCTCCAGTTTTTTCGATACAGCCTCTTCCAATTCTTTTTTTTCAGCAAAAGTTTTCATCCACATATTATTCGACTCCTTTAACGTTCCCGTGATATCAGCCTTTATTACTACTTCATTCCTTGACTTCCAATGTAAGCTATTCGTTGATCGAATCGAACTGATTGCTAACGTTTTGTTTTTTTCTTTCCATTCAAATTCATACGTGTGATCCTTACAATCTTGATATAATAACGTAAAAATAAAAAATTGTTCATAAGGAATTTCATAAACTAATTTGTCATCTTTCATCATGCCTAAAGCTACTATATCAACGGTACGATCGCCTAGTTTCAGAATCGGGAGAAATGGATCCATTCCCTCCCCGACTAAACGATAATTGAAATCATGCAAATTCATTTTGGGAATATTTGTTTCACTATTATTTTCGATCAATTTTTCAATAAATCTAGAAAGTGTTAATTCCAAGTTAGTGGCATTTTTCAATAATGCTTCTGCTTCTCCTTGAACAAAGGCTATATTTAGGTCCCTTCCCAGATCCGGGTCTTCATTAATACCTTCGATAATATTAAAGATACCTTTTTTTGCTAACTCCTCGCCAAATAAAATATCAGCTAAATTACCGACCTCCACTTGAAAGGGTGCTTGTGTTTGAATATAGGAATTAATATCCTGAAAGGTATTAGCATTACCGGTATATTGCACATTTTGATTCATATCTGATTGTTCACTAACACCAAAAATAGGAGCAACAGCTGTCCCTTTGTATGTTTCAGTAGTTGGATCCCAATCATAACCAAATGCCATAATCAATTCAACATCATCAAGTATTTTTGTCTTCACACAGCCTGTTAGTATGAAACAGCATAATAAAATAAGGTAACAACCATTAGCGCGCATGCTTATTTTTCACTCCTACTACTATTTTCTGGATAATAAATATTAATGGAATATAACCAAATAATAAACCAAATCCCACTCTTGAAATGGTGGTGGAGATAGTCTCGATGACAAGAAAGTTATTTATTAGATAGATACACACTATTGCTAATAATGAACAAAAGATACTTGTTTTTCGAAAAGATATCGCTGTTAGTCGGTTAAAGCATTGGATGCTTGCCCAGAAATATAAGCAACTGGTTGCTATAATGGCAAACAAGTGCATGCTAATCCCAATATATTCAAACCTTTCAATAATAGGCATATTAATCACTTTCCACAAATGAAGGGTTGGCCAGGATATTAATTGAAGTTGTTGCTCGTTATAATACATAAAAATAATAATAGCAGAAATAAAATAGACGAGCGTTGTATAGATATTCCCAGAAACTGCCCATTTTAATCCAGATGGGAAACGATGGATAAATGGAGCATAAATTAAAATTAATTCAATGCCTAAAAAACCAAAAGACATTGGTTCCACTGCCATTACAATATCTTTCATCGGAGTATTGAAAAGGGGAAGTAAATTACTAAAGTGCCCATCAATAACTCCTCCAAATTTAAACAATGCTAAAAAAGAAGTGATAAAAAAACTAAAAAATGCAAAACCGGCCACAATTCGAAATCCACCTAGACTAACGTATAAAATAAGAATGAGTAAAAAAGAAAGGAACACTTTGATCGACATATCTGGAAAAAACCAAATTTGGATAATTTCAATATAAGAAATTAAAACAATAATGGAAACAATTAGCAGATATAACCCGAATATGAATGTTAAAACCTTGCCGATTATGTTACCAAATAGATATTGGTGAATATCCATCAAGTCAAGCTGCTGATTTCCTATTATTCTCCAGATCATAACAATTACAATAGTTGTAAGGATGCCAGTGATAATGATACTTATCCAAGAATCATATCCAGCGATATTTGCAATGTCTCGTTCAAAACTTAAGATACCTTCACCAAGTTGGGTCGCGTGGATAATAAAAAATAACAAAAAGGGTGATAGCATCTATGTTAGATCCGGTTTAAATTGTTTCATGATTAACCTACTTTCGTTTCCCTCGCTTAGGGATTGTTCTAGAAAGGTTTACTCGATTTTTATCTTTTGGTGTTGTGATAATAGGTCTTGATCCTTGTAAGTTAAAAGGTAAGCGAATGACAGCATCTTTAAAATCTCTCCAGCGTGGAGGATATAATGGTTCTAAAAATGGCCGACCTAATGATGTTAACCTTAATAGGTGTGTAACAAGAAACATCAGTCCAATAATAATTCCGACTATCCCCCACATTTGAGCAAAAATAATAAAAGGAAAGCGAATTAATCGAATCGTATTACCAATCCGGTAAATCGGTGTTGTAAAGGAGGCTAATGCTGCTAAAGCTACTAATATAAGCAATACATTACTAGTTAGTCCTGCTTCTACTGCTGCTGTACCGATTACGATACCACCAACAATACCGATTGTTTGGCCGATTTTGGTTGGAAGTCGTGCTCCAGCTTCCCTTAATAACTCAATCGATAATTCGAGAATGAGTACTTCAATAATTGGAGGGAAGGGAATATCCTTTCTAGAGGAGACTAATGTCCCTAACAAATCTCCGGGAACGATGTGATAATGGTAAGTTAACACAGCCACATACATAGGTGTAATAAGTACAGAAAAGATCACCGCAAAGATACGAATAATTCGAAATGCCGAAGCAATCGGCCATGTTAAAAAATAATCTTCATAGGATGCAAAAAATTCTCCTAGCGTAGTTGGGGCTATTAAAACATGTGGTGATCCATCAACGACTACCGCAATTTTCCCTTCTACTAAAGCACTACTCACTCGATCTGGACGTTCTGTATCCATTAATTGAGGAAAAGGTGATTGTGAATTATCTGAAATCATTTGAGCAATAAAGGAACTGTCCATGATTTGGTCATATTCAACATCTGAAATTCTTTGTATAACTGTATCTACATTATCCTGATTCGCGACTCCTTCAATATAGACAACGGCAATTTCAGTTTTTGTAATTTTCCCTACTTGAAGTTTTTTTATATGTAGTTGAGGTAGTTTTACTCTTTTACGAATTAGGTTAATGTTCGTATTCATGTCTTCGATGAAAGCAAGTTTAGGACCGAGAACACTAAATTCTATTTCAGGCTGAGCTACTTCCCGATCTACTGCAAACTTAGCAGGGATAAGGAGTACTTCTTGATTGTTATTAACAAATTTTAGCGCTATGTATCCATTTAGTAATTTTTCTTCGATTGTTTTCATATCTGAGGTTATTTCTGTCTCAGAAAAAGGAAGTAAATTTTCTAATGCAGGAAGATGATCAATCTTAGCGTCATCTAATTTGTCAAAAAGATTAACCTCGATCTTTTCCATCGCAATTAACGAGTTATAATAATAAAGTTCAATATTATTAGTATTTCCTAAAGTTAAACACATAAAATCATCACTGTTTTTCATTACAGTGAGTAAGTCATCAATACTTTTTCTATCTTTTTTCGATTGATTATTTATTTTTCTCTTATAGAAGTTTTTTTTTCTGCTCATTATTAAATACCTCGTGGTGAAATATTGTGATTAGTATGTGTGATTTGGTAGTGAAGTATACACTTGGTAACAGCTTATTGTCTGAGTAGATTAGTGGCAAAATTTATGATAGTTCGTTATTATCAAACTAAGCACCAAAAGGAGGTAAATGAATGGATTCATCAAGGAATTTTCTTCAGACAGAGCGACATGAAGAGCTTTACCAAAAAGCAGCGCAATTAGCTGTCAAAATAAAAAATAGAAGGCAACAGGCTGACAAAGAGGCAACCTTACCAGTTGAGAATATCAAAGACTTGCGCCAATCCAACTATTTATCATTAACATTACCAAAAGAATATGGGGGAGAAGCGTTAAGTTTATATGAATTTTTGCTTGTCCAAGAAAAATTAGCAGAAGGTGATGGTGCGACCGCTCTTTCAGTTGGTTGGCATTTAGGAGTAATGAAAGAGCTCAGTGAAGATAAATTATGGGAGCAGCAAAAGTTTGATTATCTTGCAAAAGAAGTAGGGGAGCAGCAAAAATTAGTGAACCGTTGTGCTACAGAACCTGCGACAGGAAGTCCGACACGCGGAGGTATTCCTGAAACGACGGCTGTTTTGGATAGAGAAGCGTATGTTGTTAATGGTAGAAAGACTTTTGCAACAATGGCATTAGTACTGGATTATTATATCGTAACAGCTTATGTAAAAGACAGAGATGCCGTCGGTTCTATTTTGATTCCGAAAGAAACAGAAGGTCTACATGTTGATAAAACATGGGATACTTTAGGTATGCGTGGAACGGCTAGTGATGACTTAATACTAGAAAATGTACGAGTACCAAAAGATAATTTAGTAGAAGTAAGTGATAAACCGAAGAGACCAGGTCCAAAAGGCTGGTTATTACATATTCCTGCCTGCTATTTAGGTATTGCTCTTGCAGCACGTAATGATGTGATTAAATTTGCCAAAGAATTTCAGCCGAACAGTCTGAATAAACCAATATCAGAAGTAGAGCATGTACGCAATAAAGTAGGAGAAATCGACCTGAAGTTATTACAAGCACGACATTTTATGTACAGTGTTGCAGAGAAATGGGATGTATATCCACACAAACGTGAACAATTAATGAAAGAACTTGGTGCTGTAAAGCTAGTTGCCACCAATAGCGCAAACGAAGTAGTTGACCTTGTCATGCGGATTGTTGGAGGGCGCGGCTTATCTAAAAATATGCCGTTTGAACAATATTATCGTGATGTAAGGGCAGGGCTACATAATCCACCGATGGATGATATGGTTATTTCTTTATTAGCTAAAAACGCATTTTCCTGACTTAACTGCATTTTACTATTACTACCAAAAAAGCATGCTTTGTCATTAAGCATGCTTTTGATTGTTTTTTGTTTCATCTAATATAAATTGATAAGTGATGATTAATTCTTCAAAACGGTCTTCCCAACGTTGCTTTTGAGCATAACGAACAGCATTTTGTTCCAATTGATCTCGCCAATCTTTATCACTTAATATCGAACGAATAGCTTGAATAAATGAATCTATATTATTGCAATCACACAACTTTCCGGTAAAACCTTCTTGGACAATATTTTTTACACCACCTGCATTCGCCGAAACAACTGGTGTTCCTGTCGCCAATGCTTCTAACACTACATTACCAAATGTTTCAGTTTCAGATGGAAATACAAAAATATCGCTGGCAGCAACAATATTTGCTACCTCACGCTGTGTTAAGAATCCTGTATATGTTACATTTTGATGCCAGTCTTTCTCAAGATCCGTTTTTGAAGGACCATCACCTACAATGAGCCAATGAATATCTTTTTGTAATACAGCTGGAAGTTGTTTGGCGATATGAGGTAGTAATTCAACGTTTTTTTCTGGTGCTAATCGACCTACATAACTTAAAATATATCGTTCTTTTATTTTGTATTTCTTGCGGATTTCTTCCATAGAATAATGTGGGTGAAAAATAGTTGTATCGACACCGCGTTGCCATATTTGTAAGTTGCGGAAACCTTTTTGTTGTAGTTGTTGATATGTTACGGAAGATGGAACGAGAATACGACGAAGTGGTTGATGAAACCACTCCATATAACGCCAGAGCGCTTTCGATAACAATGTTAAATGATAGTATTTTAAATATTGATCAAAATCTGTGTGGTACGATCCAACGACTGGAATATTATATTTTTTTGCAAGGTGAAGTCCTGTTAATCCAATAGAAAATGGTGTAGCAACATGGATGATATCAGGTTGGAATTTTTTGATGATTTCCTTTAAATGAATAGTATTTGGTAAAGAGATACGACAATCTTTATAAAGTGGAAACGGAAAGCTTGATTGACGATAGATTTGACCGGCACTTATTTCTTTTCTTGTTTGTTTTGGTGAAATTACAATATAAGAATGGTTAGTTCGATCCAAATACTTAGTAAAACGCCCTAATGTTTTAGCAACACCGTTAACATCTGGAAGAAAGGTATCAGTAAAGATAGCTATTTTCAAAGTGTCTCCCCCCTAGGAACTATTCCTTATTTCAAACATATGTCGAAATAATGTAAAGAACAACAGGAATATGTTAAATGAATGTAAAAAATAACTAACATAATCTAGATACCTATAAAATATAAGGGAGATCATTCAATAATAGCTTTGGTCAATAATGAGAAAGTGTATATTACGGGGGAAGAGAAAGGAACAGGCAAATGTTTAGCAAAAAGAAATGGAACAAAGCTAAATAGAGGAAGAAGAAAGTGTTTTAGAAGTAACAGAAAATAGTGGAAGATCTAATTTTATGAAAAGGGGTACCATATTTTAATCCTTATCTAATATTAGCAACGGTCGATCACGATTATACCGGAATGACTTTCCAAATAGTAAAAACGGTAATAAAACTGATTCCAACTGAACCAAATAGATAAAAGAGCGCTTTTTTCCATTGCTTTTGCTCTAACATTCTAAAAACTTCCATACAAAATGTTGAGTGGGTAGTAAAGGCACCGCAAATTCCTACACCTAAAAAGCTCCATGTCCAGGGAGATAGCCAACCCGCTTGATAAAATAAATAGGTAAAAGCGAATAGGGTGCTGCCAGCTATATTAGCAATCAATGTACCTACTGGCAGCCAATATTTACTTGTATTCAATTGGAGACTAAGCATATATCTTAAAATGGCACCGATAAATCCACCTAGACCAACGAACAGATAACTCATACTTTTTTCTCCTTACTCATCGCTATCCTTGCACCAAGGAAACATAATACTATACCACCGAAAATTTGAATAGCCAGATAAAATAACATTCTACCTACATTCTCGTCCATAAGCAGTAAGCTTTCAGCAATAAACGTCGAAAAAGTAGTAAAGGAACCCAGTAGCCCTGTTGTAAAGGCAGTAAATATATAGGGTGCCAACTTATTTTTAATAAGTGGATGGAATGTAACATATGCTAATACAAAGCATCCGATTAAATTAGCGATGGTTGTACCAACTGGGAAATTACTAAACGATACAGTTTCTGCTATTAGGTAACGAAGTAATGCTCCAATTACACCACCAATGCCTAAAGCCACAAATAGTTTCAATTGCCTGGCTTTCATTGACATGTTGGACAGAAACCGTAAATTTCGAACTTATGATCATCTATCATATATTGCTTTAATTCCTCCGATATTTCTTCCATCGGGCAATGGTGAATTTCTTTTGTCACACCACAGTTTTTGCAAATAAAATGATGATGATGGTGATGGTCGCATTTAAGTCGGAAGTGTTTTTCACCATTTAATTCAGTAGATTCTAATATACCTAGCTGATGAAATAAATGCAGGTTGCGATAAATCGTATCAAAGCTTATCCCTTCATAATTTGGTTCCATATTCTCCAATAAATCTTTTGCTGTACAATAACGGTTTTCTTCCACAAAGAAATCAATCATATGCTTACGTTTATCGGTATATTTATAGCCCTTTTGTTTTAATATACCAAGCGCCTCAGTTGTATTCATTCGCTCACCCCGTTTTTAAACGATGTTTTCTATTTTTTAAAATGGCTGTTAGCTTTTTCATGATAATGGTTGCTATTAATAAAAGTATCAGTAGCATAACAATGGTACCACCAGGTGGTATTTCCAAATAGTAACCAGATATTAATCCTAAAATAACAGCTGTCTCTCCATATATTATCGCATAAATAATCGTTTGTTTAAATCCTTTTGCAATACGAATACTCGCTGCAACCGGCAGTGTCATAAGTGCTGAAACTAAAAGAACACCAACAATACGAATAGAAGCAGCTATTACTAAGGCAGTTATAACGATAAAAATAAAATGAATCCGTTTCGCATGAATACCAGTCACCACTGCTTGCTCCTCGTCAAAGGATAGTAAAAATAGCTCTTTATATAATAAGAAAATAACTGCACATACGATAATCGCTATTATGATTATACTATATAGGTCCTGTCTGCTGACTGCTGAAACAGAGCCAAAGAGATAAGTATATAAATCTGTATTGAAGCCATTAGCGATGGAAATAAATATAACACTTAAGCCAACACCACCAGACAAAATAATAGGGATTGCTAATTCTTGAAAGGCGGTATAAACTCGTCGCAATCGTTCAACTATTAAAGATCCTATAATGGAAAATCCTAACCCAGAATAAAAGGGGGTAATCAGCATTGCGCCTGTCTTTTTTTCTAATAGCAGACCAAACGCAATTCCTGCAAGGGTAACATGTGATAATGCATCAGCAATCAAAGATAGTCTGCGTACTACAATAAAGGCACCAAGTAATGGGGCAATAACACCGATAATGATTCCAGTGAAAAAGGTATTCCTTAAAAACTCATATTCTAATAAATTCATTAACATAATTGTTCCTCCATTAATGCTCATGGGTCACTAGATTTAGTGGGTGACCATAAAAATCCGATAACTCATCTTTGGAAAGTGTTTTAAACTCACTTGGTTCTCCGTGAAAATGTAATGTTTTGTTTAGGCACGCAACCTTTGATGCATGATGCGTCATCGTTCCAATATCATGGGTTACTAATAATAAAGTAATGTTTTGCTTGTTTAAGTCATGTAATAAGTCAAAAAACTTTTCTACATTTTCAGCATCAACACCTACAGTAGGCTCATCCAAAATTAATAATTCGGGATCACTAACAAGAGCTCTGGCAATAAAAATCCGCTGTTGCTGTCCTCCAGATAAGTCTCCAATATTTTCAGAAAGATAGCTGGTCATTCCTACTTTTTCTACAGCTTCCTCGATCCTTTTTTTATCCTGACGTGTTAATCGCTTGAAATAGCCTAGTTTTGCAGTTAGTCCCATCGTAATAACTTCTTCTACTGTTGCAGGAAAACCACGATTAAAAGTGTTAGCTTTTTGGGAAACATAGCCTAATTTACTTTTTTCTTTGAATTTTCGAATCGGCTGGCCAAAGAGATGTATCGTACCAGTAGTTGGCTTTTCCATTTCCAATAGTAGCTTGATTAGTGTTGTCTTACCACCACCATTAGGTCCTACCAATCCGATAAAATCTCCTTCATTTATTGTAAAATTAATGTTTGATAATGCCTGTCGATTACCATAATGAAAATTGACATTCTTCATTTCTACAATCGGTTTTGTCATTGTTATCCCCTTCGTTTTTCAATCTGTACATATTCTATCGTAACCATTACGGTTTGTAAATTGTCAAAACTGGAAAGATTGCAATTTAAATAGTCACAACTAAATATCCACTCTTTTTTCATGATGCTAATAATAAAACAAAATAGCAAAGTGGAGGTAACGTTGTAATGCTTAAACGTTTCTTTTACTCCTAGCGGGGGACACCCCCCCACTGGAAGAAGTTCTACTTTTTGATTTACGGAAACATGTGCATATTGTAACTTTTTTGGATATGTTCGTAGTGTAAGGAAAAATTAATGAGTTGGTAGCTGCTGCTTGTATTGTTGGAATTGCTGGAAGCTTTGTTCACATGCTTGGGGTGAAGCTTGTTCCAAACTGTACCAGCCATTTTTAAACATCATATTATATAGTTCGCGCTGGCAATTTTGCGTATCCTCAAAAATATGAAGTATGTCTTGATATAATGTCTGGTTGCTCGCTTCATTTAAAGCATATCCATAAGCTTGAGATAAATATTTTTCTGTAGCTAGCATATCATTCATGAAATCACGATCATTCATTGCTCGGGATTTAGGTATCTGCTGTTCGGGGTTCTGTACTTTTTGATTATTCATTTGTTGCATCATATTTTCCTCCTTACATCAAAGTTTTTTGATTATCTTTTAAATGTTCTAAGATCATATTGTAATGCTTCTCATGCATTTGACATGCCTTTTCAATTGTTTGTTTTACTTCAGGTATAGAACAATTTTCGGCAAAGAAATGTGCTTTTTTACAGGCAATTAAGTTCCAAGACAACATGTCAGTTAAATACAGATGATCTTTTGTGCTTACCATTTTAGGTGGTTGTGCCATAATCTGGTTATTATTCTGTTGTTGTAGGTCCATTTTTTCAACCTCCTTTATTAGATGATCAATATCGAGTTACTCAACTCAGCTTTAGTTTTACATGATACTTGTAAAAGTATTCGGTTTTGTTTTGTCATGATATGCCAACTAGATCATTTGCTTTTTTTCTGCTTTTTTCGTTAAAATAATAACAACGAATAGTAGGAGGAGTTATACATGACAGTTCAATTTTATTGGTATCCGAAGTGTGGAACTTGTCGAAAGGCTAAAAAATGGTTAGATGAAAATCAAATTAATTACGAAGCTATACATATCGTGGACAATCCACCTAGCAAAGTAGAATTGAAAAAAATGATAGATAAAAGTGGTTTACCATATAAAAAATTCTTTAACACAAGCGGAAAGAAGTATCGTGAACTAGGGTTAAAAGATAAATTGAAAGATGCTACAGAAGATGAAATGCTGGAGTATCTGGCTTCTGATGGTATGTTATTGAAGCGACCGCTGACAGTTGGTGAAAATCAAGTGACAGTAGGTTTTAAAGAGGAAGCATTCGAGCAGGCATGGAAATAATTTACTAATTTAAATATGCAGTAATATAGGAGGAAGGATCATGAGTTTACCTGAAAATTTTTTATATTCAAAGGAGCATGAATGGGTAAAAAAAGAAGATGATAAGGTTAGAATTGGTGTGACAGATCATGCCCAATCAGAATTAGGGGATATTGTGTTTATTGAACTGCCAGAAGTGGGAGATGAAATTAAAACAGATGAACCGTTCGGTAGTGCCGAATCAGTCAAAACTGTTTCGGAATTATATGCTCCAATAACAGGAAAAGTTGTGGAAGTAAATAGTCAGCTTGAGGACAATCCAGAATTAGTAAATGAATCTCCATATGAAAAAGCATGGATGATTGTGGTAGAGCCTAGTAATCAGGCAGAACTGGACAAGCTATTGACTGCTGAAGATTATGATAAGATGATCAATGAGTTGTAACAACCAGGTACAGGTAGCATTCGCATCAAGCGAATGCTATATTTTTTAATCGATCCGCTGTCATAACTTTATTAAGTTTTTCCATACAATAAATTAATAGCTTTTGGTTTTATTTGAACTTTGATGAAGTAGGTGAGCCAATTGTCAAAACAAGAAATAAAAGTAATCATTGTAGAAGGTAGATCTGATAAAGAAAAAGTGGCAAAATTAGTGGATGAGGAAGTGGAGATTGTCTGTACAAATGGCACCATTAATGTGGAGCGTTTGGAAAATTTAATTGAAAGGTTCAATATGGATTATCGGGATGTTTTTATATTAGTTGACGAAGATAGTGCAGGTAAGAAATTAAGAAAGCAATTATCTAAGGAATTACCCCATGCGATTCATATATATATCGATAAATCGTATCGAGAAGTGGCTGCAACACCTGAGTCTGAGTTAGCAGTTGCACTTGTTTCCTCCCATATTATGATAAATCCAGACTACCTATGATTTTAGAAGGAGACATGACATGAAATGATGGAGATAAATAAGGAAAGCTGGAATGAAGTGTTCGTTAATGAGGAACCTCAGATCATCTTTGTACACACACCTTTTTGCGCTACATGTCAATTGGCGGAAAGAATGCTATCAATAATAGAAGAAGCAGATCAGGTGCAGTCCTTTTACAGGATGAACGCCTCCTTTTTCCCCGAGTTTATGAAGCAAAATCAGGTTCAAAGTGTACCGGCTCTGCTATTAGTGAAGGCTGGTGTAGTATTAGACCGATTGTACGCCTTTGAATCGGTAACGAAATTGCATAATGTGTTGGAAAGGTGGAAACAAAAACAGAGCATTTAGCAATAAAATCAAGTAATTTGTAAAAATATATATCATACTTTCATCTGTATTATATATATCATGACAAGTGGATGTGTATCTTTGCAAATCTCTTCTCACTACATTTGGTCACGATGTAAGAAGATGTTACAATAAAAGTGTCATAAAAAAGAAAGGATTGATTTGTTATTAGTGACCAATTACATCTGCAGTATACAACAGAAATGGAAAAGGCGATGCACCAATCGCATGGGATGGGATATGCAGAATACAGTCGCAAACTTTCCAAACGATTAAGCGTCGAAAAGGAAAGAGAAGAAAGCTACCAAAAAAGCCAAAAAGTTGTGCAAGATGTAGAACGACTAGTTCACAGATAATGGAATTAAGAAGAAAATCAATAAAATCAATATAGACTAGGCAACAGTTACTTTTCCAAAAGTAACTGTTGTTTTTGTGTTAGAAATATACTATTGTTTTCAATTGATTAGGCACATATTCTGCCTCTCCATTATACTATTCTGATTAAGACGAAGAAGTCTAACATTGTGCTGGCTAAGCTTTTCAGCGTAATAAATCGAAAAATAGCAGTTAAGTGTGATATAATAGCAGACGAAATTAATCAAATCAGTCGTTTTTCAATAGCTGAAAATGGTTGATAATAGATTCGAAATAGTATAAGATTATAATGAGAATAAAGTGAGAATGAATGTAATTCCACTTCAAATCAAAACATTAAGCTTTGGAGGTATGTAGCTATGGCAAGTTCTACTTTGGAAATTAAAGATCTTCATGTTGAAATAGAAGGTCAAGAAATATTAAAAGGTGTTAACCTAACTATTAAAGGTGGAGAATTCCACGCAGTAATGGGACCTAATGGTACAGGTAAATCAACATTAGCTTCTGCTATTATGGGTCACCCTAAATATGAAGTTACAAAAGGCGAAATTCTACTTGATGGTGAAGATGTATTAGAAATGGAAGTAGATGAGCGTGCTCAAGCAGGGCTGTTTTTAGCGATGCAATATCCTAGTGAAATTAGTGGTGTAACAACTTCTGACTTCCTACGTTCTTCTATTAATGCACATCGTGAAGAAGGGGACGAAATCCCATTAATGCAATTTATTAAAGAAATGGACCAAGCGATGGATTATCTAGAAATGGATAAAAACATGGCTCAACGTTATCTAAACGAAGGTTTCTCTGGTGGTGAGAAGAAACGTAACGAAATTCTTCAATTAATGATGCTAAAACCAGCTATCGGAATCCTTGATGAAATTGATTCTGGTTTAGATATTGATGCATTAAAAGTAGTTTCAAAAGGTATTAATAAGCTACGTGATGAGTCATTCGGTTGCTTAATCATTACGCACTATCAACGTTTGTTAGACTACATCACACCAGACAAAGTACATGTAATGATGAACGGACGTGTTGTCAAATCTGGTGGGCCAGAACTAGCTCAACGTTTAGAAGCAGAAGGCTATGACTGGATTAAGCAAGAACTTGGTATTGAAGATGAAACTGTAGGACAAAAAGCGTAAGCTAGGAGGTATCGTATGACTGTGGAAACTAAACTGCCATATGATCAGGACTATGTCCGATCATTTTCAGAAAATAGAAAAGAACCAGAATGGATGACAGAGTTGCGTCTGCAAGCACTTGACTTGGCAGAAGGACTTGAAATGCCAAAACCGGATAAAACAAACATTAAGCGTTGGAAATTTGATGACTACAAGCATGATGTTGATGGGGAGTCTATCAACTCACTTAACGAATTACCTAAAGATATCCAAGTGTTTTTAGACATGGATAATCATAATAAGAATCTTGTCATCCAACGAAACCAATCTTTAGCCTATCAATCACTTGCTTCTGGATTAGCAGAAAAAGGAGTAATATTGACAGATATTCAAACAGCATTACAGGAACATAGTGATCTTGTAAGACGCTATTATATGAAAGATGCTGTACAAATTGATGAACATAAATTAACAGCATTACACACAGCTTTAATGAATGGTGGCGTATTTGTATATGTACCTAAAAATGTCCAAATAGAAGAGCCACTACAAGCGATTTTCTGGCAAGAGAACCCGGAAGCAGCTACTTTTAACCATGTAATTGTCGTTGCTGAAGAAAACAGTTCTTTGACATATGTGGAGAATTATATTTCTCAGAACAAAGAAGAACATGCAGTAGCCAATATCGTAACAGAAGTAATCGCGCACGATAATGCAAAGATTAACTTTGGATCTGTAGATAACTTTGCAGCAGGTACGACAGTTTATGTTAACCGTCGTGGAATTGCTTACCGTGATGCGAAAATTGAGTGGAATCTTGGCCAAATGAATGACGGTAACACAGTATCAGAGAATATCACACATCTAATTGGTGATAATTCCTATTCTTATGCAAAAACTGTATCTGTTGGCCGTGGGGATCAAGCTCAAAACTATACTGCAAAAATTGTTCACTTTGGCAAAAATAGTGAAGGTTTTATCTTACAGCACGGTGTAATGAAAGACAGTGCTTCCTCTATCTTTAACGGAATCGGTAAAATCGAACACGGAGCTACTAAATCAAACGCTGAGCAAGAGTCTCGCGTATTAATGTTAAGCAAAGATGCTCGTGGAGATGCGAACCCAATTCTGCTAATCGATGAAGATGATGTAACAGCAGGTCACGCAGCTTCTGTAGGACGTGTAGACCCGATCCAATTATATTATTTAATGAGTCGCGGTATTTCTCAACAAGAGGCTGAACGTCTCATAATTCACGGTTTCTTAGCACCAGTAGTGAAGGAAATTCCGATCGAAGCAGTACGTGAACAATTGACAGAGGTTATCGAAAGGAAAGTCTACTAATGACTGTTAACGCTATTCGTGAGCAATTTCCAATCCTGAATCAAGAAGTAAACGGGCATCCACTTGTTTACCTTGATTCAGCGGCAACATCACAAAAGCCAATATCTGTTATCGAGTCACTGGAAGCTTATTATAGAAGCGATAATTCAAACGTACACCGAGGTGTCCATACACTGGGTACGAGAGCAACGGACCAATATGAAGGTGCCCGCGATAAAGTGAAAAGCTTTATTAATGCAATTTCGACAGAAGAAGTGATTTTCACTCGTGGAACGACAACTGCCCTTAATATGGTTGCTTACGGATATGCTCGTCACGTTTTGCAAGAAGGTGATGAAATTGTCCTTACTGAAATGGAGCATCATAGTAATATTATTCCGTGGCAACAAGCAGCGAAATATACTGGTGCAACATTAAAGTACATTCCGATGGAAGCTGATGGAACGATCACACTTGATGCAGTCCGTTCCACTGTATCGGAAAATACGAAGATGGTTGCTGTAACACATGTATCCAATGTATTAGGAACCATTAATCCAATTAAGGAAATTGCCCAAATTGCACACGAGAATGGAGCAGTTATCGTTGTAGATGGTGCACAAAGCGTTCCCCATATGCAAGTCGATATGCAAGACCTAGATTGCGACTTCTATGCTTTTTCTGGTCATAAAATGTGCGGGCCAACTGGAGTTGGTGTTCTTTACGGTAAGAAAGCATTACTAGAAGAAATGGAGCCAGTCGAATTTGGTGGGGAAATGATTGACTTTGTTGACCTTTACGACTCCACATGGAAGGATCTTCCTTGGAAATTTGAAGGTGGAACACCGATTATCGCCGGAGCGATTGGTTTAGGTGCAGCGATTGATTTTCTTTCAGATTTTGGTATGGACAATATTTTGGAGCACGAAAAGCAACTTACCAAATATGCACAGGAAAAACTTTCAGAAATTAATGGTTTGACCATTTATGGACCGAAAGAACGCGGTGGTTTGGTGACCTTCAATATTGAAGGGGTTCACCCGCATGATACTGCTACTGTTCTAGATGCAGAGGGTATTGCAGTAAGGGCAGGACACCACTGTGCACAACCTTTAATGAAATGGTTAGATGTAACAGCTACAGCAAGGGCCAGCTTTTATCTATATAATGATGAAAGTGATGTTGACCGATTAGTTAAAGGAATACAGCGAGCGAAGGAGTATTTCGGTGATGTCATTTGACAATTTAGATACATTGTACAGACAGGTTATCATGGATCATTATAAAAACCCTCGTAACCGTGGCACATTGGAGAACGAATCTGTTACAATAGATATGAACAATCCGACATGCGGTGATCGTATCGAATTACACCTTCAAATGGAAGATGGTAAAGTAAAAGAGGCTAAATTTGAAGGAGAAGGTTGTTCAATTAGTATGTCATCCGCTTCAATGATGACACAAGCAATAAAAGGGAAAAAAGTGGATGATGCACTTAAAATGTCAGCCATTTTTTCTCAAATGATGTTAGGTGATGATGTAGAAGAGGTGGATTTCGATCTTGGGGATATAGAAGCATTACAAGGTGTTTCCAAATTCCCAGCAAGAATTAAGTGCGCAACATTGGCATGGAAAGCGATGGAAAAAGCAATCGCAGCTGACAAAGAAAAATAAGCACAATGAAATCCTAATATAGGAGGTAATAGTATGGCTAAAAAAGCACCTGAAATAGGCGAATATAAATATGGCTTTCATGACAGAGATGTTTCCATTTTCCGTACTGAAAAAGGTCTTACAAAAAAAGTAGTGGAAGAAATTTCTCGCATGAAAGAAGAACCAGAATGGATGTTGGAATTCCGCTTAAAAGCACTAGAACAATTCTATAAGAAACCAATGCCACAATGGGGTGGCGATTTATCAGAATTAGATTTCGATGAAATCACGTACTATGTTAAACCATCTGAGCGTTCTGAACGTTCGTGGGATGAAGTGCCAGAAGAAATTAAACAAACGTTCGATAAATTAGGTATCCCTGAAGCAGAGCAAAAATATCTTGCTGGTGTATCTGCACAATACGAATCTGAAGTTGTATATCACAACTTGAAAGAGGACTTGGAAGAATTGGGTATTATCTTTAAAGATACAGACACAGCATTAAAAGAAAATGAAGACCTATTTAAAGAGTATTTTGGAAAAGTAATCCCAGCTTCAGACAATAAATTTGCAGCTCTAAACACGGCAGTTTGGTCTGGTGGATCATTTATTTACGTACCAAAAGGCGTAAAAGCTGAAACACCATTACAAGCATATTTCCGTATTAATTCTGAAAACATGGGCCAGTTCGAGCGTACATTGATTATCGTGGACGAAGGTGCTTCTGTACACTATGTAGAAGGTTGTACGGCACCAACTTATACAACAAACTCATTACACAGTGCTGTTGTAGAAATCTTTGTTAAGAAAGATGCGTATTGTCGTTATACAACGATTCAAAACTGGGCAAACAATGTTTATAACCTAGTTACAAAGCGTGCTACATGTGATGCGAATGCAACAATGGAATGGATCGATGGTAACATCGGTTCTAAACTGACAATGAAGTATCCAGCGATCATCTTAAAAGGTGAAGGTGCTCGTGGTAATACTCTTTCCATCGCATTAGCAGGTAAAGGACAGCACCAACACGCAGGTGCCAAAATGCATCATTTAGCACCTAACACGTCTTCAACGATCGTTTCTAAATCGATCTCCAAACAAGGTGGTAAAGTTTCTTACCTTGGTATGGTACACTTTGGACGTAAAGCAGATGGTGCTCGTTCCAATATCGAATGTGATACGTTAATTATGGATAATAAATCAACTTCGGATACCATTCCTTACAATGAGATCCTAAATGAAAACATCTCATTAGAGCATGAAGCGAAAGTTTCAAAAGTATCTGAAGAACAATTATTCTATCTAATGAGCCGTGGTCTTTCAGAAGAAGAAGCAACTGAGATGATCGTAATGGGCTTCATCGAACCATTCACAAAAGAACTTCCAATGGAATATGCGGTAGAAATGAACCGTCTTATCAAGTTCGAAATGGAAGGTTCAATCGGATAACTAATGATTAACCCTTGTATATCAAGGGTTTTTCTTTTTTTTTGCACGTGCAAAGTTCAGTTCGTGCAAAGTTGAATTTATTTTGACGTTATTTGAAGTTATTTTTAACATGATTTTGTGATGTGTAAGCAGTGAATTTTGCAAGTTCATCTGTTTGAATTTTTCCAGTGATATGCCCATATGTTCTACATAATTCTTTTGTGTCTTTATGTCCTAATCTTTTTGCTATATAAATTTCACTTACACCTGATTCAAGGAGTAAAGTGGCATGAGTATGCCTGAAAACATGTAAGCCCCTATATTCACCCCCTGAAGTCTTAGTTCTGAATCGTTTCTCGAATGATTGAAGGTGTGAGATAATACCATCATTATTTTTCTTAAATCTTGGATTTCCAAGAATCAGTTCATTTTGCTTTGTGGTGGGAACGGCAAAGGAACACTTTTGTTGATTATCAGGAGAATCCTTGGATATGAAAGATGTTCAAGTTTGTCAATTAAACAATTAACAGATGAAAGATATTTTAGAACCATTCTGAACAAACTTGTGAATCTTGGGGATGATGTGCAGGATGAGGCAATCAATAACGAGCAAATGAAGGCATTAAAAAACATTTCAACATGTGATTATATGGCATCAAGAAATCTGTTTGAAATGTCAAAAGATGTTGAATTGACAACAAGCCTTATTTTCACATCCAATCATATTTTGAAATCCTTTGAAAAGGGTGAATCCTACAAAAGAAGGGTTCAATGGTGTCCAATGTTTTCAAAACCCACCAAGAAGGATAGAAGATTTATTGACAAATTGACAACCCCTGATTCCTTGAAATATTGGATGAAACTGATTGTTGAAGGATATATGAGATTATACCGAAATGAAGGATTCACTGAATCCCCAATTGTCAAAGAATACAATGAAAAGTATCATCAGATAAACAACAATTGCATTGAGTTTTTGCAGGATTTTGAACCTGCCCATTTTGAAGGCAAAAGGGCACCTGAATCATATGATGAATATCAAAATTGGGCAGAAGAAAATGGTTTGAATGTACATTCAAGAAAGTTGTTTAATGAATCCATGGATAAAGAATTAGGTTTAGTTATCTATCCTAAAAAAATAAACGGTAAAACTGCAAGAGTATATTTGACTAAAGAAGAAGTAGAAGAAAAAGAGAAGGGGGAATAAAAGGTTACATTTCTTAAATAAAATGTAACCAAATGTAACCAAAATGTAACCCAGTCGAACCCTTGGTATCACTAGGGTTTTTATTAAAAAAGTTACAAGTTACAAAATATATTTAGATTTTAAATATTATTTTATCTTTTATTAGTTTTGTTAAAAGATATCCGATAAAAAGATAAAAATAAAATTGTAAATAGAATTTGGAAATAAAAATGTAACTGTAACTTTTAAGGTAAAAACCCTTGGGAGAGTAGGGGGAAGAGGTTACATTTTGTTGCAGATTTTATAATAAATTTTGTAACCCATTATAATTTATCCCCCCTATTTTTGAGTTGGGGGGGCATCAATGGGACAAACGGCGACAAGGGAACTTTTTCCGACCAAGCTGAAAAATTGAGATACTTTTTTGAAAGGAGAATCACGGCTGAATGGTTATGCTTATCACATTACAAACGATTCAAAACGGCTTTTTTAGGTGCAAAATTAAACCCATTGTGGGTGCATCCTATCACCGAGAATTTACGGCTGAAGCATTACACGAATATTTAATGGCGATTGATTTCTATTGTGAAACAAAAGGTTATCAATATAAATTTGTCATTCCTGATGCGATTAAGAAGATGGCAGAGCATTGGTTAGAAAGTCTGGCAACAACCTATAATAAAAAATAGTGATGCCCAAATCAATTATGATGGTGTTCATGGTATTGCCTTTGAATGTTCTTGTTGTTGCGGTGAAAAGCATTCCTTTTGCTTGGGGGAATGCTTTTTATTATGCTTCAGAAGGTTCTGAAAGAGTTTCTGAATGGCATCATATGAATAAATATTCTTTCATGAAAGGATGCCGATACATAATGTATAAGGTTGCAAACATCAATTATATTATTGAAACAGAATCCTATATTGAAGAACATAAAAACAAAGATGCCCACCAAGGTGTATGAGTTTATTAGAGAAGTTTGTCAGGATGAAAGAAAATATATTGATTTAGTGGAACAAATGAGCAACCAAAAAGGGGTTCTGAAAGTACCTGAACCAAGGCTGATATAGTATGAAAGAGTGCTGAAAAGTCAATAATAATAATGCTTGCAAACGGTTCTGTGTTTCTTTCCTTTCTTTTTTTGTTCAATTGATTGTAATTCTAAATGATTTCAAGTGCTTGCAATTCAATTGTTTTAGTTTCATTCAATCCATCTTGCCCCCTGTTGGACTTCAACCCCAAACAGGGGTTTTTAATTGTGATAACGTCAATAATGGGGATTTTATGGTATATTTATATAGTGCGTAATTTATGAAAGGGGTATAAAGATTGAGAAAAATGATTAAGTTTTTGTTCTTTTCACTATTGGTAATGCTTTTTTTAAGTGGGTGTAATTCAAATGATACAAATATAAAGAATGATATTTTTAAATTTAAAGATTCGTTTGTAGGTGATAACAGTGCAGTAGGAAACATTGCTAATCAATTACTAGGAGCAGAGCAATTAAACGGTTTTGAACTTAAAACAAATGAAGAACCGTATGGAATAATCTTAAATTATGATTGGATAGAATCAGAGCAAGAATACAAGGAAACGGTGATATCCAATGCAACATTTTTATTTACATTAGTACAAAATGTTGATTGGATAACATTTAATTCTGATATCCTTCAATATACAATTACGAGAGAAAAACTACAGGAATGGTATGGTAAAGAATTAAGTGAAATCCAAAACGAGGATGAACTAAGAGAACTTATACAGGAATATTTAGAAGACGAAAACAAATTTAATCAGTTATTAAACTAACGGGTCTAACGGCTTTTTAAGGATTGAAACCAAGCCAACAGGGGTATAATATTACTAATTCTTTGTACACAAAGTTGATTCAAAGTCCGCAATAAGAAGAACTCACAAAAGGGGCATTTTGTGGGTTTTTTTTATGCCCTTTTTTATTGTGTGAACCATGAAAAACCCTTATCTATCAAGGTTTTTGGGCAAACTAATAACACCAATACCAAACCAAAAATCTATTACCGAAAAATAGTGATGATATAAAAATCCAAGATAGAAAGGGGGTACATAATTTTGATTGAAATCAGGGGCGATTTAAAGAGATTATCAAGGAAAAGTATTTGAACGTGCTTTAAGCCGTGCAAAGGATGTTCTATTGCTTTTTAACCATGATGGAAATAGAAAACTTGGTTCCATAACCCAAGGAAATCTAAAACTCATGGAAGATTCAATAGGGTTGAAGGCTGAAACCGAAATCAGGGATTCATCCATTATTGAAAAAGCAAAACAGGGCAATTTTTTGCAAGGTTGGTCTTTTGGGTTCATTGAACGGAAAATCCGTTTTGAAAAAGGTTCTGATGGGATTGAAAGGCGATTCATTGAAGATTTAGACCTGAAAGAAGTGTCTTTATTATCTGTGAAACCTGCTTATCCTTGTTGTTCGGTGGAAATCCGAAATAATGGCATCTATGAAAGGCGTTATTCTGACTTGAATCTTGAAATCAAGAATCATGAAATTAAAAATCCTAATTTGGATTTATACGAGAACGAAATAAAATATCTTACACTGAAGGGAATGTTTTAAAAATGTTTATTGGTACTCAAATGGCTTTACTGAAACAGGCACAACAAAGAGAACAACATTTGAACGAAATGAAAGGCATCCTGAACACGGCTAAAAAAGAAAACCGTGCTTTTACGGATGAAGAAAATACAAAGTTTGAAAATCTTCAAAAGTCTGCGGAATCAATTGATGCAGAACTTGAAAAGAACAATACAAGCCTAGAGGATTTAATCACTAAAATGGATGAACGTGAAAGCAAAGTAAGAGCATTAACAAAACAACCTGAAGAAAAAAAGAAAGCAAAAAAGCGTTCTGAAAATCCTTTAGAGGTTCGAGGATATACAGGAAAAGAACGAATCGGAAACAATGATACTGATGTTACAATCGGTGATTTAGTTGTGGCTTATGTAACAGGAAAACCAAGAAATGAAATGGTTAAAAGGGCAATGAGTACAACATCTTCAGGGGTTCTTGTTCCTACTGAAGTTTATCAGGGATTCATTGACCAAATGAGAGATACAAATTTCTTGTTGAATGTTACAACTTATCCAATGACTACAAAAGCCCTTGTGATTCCAAAAGTTGTGGGTGATATCCTTCCTACTTTCAAGGCTGAAAATGATTTAATTGTGGAATCTAACCCTGTTTTTGATGGGGTTCGTTTAGAGGCTAAACCTTTATATGCAATGACTTCAATCAGTTTAGGATTGCTTGAATCATCTTCAGTTGATTTAGGAATGGCAGTAACAAATGGCATTTAGCATGGCACAAGCCGTTCAAAGTTTCATGCTGAAGGGTGGGGGAACTTTAGGTTTTGAAGGTATCTTAAATGACCCTAACATCAATGTTATTGATGCTAGTGCTATTGATTATGCTAGTATTGGTGCTGGTATGCGTGCTATTAGAAGTGCTAATGGTAAACCTAACACTCTTATTCTTAACAATGGGGATGCTACTGATATTGAATTGCTAACAGATACAACAGAGCAATTTATAGCACCTCCTAACTTTATGAACAATCTTGAAACCTATATTCCCTTGGTGGTGGGCTTGATGAAGGTGAAGGGGTTGTTGCAGACCTTCAAAGGATTGCATGAGGTATTCTTTCTGAAGGTGGTTTACAGATTGATATTGATAAATCAGGGGATGCCTTCAACCGTGGACAAATCAAAATCCGTGCTAGAATCAACAGTGATTTTGCCCTAACAAATCCTAGATTGATTTCTTATCTAAGACCTGCACCAACAGTTTAAAGGCAAAGTAAAAAGACTAGGGTTGAACCAAGACCCTAGCCTTTTTTCTGCATTCAGATTGAACGAAAATTAAGCCATACAACAACAAAAACCGTTAATAGTCAAATTGTTACTTCTTGATAGGTTGTTGGTGAGACAAAAATCCCTAACAGTGTTTCTTCTTTGACCGTTTATATATTGTTCCCAAGGCAAATAAAAAAGACCCACAATCCCCATTGTGAGTCTTTCTAAGTTCGTGCAAAGTTGGGTTTATAAGAATAGTTTGAAGTGATTTCCAAAACGCTTTATATCAAGGGTTTAAGGGGTTATTTGGATTGGTTTTCATGTCATTTTAACCTCAATTAATCAAGTTCGAGATGGAAGGGTCTATTGGTTAATTGAGGTTGTAGCTTTGATATCCTAAGCGTTAAGAGGATAATCACATCATAGATAACGAGTTCGTGCCGTTTTTGTGCCGATCTCGTTATCTTTATATATATATAGATAAAACGCCTAAAAGTCTAAAGAATAGTGGTACAAATATTTTTTGGTGGTTGAAGAAAAAAATCTTAGATAATGAAGAAGAGGTTCGATCGTTAAGGGATGCCATATCCATTGTATTTATTCTTTTTGGAAAATAGAGCAGTTGAAAGGAAAACACAAGAGATTTTGTTGATAATAAAAAGTATCTACAGGTGAGTATCTACTGTTAATATTAACTTGTTGTGGTATTTTTTTCTTTTGTGGTAATAGCTGATTCATTGTTAAGGTCTTCTAACAATAGAATGATTCTCTGTTTTTCTCTTTCGTTAAGTTCATCGTATCTATTTAATTCTGATTTAATAAAATCTAATGTAGGATTCTTCTATTCAATCCCTCTCACAAAATAAGTAGTTAAAGAACCTGTAAACATGCCTATTAATCCAATACCGATTATCATTAAAAATATGGCAACTAATCTACCAACAATCGATTGAGGAGATACACCGTAACTTCTTAAGTAATTATAAAATATGTTATACGAACTCGAAAATTAATGCTTATGTTATCATTCATCATTTTTTTATGCCTGATTATACCCCGCAATAAATAATCACTCCGTCCATTAAATCTTTTTATCATTACCTACAAAAAAAGTGAACTAATTTACGAATTATTTATATGTGAAAGTATGGAATATAAATGAATATATTAATAAAGTAGTTTCCATGATTACATGAAAGATGATGAAACTAATAAATAGTATGGAGGATAAAAATGATATCAGAAGAACAACTTGTTCATAAATCCTATTATAAAACCTTTATCGACGGTACAGTAAATGTGCATCCGATCAAGGCATTGGGTGAAATGTATTTAGCGGAGCAACAAAAAGAAGTAAATGACCTTACGTATATTCGATTTGCTCAGGGAGAGGTATATTTCTTAAACAATGACTATGAAGCTGCAATTTATAAATGGGAGCATATTTCAAATGAACTTAAACCATGGGCTCTTAAGAATATAGGAGATGCCCATATGCAATTAGATCTGCTTGCAATTGCTGAGGATTATTACAAAGCAGTAGAAACGGAATCCGATGTTTTAAAAACGGAAGTACTTTTGGAATTATTTGCGTTATACATACGCAGAGATAATTTTGAAAAAGCAGTAGCTTCTATCAAAGAAGCAGTTCAGTTAAATCCAGATTATCCAGAAGTAACAGAAATTGCAAGGAAATTTTTTGAAGAAAATATGGACTATACAAGTGCGATGGAACTAGCTATTAAGGAAGCGATTCGAACAGAAGATTTATCCTGGTTCGAAACGTTAAGAATGTATGTGGAACAAGGCTATACAGAAAGCTTAGCACCGGCAACTTTTCGGGAAGTACTAAAGACTTTACTTAACATTAATCCTACAAGGTTCGAAGGCCTAAGTGTTGCACTCTGGAACAGCTATAAATATACGGATTATTATTTTGATTGGTTAAAGGAAATTAATCAGTTATTCATTGATATGGAATTAGACAGAGTAACGATATGGCATGACTTATCTCTTCTCTATAATGAAACGTTTAAGGAATTAATAAATGGTAAGTATTTGTTAAAAGAGTTGTCTCATATCATCCCACCACATTTAACTAATTGGTTAAAGATCTCTCCAGCATCCACTATTCTCGAATCGTCCTCAGCTGCCATAGCGTGGAATGAGGTTTTTCCGTCTAGTTTAGATGATTCCACTATCAATATGGCAGAAAGCATGTTAAGAGATGCACAACAGAAGCATATGGATCTAGAAGAAGTGTACAGTCTTATTGAAAATATGAAAAAATGGGCAGCAAATCATCAAGTAACATTAGGAAATCGATTTGAATGGACGGTTCGCAAGTTGCTGGACTTAGAAGACTTTCATTTACTTGTAACTGGACCAGCTAATAGTGGGAAGAAAGACTTTGTTAATACAATAATTAATGAGGACTTACTGGACGGATCGGCATCAACAACCGTTATCTTCGAGGATAAAGACCAAGCCGAAATGAAGGTGATGAATGATGAAGAGGAAAGAACTATAGCTAACTTACATGACTTTATTCAAGGTACAAAAATGCCGCAAACATTAGTCCACTGTCATATGCCAGTAGACTTTTTACAGGAAAATCAAGTTACACTTATCGACACACCAGGGTTTACTGACCAAAGGAAAACAAAGAAAGAAGTTTTCCAATATTTGCATTTGGCAGATGCGGTACTCTATGTCTTAAACGTAGAATCTGTACCTACATTTAATGAGTTGGATATGGCTGTTAAAATGAGAGAACGAGCACCAGAAACACCCATACATTTTTTATTATACGAAGTCAGCGGTAGATCGAATCAGGAAATAACGGAAAAAAGTATTACTTGGATCCATAAATATTTCCCAAATGCAAAAGTTCTGACATTTTCTCCGTTTGCAGAAAAAAATAGTCAGTTACAGGCTTTTTCCTCGTTTATCCAATCGTTAAGGAAAGATTATGATATGGTGAATGAGCGTAAAACGAAAATATTACATTATGCGAGACGTTCGACACAATTACTTCATAATCGAAGACTGGAATTGGAAAATTCGTTAATAGAAGAAATGAATTGGAATCAGGAAATGGTAGGGAAATTGGAAGGAGCATTATATCAAGTAAGTGATCTTGAAGAAGAGAATACGACCGATATTAAAAAAGCTTATCATGAAGTATTGGTTGATTTAAGAAAGAGTTTAACCACGAAAATTCCTGAAATACTCAAAAACTGTTCGGAGCTTGTCAAAGATGATAGTGAGATTGAGAAAATTCACGTTGAACTTAATGATGAAATGAACAGACGCGTGACAGAATTTGTTAAAGAAGAAGCTTTACCTAACTTACGTACAGCTATCCATGAATGGATTTCTCTTAGTGAACAAAAATTCCGTGAAACGGAAGAATACCTACAAGAAATGCGGGATAGTTTTAATCAATTGTATGGTGAGGAAAAACTCTCCTTAAATTGTGATTTTAAAGTTCTGGATGATTGGAAAAGAGATGTCGAAAGGATGACAAGATATAATATAGAGCTTGGTAACATACGAATTTTCAAGCGTACGACGTCATCTCAATATTTATTAAAGGCTACTGGAACACTGTTTGGGGCTCTCGCTAAAAATAAGAGCCTGCTGCAGGAGAAATATAAGCAGTTCATTGAGACAAAAGATTACAGGGAAATTGTTACATCCATTACCGATGAGTTCATGCAACAGTTTGAGTATTTTGAAAAAACATTAGATAGAGATATTAACATGTTTTTTGCTAACACAGTAGAAGAATTGAGTCACACCTTAAAGGAAACAAACCAAACGATAGAAATAAGTAAAGAATCACTAGAAAATAAAAGAAAAAACCCTGAATTCTATCAAGATCCGTTGAGTCTATTTGAAGTAAAGGTACGTCAATATGAGTGGATGAGAGAAGCTGGGAAGCGACAAGCTGAATTTCAGTAAGGTGGTAAGGTATTGACAGTAAGCTTATTTACAATGAATGACCAATTGTTGTTGCAAAAGTAAGGAACCAAACTCTTTGGGGAGCTCGAAGGAAACTGTCATTAATGATACTCATAATATTTGCAGGATAAATATAAGCCTCCTCAATTGGATAAATTCCCTCATAAGCTTTATAATAAAGAGTAATGCATCATAAGAACTAAGTTTAAAGATTGTAGGGATACGTTTGGTTATTATTATCTGTTTGATTATTGGATTATTATCGGCTATGTTAGGAAGCATAGTGGGATTTGGGGGAGGGGTTATCCTCGTACCAATTTTATTAATTCTACATGCAACAACTCCATTATTTGATTGGGCGAGTGCAAGTACCATTGTAGGTATATCTCTGATTATTATGATATTTACTGCCTTATCATCTACTTATGCTTATGCAAAAAGCAAACGAATAGATTATAAAAGTGGATTATATTTTATTGGTGGTAGTCTGCCAGGCGGTATATTGGGAGCATGGTTAAATCAGTTCGTTGAAACAGATATGTTTTCGTTGTTTTTAGGAATATTTATGTTATTGATCTTTTCCATGTTCTTATTTAAAAAAACGCCTATACCAGAAAAAGAAGACATCGATATCGATAATTCACATAAAGTGGTACGTGAGGTGAAAATAGGAGAGTCTACTTACCGTTATGCATTTTCTCCATATATTGCGATTGCTATAGCTTTTGTGGTAGGAATGTTATCCGGCTTTTTTGGAATTGGTGGTGGCTCTTTAATGGTACCTGCAATGATCTTATTGTTTCATTTTCCTCCTCATATAGCTACTGCTACATCGATGTTTATGATTTTAGCACTTAGTATTGTTAGTTCTGGTACACATATTGTGTTAGGTCATATAGAATGGATGTATGTATGGGCCTTTATTCCAGGTGCATGGTTTGGTGGAGTTTTAGGTGCCAAAATTAATCAGCAACTATCAAGTAAAACAGTAGAATATTTGTTAAGAACTGTCGTATTCCTCATTGGTATACGCTTGATCTGGCAAGGTTTGTTTTAGGGAGGGCTTGTCTTCATGATCGAACATATCCATTTTTATTATTGTAATGACTTACATAGTCACTTTGATCAATGGCCGAATATTGTCCATTATTTTAACAAAAAGAAAAAGCAGCATACCCAGGCAAATGAACAAAGCTGGAGAATTGATATCGGGGATCATGTAGATCGGTCTCATCCCATTGCAGAGGCATACAGTGGGAAAGCTAATGTTGAATTATTAAATGAAGCAGGGTTTGATTTTGCAACGATCGGTAATAATGAAGGAATTACACTAGAATATAATGACTTATATCACTTATATGATCAGGCTAATTTTCAAGTTACTTGCGGCAATTTGAAGTCGGTAAACAATGATAAACCATCTTGGTTGCAAAACAGTATTTCCATCCAAACAAAAGAGGGTTTACATATAAAACTATTTGGTCTTACTGCACCGTTTAATCCATTTTATCATCCTTTAGGCTGGCATGTAGAATCACCGTACGATTATTTAATACGGGAAATAAATGAGCTAAGAAAAGATGCAGATATACTTATATTACTTTCTCATTTAGGATATTCTGAAGACCAGTTAATTGCTGAAAGGTATCCGGAGATCGATATTATTATTGGTGGTCATACGCATCATTTATTGAAAAATGGTGAAAAGGTGAACGGTACATTGTTAACTGCGGCAGGTAAACATGGAAAATATATTGGAGAAGTCCATATAGATTGGGATCATCAGTCAGGTAAAATTATTAATAAACAGGCTTATACAGTTGAAACAGAGCATCTCAGCCAAGATAAAGAGACCGTGAAAAAAATTGAAACATTGAATAAATCAGCACAAGCTCTATTAGATAAGCAAGTAACATTTTTAGATAGTCGTTTAACAGTTGATTGGTTCGAAGAGACACCTATCATTGAAAAATTAACGGATAAATTGAAAGATTGGACGAAGGCGGATATTAGTATGTTAAATGCAGGCTTGCTATTAGAAAGCATGGAGGAAGGTTATGTTACATATGGAGATATCCACCGCATTTGTCCTCATCCGATAAATCCTTGTACGGTAAGGCTAAGAGGCATTGAAGTATTAGAGGTTGTGCGTGGGGCATATGATGAGGCACTTATGCACTTTGAACTGAAGGGATTTGGTTTCAGAGGTAAAGTGTTGGGGAAATTTATATTTAGCGGTATTGAGATTGATACAGAAATAGACCAAAATGGAATAGAACATGTTACATATGTCTCAATGAATGGCAAAGAAATTGAACATAATAAAGTCTATCTCTTTGCAACAGCAGATATGTTTACTTTTGGACAAATGTTTCCAGAGATTGCAAGATCTACTACAAAAAAATTTTATTTGCCAGAATTTATGAGAGATTTGCTAGCGGATGCTTTAATATCATCGTCTTCTTAAATAGACACACATATACACTTCCTTCATATTTTATATGGAGAGGAGTGTGTTTTTTTATGATGGAAATGAAACCAATATTTATAAAGAATCACCCTTTTACAGCCATTTCTGTAAAACTTCCCTATACGAATCTTTTGGTGATTGCCAATGATGTCGGATATGTTATGTGTGGGGCTTTAGATGTAGAATTATTGAATGATCGATTAACGGATCGCCCCATTGTTGCAGGGCGAGCAGTTGGGGTTAAAACGATTGAAGAATTGCAAAAAGCTAAATTAGATAAGGTAACCAACTACTCCAAGAACTATGGTTGGGAAGAAGGTATGATGATAGAAGAAGCGCTGTTAAAAATAGCCAACAAAAAGGGTTAATTTAACTACTAATCATCAATTAACGGGCAAAATATATGAAAAATAGTAGATTATATCGACATTTTCTGATAAAATTTTACCAAAACAATAAATAGGTGTTTGATATGAGGGTAGTTCCAACCAATTGTATCCGGGCAGGTAATGTACTAGCAAAGCCGATATACGATGCACATGGCCGGATTTTAGTGCAACAGAATATGCAATTAACGGAAATAATGATAGAGCGTTTGAAAAGTTCAGGCATAACGTATGTAGTTGTTCAGGAGGAGGACACAGAAGATATCGTTATTGATGGACCTATTCCTGAACGACAGCGGTTAGAAGCTGTGCAAAAAATAAAAGACACCTTCCAGCGGTTAAAATTAGATGACCTTACGAAAAATAATTACCTATTGGAAGATGCTGCAGTAAAACTAGAAGTATTAGTCAGAGAAATCGCCAGTGAATTAAATAAAAATGATGACGTTATTCATTACTTATCAAATTTATTAATCATCGATGATCATCTTTTTTCCCATTCCCTAAATGTAAGTATGTATTCACTTGCACTAGCACAAGAGTTGAATTTGCAGAATACCGACATGGTACAACTGGGACTAGGAGCAGTGTTACATGATATAGGTAAATTAATTATTCCGGAAGAAATTATCAATAAGCCTGGAAAGCTTACGAACAAGGAACTAAAAATTGTGCAAGCACATACTGAATATGGCTTTGATATGTTGAGAAAAGCACCGAATATTCCACTAATAGTTGCACACTGTGCATATCAGCATCATGAACGTATGGATGGGTCAGGTTATCCAAGAGGAATAAAAAGGAACGCAATTCACCCGTTTGCTAGAATTATTGGAGTAGCCGATGTTTTTGATGCAGTGACAAGTAATCGAGTATATAGAAACGCCATGTTACCACATGAAGGGTTAGAAATTTTATACGGTGGGGCAGGAACTCAATTTGATAAACACCTAGTCGAGATGTTTAAAAGAACAGTAGCCCTCTATCCAAACGGTTTAACTGTCTATTTAAGTGATGGCAGAGTAGGTGTTGTTGCTCGTCAAAATTCACACCTATTTGAACGCCCTGTAGTCCGGATACTGAAGGAGAACGGTTCAAAGATAACGCCGTATGATCTAGATTTGAAAGAGGTATTAGATGTGATGATTGTCAGTACAGATCAATTTATCACAATTTAATAAAAATAATAAAAATACAACTAAATGAATCCTTCCAATCATATTAATAGATTGGGGGGATTTATTATGCGCAGAAAAAATTGGAATAGACGAAAGATAGGTTCACCTCCAGCTAATCAACTAATTTTTATATCATTTTTCATTTTTATACTGACGATGATTGCAAGTATTTTAATTGTTAACGAAGGTATCAAGCCTGTACTGTTGGATTATGCGAAAGTTCGTGTAGAACAAATTGCTAATCAAGCAATGGGGATAGCTGTAAGTAAAAAAATTTCAGAAGATTTAGAAGCTGGCGATTTAATACAAGTACAATATGATGATGATGGAAAAGTGGAAAATTATATTTTTAATGCAGTAGTAGAAAATCGTGTGCAAAGAAATGTTCAGTACCGTGTAGAAAATTTCTTGAAGTTATTGGAAAAAGGGGAACGCCCAGAGTCAGGCGTACCGCTCGAAGTTGAACTGGATCTTGAGCCATCAGAACAAGAGTTATTGAACGATGTAAGAGAAAAAGGCTTATTAGTAGAAGTTCCATTAGGTCAAGCATTAGGAGTGCCATTGTTAGCTAATCTCGGGCCAAAAGTCCCGGTTAATATGGAAGTAATAGGTAGTGTTGGAACGGAAATAACGAGTGAAATAGTGCAAACTGGAATAAATGGTGCGTATATTCATGTGAATGTTCATATAGAAGTGGAAATGATGGTTGTGATCCCATTTGCTTCAGAGCCGTATAGAGTAGTCCAAGATATTCCTGTAACGAAAGTATTTCATCCTGGCGATGTCCCAAATTATTATCATGAAGGAGGAGAAGGCTCAGATCTGTCTATTCCTATAGACCCAAATATAGAATAATAGTATTTTCCTATTTTTTCCTTTGACAGAATATTCGGAAATCCGATATAATTTCTAAGATTAAAACTATTACTATAGAGAAATCATTAAAAATTGAGAGGAGTTAAAACAATGAACAACAGATCACAGTGGGGCACACGCCTTGGTTTCCTCCTGGCAGCTATTGGGTCAGCTGTAGGATTAGGAAACATTTGGCGTTTCCCTGCAACGGCTTTTGAAAATGGTGGAGGTGCATTTTTTGTTCCGTATTTGTTTGCCTTATTAACGGCAGGTATTCCGTTACTTATTATGGAATATACAATTGGACATAAATATCGTAGCTCGGCACCTAGAAGTTTTTCGAAAATTAGTAAAGGCATGGAATGGGTAGGATGGTGGCAGGTTCTAATTGCCTTTGTTATTTCTACTTACTATCCAATTATTATCGCATGGTCGATGATGTATGCTTATTTCTCTTTAGGGACTCAGTGGGGAGAAGATCCAACAGGATTCTTTGTCGGAGACTATTTAAATCTTGCTGATGCTGGAACTTTCGGTTCCATCGTACCGGCTGTCATGATTCCTTTATTAGTTGTTTGGGCATTAGTGTTATTTTTCTTAGGACGAGGAGTTAAGAAGGGGATTGAGTTAGCTAATAGAATCTTCATACCGACATTATTTATTGTATTTCTTATTATTGTTATCCGTGCTGTTACACTACCAGGAGCGTTTGAAGGGTTGGACGCCTTCTTTAAACCTAATTGGAGCAGTATTACAGATGGTTCGGTTTGGGTGGCAGCATATGGTCAAATTTTCTTTAGTTTGTCGATTGCTTTTGCTATCATGATTACTTATTCCTCGTATTTACCAAAAAAATCTGATATTACTAATAATGCGTTTATAACTGGATTTGCTAATTCATCCTTCGAATTACTAGCAGGTATTGGTGTATTTGCGGTTTTAGGATTCATGGCAGTTCAAGCAAATACAGAAGTATCTGAAGTGGTTGCAGGAGGCGTAGGTTTGGCATTTATGGTTTTTCCTGAAATCATTAGTCAAATGCCTGCAGCTGGCTTCTTTGGATTCCTATTCTTTGCATCATTGTTCTTAGCTGGGTTATCTTCCATGATTTCCATTTCAGAAACATATATTGCAGGTCTACAAGAAAAGTTTTCGATTTCACGTGGTAAAGCCGTTCTATTTGGTGGTGGCCTTGCACTGATTGCTTCTTTATTCTACGCAACTCAAGGCGGACTGAACTTGTTGGATACGGTTGATTATTTTATCAACAATTATGGTGTAGCACTTGCTGGTTTATTTGAAGTAGTAGCTATCGCCTGGTTCGCTCGTTCCCTAAAAGACTTGCAGAGCCATGCAGATTCTATATCAGATATTAAACTAGGGATATGGTGGAGAATTTGTTTAGGCATCATTACACCAATAGTATTAGGCTATATGATGTTGCAAAATCTTAGAACAGAAGTATCACGCCCATATGAAGACTATCCAATTGATTTCTTATTTACGTATGGCTGGGTAGTAGCGATCGGTGCAATGTTCGTAGGTGCATTATTAACAATAAAAAAATGGCCAAGTAAAGATCACGAAGCATAAAGGGAGATTCCACATAGTAGGAATTTTTTATCGCCCACTTAGCTTTAGTAGTGACTACGGTTAAATAGAAGAGCAAAGGAGGTATACTCATGTCTGGCAGTGCAATTGTTATGGCGGTAATTGGTATAGTAGTTATATGGGGCGGCTTAATTGCTAGCGTAATTCGAGCAAGAAGTGTCTCCAAAGATTAACAATAATAATCCGTAAAGTGGTGAAAACTTTACGGATTATTTCTTTCCCATCGTTTTAAATGTGGGTATGGATCAAATGACCATTCGGTTTTTCCATTATCTTTATATAAACCATAGTGCAAATGTGGTGGGAATTTCCCAGAAGTTCCTGGTGGACCATAACCGGAAGAGCCAACGGATCCAATTGTTTGTCCTGCTTCGACGATGTCTCCAATTTCTAATCCATCCGCAAATCCATTTAAATGAGCGTAATAATGATATCGGTTGTATATATCACGGATACCTATGCGCCAGCCTCCATACCTATTCCATCCTTTGAGCTCTACAATACCGAATGTAGTAGCCCTTACAGGAGTACCATAGTCAGCAAAAATGTCGGTTCCTTCATGTATTCTTCTTCCACCAAACCCTCTTGCATCTCCCCATGTGTTTCGGTAACTATAATTGTATCCCTTAGGTATGGGAAAGGCTGTTTCATCAAGACTAATTTTTTGATAGGTTTTAAACAAACGGGCATAGTTCATAATAGATAGTACCGTTAATTCTCGTTGATAATAATTCCAAAGTGCTGTCCGAATATCTTGATCTGAATGTCCGTACTGTTGAATATAGTGAGCCATTGAGTATAAAACATCATAATCATTCGTATGATCCGCTATTCCATCACCGTCACCATCTTTGCCAATACCACCAAACATTTCGATTACACTTTCGTCTGTTGGTTCGGTAACGGGTGAAAGTCCATACCATTTAAGCTCAGGGATTTTTATCATGATTAATGAATCATTGTCATCTGATTGATCGGAGTTAATATTGGCTTCATAACGGTTAATTGCCGCTAAATAATACCAAGGTATTAATGTGACAGCTTCCATTTGTTTATATAGGCTGATTTTTTCTTGATCAATATCCACATTTTCTTCTGCATGTGCTATAGTAGAGAGAAGAAAAAAACTTGTGAATGTTAATAATAAGCATCGCTGAATCAAAGGATATAGCCTCCCCTTGTTGTTTTTTCAGATAGATAACGTTAGTTTAGGTTATAAATGTTGATTTCATGCTAGTAACTTTTGTTAATTTGACTCTGGAAAAAAGGTGTGAAAATGAGTGGTTGAAGTACAAGGTCATCGTTATGAGATAGTGAAGGATTATCGTAATGCTTTTGAAGAAAGAGCTTTTAAGGAAAGATATACGGATATATTAAGTAAATATGATTTTATCGTGGGTGATTGGGGTTATGAACAACTTCGCTTAAAAGGGTTTTATGATGATCAAAATCCTAAAGCTACTTTTGATACAAAAATAAGTACGTGTGAGGATTACCTATACGAATATTGTAACTTTGGTTGCCCATTTTTTATTGTTAAACAAATCGAAGGGGCTGGCAGATAACTTAAGGAACAGAAAATCCGAACATTCCGACATAGTGTAGTCAAAATACGTATTGGGAACAGCATGGAGCTGAAGTGCTCGACGACATAGACAGCATTAGCAAAAGTGATTTTTGTGATTGAGCAGATGTTAGACTTGTGCCCTACGGTGATAATGAATATTTTGACGGAGAGGTGAACTAGTCGAGACATTAATGTTCGGATCTTCCCTTACCCATTATTCTATTGTCCCAGTCTCTTTGTCGTTTAATAATGGTTTCAAGTAGGAGCGAAAATCCTCTGCTTCCATTTCATTGAAATGGAATGCATGCTCAACAAAATTACTTTGCTTTAGCTTTGTACGATTAATTCGCGAATATTTATTAGTATTAAGATTCACTACAAGACAATCTTCTCCGAAGCTTGGAGAAGATATAATCGCAAGGTCAAACCTTTCAGTATCTCCTTTAAAACTGACAAAGCGGGTAGTGCTTTGTTCTTTTTCATTTTTGATAAATATTTTTTTTTGATCGCCCATCTTATCACTCCCTTTATAATAATATAGTTATTACTTCCTTTTCTGTAAAATATTCAAAGTCTCACTAACAATGTAGTTTATGACGTTTTTTGTGATCTTGTCAATTATTCGTTTCATTATTGCTGGTAATACACAAGTTCATGTGTTATTTTATCATATCAGAAATAATCACTGACGAGACCTTTGTTAGTGTGGTATCATATATTTAGATAGAAGTTGCTAGGAACGGTAGGGGGATTATCGTGTACTTTGTTGATATGAGGAAAATGAACGAAATATTGGACTATTTTGATCAAACTTTAACTTTGGTCAAGGATAACCATTTTCAAACATCTATTGAACATTTTGCGCTGGAACGAATAACCCATGTTTTAATTGAATCTATTCTAGATGTAGGCAATATGATGATTGATGGATTTATTATGCGTGATCCTGGAAGTTATCTGGACATCATTCATATTTTGATTGATGAAAAAGTTATTCCAGCACAAGAAAACCACGCATATGAAGCAATTATTAACATGCGAAAAGCGCTTGTTCAGGATTATAAACAAATCGATCACAATCAATTACAATCTGTTTTAAATAGAAATATCCATATTTTAATGAATTTTAGTAAGCATATTCGCACTTACCTGGCAACAGAAATGGGTGTAGCAAATACATTTACACATAATAAGTAATGTAGGTCTTTAATCAGCTAAGAGAAAGGTAGATAAAGATATATTACCTTTTTCTTTTCCTAAGAGTTGTGATGTCTCTCACAAAGATAGAATGAAACTCTTGTATAATTAAATGGATAAAAAATATTAAAGAAATGGAGCGATTCATCATGCAACAGTCAGTCATAACAGATAAATTTGGTAGAGCTCTACAGGATTTACGGATTTCTGTGACAGATCGTTGCAATTTTCGCTGTCGCTATTGTATGCCTCGAGAAATATTTGGGAAGGATTTCGCTTTTTTGCCGAAAGAACACTTGTTAAGCTTTGAAGAAATTGAACGGTTAACAAAAATATTTTTGAACTTAGGTGTACGTAAGGTACGTTTAACTGGTGGTGAACCATTATTAAGACGGGATCTCCCTATGTTAATCGAAAAATTGTCCAAGCTGGATGGGTTACAAGATATTGGTCTGACCACTAACGCAGTTTTACTCGGTAAGATGGCTGGAGATTTGAAAAAAGCCGGATTAAAGCGCGTTAATGTTAGTTTAGATGCGATTGATGATGAGACATTTATGAAGATAAATGACAGTAAAGTACGTACTCAGCCTGTGATCGACAGTATTATCAAGGCGCAAGAAATCGGATTAGGTGTAAAGGTGAATATGGTCGTAAAAAAAGGAATGAATGATCACCAAGTTGTCCCAATGGCCAAATTTTTTAAAGAATTAGGCGTCACATTACGCTTTATTGAATTTATGGACGTCGGTCAGACGAACAGCTGGGATTTCCAGCACGTGATAACAAAGAAAGAGCTCTATGGTGAAATTTCAGAACATTTTGAATTAGAAGCAATGGATCCTGCGTATTTTGGTGAAGTGGCCAAACGTTATCGATATAAAGGAACGAATACAGAAGTAGGGTTTATCACATCGGTTTCAGAATCGTTTTGTTCCTCATGTACAAGAGCAAGAATTGCAGCAGACGGTCACTTTTTTACTTGTCTATTTGCTGGAGAAGGCCTAAATTTGAAGGATATACTACGTAACGGGGCTACGGATGAGGAAGTTACAGATACGATTGTTTCACGATGGAAATATCGCAATGATCGTTATTCAGATCAACGTACAGAGGAAAGTGCCAAAAACCGTAAAAAGATCGAAATGTCATATATAGGTGGTTAAGGAAAGGATTGTATTGGATGTCAGATACCAGATATCATCGGCAAATACTTTTTCAAGGAATAGGGCAGCATGGGCAAGCACAATTATTATCCAAACATGTGTTAATCATTGGCTGTGGTGCGCTTGGTTCTTCATCCGCAGAGATGCTGACAAGAGCAGGTGTAGGAACTATTACTATTATCGATCGTGATTATGTTGAATGGTCCAATCTTCAACGGCAACATTTATTTACTGAGGAAGATGTTCAGGAGCAAATACCTAAAGCCATTGCTGCAAGCCGTAAACTAAAAAAAATAAATAGTGAAATAACTATTCAACCAGTAGTAATGGATGCTACTTCAGAAAATCTTTCTAGTTATGTAGAAAATGCCGATATAGTGATCGATGCAACAGATAATTTTGATACTCGTTTTCTAATCAATGACCTTGCGCAAAAACATAGGAAGCCATGGATTTTTGGTGCATGTGTAGGTAGCTCGGGAATGACCTTTTCGATTATGCCTGAACAAACACCTTGTCTTGATTGTTTATTAAGGGTTACACCTATGTTTGGGGCAACCTGTGATGCAGTTGGAGTGATAGGGCCAGCGGTGCAAATGGTTGTCACACATCAGACAACAGAAACATTAAAGCTATTAAGTGGGGCAGAACAAAAATTAAATAGTAAATTGCTTATTTTTGATTTATGGAATAATCATTATCAAACAATTGATGTAAGTCGTGCTAAACGCCCTAATTGTCCTAGTTGTGGTGAAAAACCGACTTATCCTAGTCTGTCTTATCAAGGCAGAACGAAAACAGAGGTACTATGCGGAAGAGATACAGTACAAATTCGTGGGAAACAATATTCATTGGAAGTTTTGGAGTCAAAGCTTGCTCATTATGGTGAAGTACAGGTGAATCCTTTTTTAGTTTCTGTTCATATCGGTAAGAAGCGACTAGTATTTTTTCAAGATGGTCGTACTTTTGTTCATGGTACGAATTCGATAGAAGATGCGAAAAAGCTATATTATCAGATTGTTGGTTAGGAGTATGTTGTATGTTAAATGAACGTAAGCCGATTCCGGTTTCAGAAGCAATCAACCGAGTTGCAAAATATAAGAAAACAGGTAAAACAGAATATGTGGAGTTAACCAATGCTTATAACCGTGTATTAGCAGAAGATTTAGTTGCTGATCATGATGTGCCACCATTTGACCGTTCGCCATATGATGGGTACGCACTTCGTTCACAGGATACTACAGAAGTAATGGAAAATAACCCGATTATAATGGAAACAGTGGGACATATTGGGGCAGGCAGTGTCTATAAGGAAAAAATAGAAAGTAAGCAAGCAGTTCGGATTATGACAGGGGCGCCGATTCCAGCAGGAGCCGATGCTGTGATTATGCTTGAAGATACTGTTTCATTTGAAGAGGATGGAAAATCGCTTGTAGCAATTAAAAAACAGCTTCATCCCCATCAAAACATTTCGTTTCAAAGCGAAGATGTGGAAAAAGGCACTGTGCTAGTGAAAAAAGGCACGCTGATTAACCCTGGAATTATTGCGTTATTAGCTACATTTGGTTATGCGCAAGTCCCTGTTGCTAAAAAACCGGTGATTGGTATCATTGCAACAGGTAGTGAATTAGTAGAAGTGGATCAGGCATTGGAGCCAGGTAAAATCCGTAATAGTAATGCATATATGATTATTGGTCAATTGCAAAGAGCAGGAGCAATACCTAAATATGTTGGGCAGTTAACTGATAATCTTGAGGAAAGCCTAGACAAGATTGCTGAGGTAATTAAGGAAGTTGACTTTTTAATTACAACTGGTGGAGTGTCAGTAGGTGATTTTGATTTACTGCCAGAGATTTACCAACAATTAGGTGCAGAAGTTTTGTTTAATAAAGTTGCCATGCGTCCGGGAAGTGTCACAACCGTTGCTTTGGTTAAGGATAAATTGCTATTTGGTTTATCTGGTAATCCATCAGCATGTTATGTTGGATTTGAACTGTTTACAAAGCCAGTTATTGACCAATTTTTGGCAAAAGAAACAATTGGAATGCTCCAACAACAGGCGACACTAGCTGCTGATTTTCCTAAACCGAACCCTTTTGACCGTTTTATTCGCGGAAATTACAAGGTCAATAATGGTCAGCTGATAGTGGAACCTGCTGGTAAGGATAAATCGAACATGGTACATAGTTTAGCGAATGCAAACTGTTTGATCCAATTACCTGGTGGAACAGAAGGATATAAAAAAGATCAACAAGTAACGATTCATTTGTTGCCCTAAGCAAATAGATATAATGAGTCAGACCGCTGAGTACGGTTTGTCATTTTGTAAGGAGAATGAGAATGCATGATAAATTGTTTGAAGTAGTAGAGGATCCTATTTCTGTCGAAGCATTAATTAAAAAAGTAAAAGATCGTAATGCTGGCGCGATTACAACCTTTATCGGTACGGTTCGTGAAATGACAGGTGACAAGAAAACCATTTATCTTGAATATCAGGCATATAAACCGATGGCAGAAAAAATGCTTGCTCAGATCGGGAAAGAAATAAATGCTAATTGGCCAGATACGAAGGTGGCTATCACGCATCGCATCGGCTCTCTTGAAATTTCAGAAATTGCTGTCGTAATTGCTGTTTCATCACCTCATCGTAAACCAGCTTATGAAGCGAATCAGTATGCCATTGAGCGAATTAAACAAATCGTTCCGATATGGAAAAAAGAGCAATGGGAAGATGGTGAAGCATGGATCGGCGACCAATTGGAAAATGTGTCCTATCCAGAAGGGAAACCAGAAATAAAGGGTGAGGAGAATGGTTGAGGTTTTATTATTTGCTCAATTACAGGAAGAAGTAGGAAAAGATAAAATTTATTTAGATATCAAAGAAAGTACGGTAAAGGATTTAAAGCAGAAATTGCAATCTGACTATAAATTGAGCCAGTTAGAACAATCGATGGTTGCTGTTAATGAAGCTTATGCATTGGAGGGTGATATCATTCAACCAGGTGACACTGTAGCAATTATTCCTCCAGTAAGTGGTGGTTAATATGTTTGTTGTACAAGTGGTAGGGTATAAAAATAGTGGTAAGACGACATTTATGACACAATGGATTAACTACTTAACAGAAAAAGGTTATCAGGTAGCTACCGTTAAACATCATGGTCACGGTGGTGAACCAGATCAGCTAAAAGGAACAGATAGTTATCAGCATTTTGAGGCAGGTGCAAAGCTGTCAACCGTTGTGGGCGATAGCCAGCTTATCATGACAGCTGATAAAAGGAAATTTTCATTGAAAGCACTATTGTTATTATATCAATCGATCGATATAGATATTGTTCTCATTGAAGGCTATAAACAGATTCCTTTACCGAAAATCGTATTACTGAAAAAGGATGATCATCTGCTTTTAGAGTCAGTTGAAAATGTGAAATATGTGTATCAGGATAATGCTGAATATGCTGAACAGTTATTTTACGAAGTAGAAGCTAACTGGTCAGATTTCGATTTTGAGAATGTCAAAACCTTTCTTTAAAGAATGATTTCGTTCTGTTTCAGTGAAATGAGACCAGTTATGAAAAAATATGACCGGTTCATGTGAAAGAATTCCGACAATATTGTGAAAAATTGAGCGAAAGGCGTGTAACTAGTGGAAAAATTGTCAGGAATCGTGTTAACTGGAGGTAAGTCATCTAGGTTTAAAAAAGACAAAGCACTTGCAACGAATAAAGGATTATCTTTCTACGAGCATGCAGTTCAAGTGATGGTAGCTTGTACGGATACCATCATTGTAGTCGGAAGGGACAACCAACCTGTGAAGCTGGATTCACCGAATATAGAGGTTATCAAAGATCTGGAACGTTTTAAAGGACAAGGTCCATTGGCTGGTATTTATTCCGCTATGGCTGCAGGGAATACTGAGTGGTACCTTGTCTTACCAGTGGATATGCCATTTATAGATCAATACATTTTAAAAAAGTTAACAACCAAGATTCATGAAAATACCGATGCCATTGTTGCTCGAATAAATGGACGGTTACAGCCATTAGTTGCTCTCTATAAAAAAAAGACAAGTCAGATGATGGAACAACAATTAACAAGTGGGCAACGGTCGATGCGTCAATTACTAGATCATTTACACGTAACCTATGTTGATTTTCCAGAGCAGGAAGAGAAATATTTTATCAATATAAATACGCAAGAAGAATATCAACAGCATGTGATAGCTAAGTTGGAGTGAAATAAATGTGGAAGTTTAAAAGATTATGTTGGCTATTAGGAGGGTTTGTAAGTCTTACTACCGGCTTAATCGGTATTATAGTGCCTATCCTGCCTACAACCCCATTAGTAATCTTAGCAGCATTTTGTTTTAGTAAATCATCTCCGGTATTGCATAATTGGCTAGTAACAAATAAATACTTTGGCCATTATATAGCAGATTATCAGAGGGGAAAAGGTGTACCAACTCGAATAAAGGCCTTTGCTGTTTTAATCGTTTGGACGAGTGTTCTAGTGACATTAAGTGTTATTCCATTAGTTGTTGTGAAAGTGTTGATGCTTGTGATTGCAGTACTTGTCACTATTTTTATTTTCACCTCGCCCCTATTAAAAAAGAAAACCAATACAGAATACATTAGCTTGAACTAATTACCTGATGACTGAAGAAATCCACGTATTTCATAGCACTGAAATACGTGAATTTTGTTTTTTCTTTACTTATTCATCATCTATGGAGTGGTCATTGGCTTTACTGTGTGCTAAGCGTGAGGAAGCAGCTGCTGCAATTGCCCCAACGATATCATCTAAAAATGTATGACATCCTTGTGATTTATCATTTAACTTTTCCAGAATACCTGGCTTTTGCTTATCAATGTATCCATAATTGGTAAACCCAATGGACCCATACACATTTACAATTGATAAGGCAACAATTTCATCTATACCATATAGGCTTTCATCTGTTTCCAGTATTTCCTGAAGTGGAGGTTCTAATTGATTGTTCTCTGCCAAAACATCCAGCTGGATACCGGTAATAATTGCATTTTGCACTTCGCGCTTCATTAACACTCGATCAACGTTTTCATAACATTCCTCTAATGTTAATTGATCCTGATATTTATTTTGGAGAAAATAAACTAATTCTGCAATGTCTTCTAATGTCACTCCGCGTTCTCTTAACCATTCTCTTGCTTTCTGTTCTAATTCGGTTTGTCTACGTTCGTTTGCCATTTGATCACATCCTATATTCATCATTTTCATATCACGGTATACATATAGTTTAATATATAAACATTAAAGGGGGAAATACAGTGCATCCTATTTTTTTACACTACCCAATTCAGGTGCCTACTAAACAAGTCACAGAGAAACCATATTTAACTTTTGCAGATCAAACATATTATTATTTTGTTATCCCGACTTCTATAACTGAGCGCTTTGCGCTTGAATTATATACTATTGCTACTCATTATCATCAACAAGGCTGGACAAATGTCACCTGTCCGATTCCAAATGTGCACAATCAATTTCTTACATCCATTGGTAAAGAAAAATATTTGCTGTGTTATGCGATCTACAAGGAAGACCAACGAGAAGAAGCTACTAAACTTTCCGAATTTCATCAAGCAGGTTTTGGTTATCCGTATCAGCCAAGTTCGATGAACAGTTATGGAAAATGGAAAGAATTATGGATTTCCAAGTTAGACCAGTATGAGGCTATGTTTAAGCAATTATATGAACAAAGACCTGCTTCACCTTTTATTCGTGAATTTGTTAATATGTTTCCTTATATTATTGGCTTAGGAGAAAATGCCATTCAATACCTGCATAGTGTGGAACAGGAATCTCGATTTAATGAAAGTGATCAACCATCGATCACCTTTGGACGTTATCAAAATGATATGAAGGAGATATTCATTTTAAGTGATCGATTTGTGTATGATCATCCAGTACGTGATATAGCAGAAAAATTGAGGCAGTACATGCTAACATCAGAAGGTCTGTCTAGTCATGAATGCCAACAATTTTTGCAAGGTTATGTAACTAATAGGACACTATCAGCATTCGGATGGAAACTATTATATGCACGATTGATTTTTCCTATTCATTTATTAGACTACATGGACCAAATCCGTCATAAGACCAACGATTCTTCTGATATAGATACACTCATTAAAAATCAATCTTTTTATGAAGAGAATATGCGCACGTTTTTTTATCAAATAGGTATTGATGAAAGAGAAATAAATAGTATACAATTAGATTGGTTAGTAGATGTCTAAAAGTACCGGACAATGCACCTGCATCATGGATCGACTAGGTGCATTTTTTATTTTCGAAAAATGTAATGTATCATAATAAAATAGTCATAGTAAAGGAATATTTCTCTCAATCTAAGTGAGAATGGAAGAAAGCTTTCCATTATTTTCTCGATCACGTAGTTTTATCTACTATTATCTCAAATAGTAAGAGGAGCAGTTGGATTTACTGTTTTTCTTCTTTTTTAGGTGATTGTGTCTTGCTAAAGACAGCTTTCACATGTATAATGTCCACTATATATATACAAATGTTCACGTAACGCAAACAAAGGGAGGGCGTCTATATGAATCAGGTTAACGTTGGTTTATGTGGTTTAGGCACAGTAGGAACAGGAGTTGTCAAACTGTTACAAAGCCATGCCGAAGAAATCAAATATAAGGTAGGCTGTGAAATTCAAATAAAAAAAATTCTAGTCAATGATATCGAAAAGAAACGTGATGTTGCCATTCAACCTGAGTGGTTAACAGATAATCCGCAAGAATTAGTAAGTAATCCAGATCTTGATATTATTATTGAAGTAATGGGTGGTATTGAGGATACTAATCTTTTATTAGAAAAAGCAATCCGTAACAAAAAACATATCGTTACAGCAAATAAAGACCTAATGGCGGTTCACGGTCAAGAACTACTTAGATTAGCTAAAGAAAATAATTGCGATATATTATATGATGCAAGTGTTGCCGGGGGGATTCCGATTATTCGCTCTCTAACAGAAGGATTGGCATCAGATCGTATTCAAAAAATAATGGGGATTGTTAATGGGACAACAAATTATATTTTAACCAAAATGACAGATGAGGAATTAGCATTTGAACCAGTCTTAAAAGAAGCACAAGCACTTGGCTTTGCCGAAGCAGATCCGACTTCTGATATTGATGGGTTAGATGCAGCAAGAAAAATGACCTTGCTTGCAAATCTAGCTTTCAAAATGGAAATTGGTTTAGAAGATGTTGAAGTATCAGGAATAAGAACAATTTCCCAAGAAGATATTACCTTTGCTACAAGTTTAGGGTATACTATTAAATTAATAGGAATTGCATCGATCTATAATGGAAAAGTAGAGGTAAGTGTGGAACCTACTCTTTTACCACAAGATCATCCACTAGCTTTAGTCAAAAATGAATTTAATGCTGTATATGTTTATGGTGAGGCAGTAGGGGAAACAATGTTTTATGGACCTGGGGCAGGAAGCATGCCAACCGCAACAGCAGTTGTGTCTGACTTAATGGAGGTAGTGAAAAATATTCGTCTTGGCATTACGGGTAATGAATATACCGTACCACAATATGAAAAGCAATTAAAAAAGGATAACGAAAAATATATGCAGTATTTCATTCGAATGGAAGTAGACGATGAGGCTGGCACTTTTCAAAAAATTACAAACGTATTTACCAATGAAGAAGTAAGCTTCCAAAAGATCTTGCAATTACCTTCTAATAAAGAGAAAATGGCAGAGATTGTGATGATTACTCATAAGATAAGTAAGCAGCAATTATTGAACAGTAGAGAAAATCTAAAAGGATTAGACGTAGTTAATGAAATAATCAGTTGTTATCGCGTCGATGGGGAGGATTAATTGTTATGGCATGGCAAGGACTTTTGAAAGAGTATAAGGAATTTTTACCGATTGAAGAAAACACGCCGTTAATCAGCTTGCATGAAGGGAATACCCCTTTAATAAAATTAGATAAATTGTCAGAAAAGTTTGGCATTAATGCGTATGCTAAATTTGAAGGGTTAAATCCCACAGGTTCTTTCAAAGATCGTGGCATGGTAATGGCAATGGCAAAGGCTGTAGAAGAAGGTGCTAAAGCAGTTATTTGTGCATCTACTGGTAATACTTCGGCGTCTGCAGCAGCTTTTGCTGCACGTGCTGGCTTAAAATGTATTGTGGTTATTCCTGAAGGTAAAATAGCGCAAGGTAAATTAGCACAAGCAGTAATGTACGGTGCTGAAATTTATTCGATAAAAGGCAATTTTGACGATGCTCTTCGTTATGTTCGTAAATTGGCGGAGAGCGGGGAAGTAGCACTTGTGAACTCTGTCAACCCATACCGAATTGAAGGGCAAAAGACGGCAGCATTTGAAGTATGCGATGACTTAGGTAAGGCACCAGATTATTTATTTATTCCTGTTGGGAATGCAGGGAATATTACAGCATATTGGAAAGGTTTCAAAGAATATCATGAAATGAAAGCAACGGGTTTACCGAAAATGATGGGATTTGAAGCGAGTGGTGCAGCGGCGATTGTACATAATCGTGTCTTTGAAAACCCTGAAACAGTAGGTACAGCTATTCGTATAGGTAATCCAGCAAGCTGGCAAGGTGCAGTAAATGCTCGTGATGAATCGAATGGTGAAATTGATGAAATCACGGATGATGAAATGATCGAAGCTTACAAATGGATTGCCCAAAATGAGGGAGTATTTGCAGAACCGGCATCTTGCGCCTCTGTAGCAGGTTTATTAAAGAAATTAAAAGAAGGAAAAGTAGCTAAAGGATCAACAGTTGTTACTGTGTTGACTGGTAATGGCTTGAAAGACCCGGATACTGCTATCAATTATAGTGAAGTTAAACCAACTGTATTGCCGAATAAAGAAGAAGTAATCATCAATGAGATAATGGGTAGTGTCAAGGCATGAGCTGGTCAATAAAAGTTCCATCTAGCACAGCCAATTTAGGTGCAGGCTTTGATTCAATTGGATTGGCTTTAAACCTGTATTTAGAATTGTATGTATCATATGCAGAAGATTGGCGTTTTATAGCGATTTCTGATTGTTTGGAAGGTATTCCAACTGGAAAAAATAATTTAGTTTATGAAATAGTCGAACAGGTTGCAAAATTGTATAATAAAGAAAACCAGATCCCTGCATGTCAAGTAGAAATGAAAAGTGAAATTCCGTTAGCAAGAGGTTTAGGAAGTAGTGCTACTGCGGTTATTGCCGGGATTGAACTTGCAAATGTGCTTTTAGATTTAGATCTTTCCAAAGCTGATAAATTGCAGATTGCGACAGATATTGAAGGACATCCGGATAATGTTGCACCATCCTTAATAGGGGGATGTGTAATTGGACATTACGATGGCGATGTCACCTATTCTCAAATAGCGATAAAAGGTGTTACATTTGTAGCTTGTATCCCGCATTTTGAATTGAAGACAAGTGATGCTCGCAATGTTTTACCGGAGCAGTTAAGCTTTAAAGAAAGTGTACAAGCTAGTAGTGTAGCAAATGTGAGTGTAGCAGCAATTTGTCAAGGTGACTGGGAAACATTAGGAAAGATGATGGAAAAAGATCATTTCCATCAGCCGTACCGTAAGTCACTAATTGCTCATTATGATGAGCTTTATCATTATTTGAAAAATAAAGGTGCTTATGGTGTTTTTCTAAGTGGAGCAGGCCCAACAATGATAGCAGTTGTAGACGATAAAAAAGTATTTTCACTCGTTAAGGAATGGAAAGCAGCATACCCGGATTATCAGTGGCTTCCACTACAAGTGGAAAATACTGGTTCGATCGTGGAAACACTACGTGAAGATATATAATAAGACTGTTTAAAAAGATAAATCCACTTTTTTGTGTGATTTATCTTTTTATTATGCTGCTAACCAAAAATTACCCTAGTAGGAGAAAAGATTTGTTGCATAAACCGAGATAATAAACAAATCTGGGAGCTAACCGTCTGATATCACCTCGAGTGAGCGAAGTATCACTTTAATCATCCAATGGCTTTCCAATAAAAAAGGAAACGTTTCTTTTGAAAGAATCGTTTCCTGGTAAAATGTTGATTAAAATACTTGCTCAATTTCCGTAACGCCAGGTACTTCAGCCATTAGTGCGCGTTCAATACCTGCTTTCAGAGTAATGGTAGAGCTAGGGCAGTTACCACATGCACCCATTAAACGTAAGCGAACGATACCATCTTCCACATCCACTAATTCGACATCGCCACCATCACGTAATAAAAATGGACGTAATTTATTTAAGACTTCTTGTACTTGTGCTGATTGTTCTTCCATGAATGGAGACTCTCCTTTCCTCACTACTACTCTAAAGGGCTATTTGTTAAAAAATCTATGTTTAGTATCACACGAATGACAAACATTCTCAACTTTATTTTATCTTTTATTGATTTATTTGTAAATAAAAGTGTGTTAAAAATAAATTAGGCAGATGAACCTTAAGATAATTTGAAGGTGTGATATAATGAGAATTAGAATCAATGTTGGCTTTTGTGTGAAAAATCTTGCAAAAGGTACAGAGCAGGTCCGACAACAATTACTAACGGATCCTGATATGGATGTAGCGGAATATGGGTGTACAAGTTATTGTGGCATTTGCCGTAACTATCATGTTGCTATCGTGAACGGTAGGCCAATCACAGCAGATACACCAGAACAATTATTAGATAATATTAATGAGTATATCGATAATGAATTAATCGATCAGTTTTAAAGAGGGGACAGAAAGAAATGAACATACCATTTACTAAAATGCATGGTTTAGGAAACAGTTATATTTTTATCAATGTATTTGATTTTCCACTTGAAGAAGAGATGCTGGCTGATTTGGCGAGATCTGTAGCTGATAAAGATACTGGAATAGGATCAGATGGCCTTATATTAATTCATCCAACTGAAAATGCTGAAGTTGGAATGCGTATTTTTAATAAAGATGGATCGGAAGGAAAAAACTGTGGCAATGGTTTACGATGTGTCGCAAAGTATGCCTATGAGCATCACTTAGTAGATTCAAAACAATTTACAATTGAAACGAAAGCGGGAAATGTCAGTGCAGAAGTACACGGAGACCGTTCGCAGGTAGAGGAAGTAACGATTGATATGGGAAAACCATTGTTAAAACGGTCAGAGATTCCGATGTTAGGTAGAGAACAAGACAAGGTAGTAGCTGAGCCGTTTGCTATTGAAGATGAACAGCTAGCTATCACGACAGTGTCCATGGGGAATCCACATGCTGTTTTCTTTGTGGAGGATATTAATCAAGCACCATTAACTACGTTGGGTCCAGTTATTGAGAAAGATGAGCGATTCCCGGAAAGCGTCAATGTTGAATTTATCGAAAAAGTGAATGATCAGGAGATACAGTTTAGAGTATGGGAAAGAGGTTCAGGGGTGACACAAGCATGTGGTACAGGCGCTTGTGCAGCTGTTGTTGCATCTATTTTAAATAATAAATTGGAAAAAGGAAAAGAAATTACTGTTCATTTAGCTGGTGGCGATTTGTATATCACTTGGGCAGAGGATGGGCATGTCTGGATGCGTGGAAAAGCGGAAACGACGATTGAAGGAACATTTTTCATGGCTTAATTATAATGCAAATATATTGAATTACCATGATTGAGTTTGTATACTTGATCATACAATAAGTATTAAAGTACTTAGAAAAAGGAGTTTTTTTCTATGGTTATTAATATTACGGAAAGTGCCAAAAATCAGATACAAGAAATGATGAAAGAAGAAGATGCAGAAACAGTACGTCTTCGTTTCGGTGTCAAAGGTGGCGGATGTAGTGGTCTTTCTTATTCCCTTGGCTTTGATTATGACGTCAATGAAGAATTAGACTATACTGAAGAGTCAAATGGTATTCCACTAACGATCAAAAAATTCGATATTGATGTGATCGAAGGAACGACAATTGACTTCAAACAAAATATGATGGGCGGAGGATTCACGATTGATAACCCCAATGCGATCGTATCATGTGGTTGTGGATCATCGTTTAAAGCGAAGGAAAGAGAAGGAACACCTGAAAATTGTTAATGAAAAAAGCATCGAGCAAATTGGCTCGATGCTTTTCTATTAAAACATGCTAGTAGAATGCTTGGGTTGAATTCTTGCCTTTGGATCCATATAAGCTTTGGCATTGTTAACTGCAGTTGGTCCTTCTCCAAAACCAGCAGCGATTAAATTCACTTTACCTGGATACGTACAGATATCACCAGCAGCATAAATCCCTGGGACATTTGTTTCCATTTTTGAATTAACAACTATACTATTCTTATCAATTTCTAATCCCCAGTTTTTAATTGGTCCTAAAGATGAAATAAACCCATAATTCACTAGTACATGGTCGACGTCCAGTACGACTTCCTTGTCACCTTTCACTTCTTTTAACCGGACTTGATCAATCTTATCTTGGCCAATTAGGCTTTCAGGCACATACGGTGTTAATATATTAACATTCGATTTCATTAAGTTTTCTACACTTGCTTCGTGGGCTCGGAAGGTATCTCTTCTGTGTACTAATGTAACTTCTTGTGCAATCGGTTCTAACATTAATGCCCAATCAACCGCTGAGTCTCCGCCACCAAACAATACAACACGTTGATCACGGAATTTATCCATATTATCGACGAAATAGTGAAGATTTTCACCTTCAAACTCTTCCGCCTGATCAATCGTTAATTTTCTCGGTTGAAAAGCGCCATTTCCACCGGTAATAATAATTACTTTAGAGAAGTGTTCTTCTGTTGGTGTGGTAATTCGGAAGGTCTCATCATCTAAACGTTCAACGTTTTCAACCGGTTGATTTAAGACAATTTCAGGTTTAAATAAATCGGTTTGTTCTTTTAAATTATCAACGAGTTCCTGTGCTCGGACTTTTGGAAAGCCAGCTACATCATAAATATATTTTTCTGGATATAGTGCGCTGAGCTGTCCGCCAATTTGTGGCAAACTCTCGATGATTTTAACAGAAGATTGCCTTAATCCACCATAAAAAGCGGTAAATAAACCGACAGGTCCTGCACCGATTATCGTTATATCATAAACTTCCTTTAACATAGTTAGATTCCCCCTAATGCTTACATCAATGCCTAATATTTTAACATAATTGCTGCTATTATGTCATTTTTACTTGCTTTTAATTGGTAATTTGTAAAATTCACCAAATTAGTAGAGAAAGTTTTTAAAAAATTGTACAAAATCAACCGCAAGGGTTGAAAAATGTCGTAAAAAGGTCTAACATATACTATGGACTAATAATTAAGGCTCATGTATCATTACGTGATAGTACGTGAAATACATCACGAATTGTTACAAAAAAAATACTTAAATGGATGTGAGAAAGATGAATAAACCTAAAATTGTTGTTTTGGGAGCAGGCTACGGTGGTCTTACTACAGTAGCAAAACTACAAAAAAAATTGGGTGTAAACGATGCACACATTACACTCGTCAACAAGCACGATTACCACTATGAATCTACTTGGTTACATGAAGCTGCAGCAGGTACCTTACACCATGACCGCAGTCGGGTGAAAATATCTGGTATTATTAACTCTGCAAAGGTTAATTTTATTCAAGATACTGTAACAGCGATAAAACCTGATGAGAAAAAAGTTGAACTACAAGATGGCGAAGTGCTGGATTATGATTACCTGGTAGTTGCCTTAGGTTTCGAAGCAGCTACGTTTGGAATTCCTGGTTTATTAGATCATGCATTTACGATTGGTAGTATCAATAAAGCGCGTCAGATTCGTGAACATATCGATTATCAATTTGCAACATATAATAATGAAGCTGAACCTAAGGCAGAGCGATTAAATATCGTTATCGGTGGCGGCGGCTTCACTGGAATTGAGTTTGCTGGAGAATTAGCAAATCGGATTCCAGAGCTTTGTGAAGAATATGATATAGATCGCAGTAAAGTGAGAGTTATTGTCGTAGAAGGTATGGATACAATTATGCCTGGTTTTGACCCAGAATTAATTGAATATGCACTAAACTCACTGGAGTCACGCGGAGTGGAATTCAAACTTGGTGCGATGTTAAAAGAGGTTCGTGCTGATGGTATTACCATTGAGCAAAACGGTGAAAAAGAAGATATTCCTACAATGACAACCGTATGGGCAGCCGGGGTACGTGCTAACCATCTTGTGGAAGAATCTTCATTAGAAGATAACCGTGGTAAAGTGGAAGTTACCCCAGAATTACGTGCACCATCACACGAAGATGTTTTCGTGGTTGGAGATTGTGCTTTAGTCTGGAATAAAGAAATTGATCGCCCATATCCACCTACTGCTCAAATTGCTATGCAACAAGCAGAAGTTTGTGCACATAATTTAATTGCACTTGTAAAAGGTGGAGAGTTGGAACATTTCGAGTTTATCAACCGTGGTACTGTATGTTCACTTGGTGACAAAGATGCAATGGGCTCTATCTTTGGAGGTAAGAAGATCTACGGATGGACTGCTTCCTTCATGAAGAAAGTTATTGATAACCGTGCATTATACAAAATCGGCGGTGTAGGATTAGTATTGAAAAAAGGTAAATTTAACATCTTTTAATTACTATCATAAAAAGCAGAGGGCTAATCCTCTGCTTTTTATATCCATCCATATGGTTTAGTTTTATGGTCGAATTTTCTTACAAAAAAATGAACTTTGTTGCACAAGTTCTGATGGCGGTATAAAATAAAATGAGTAATTAATTTTGGCATGAACTTAGAGGAGTAGACCCGAATGATTCAACTTTTTATCTCAGTTCTTTTATTTTTTGTGTTATTTTTTGGTATTAGTTTTATTCTCAATATGATTTTGCGTCAAACATGGTTAATGGCATTTGTGTTTCCAGTAATCGTTATATTTATTGTCGATACTTTTCCATTTTCTACATATTTCACTGATCCAGGCTATGCATTCCCGACTTTGTGGAATGAAATCGTTACATTAGGTGTACAAGATATGATTATCTTATCCTCGGGATTTATTGGGACAATAGTTGCTGGAATCGTCATTAAGTTTTTGAGAAAAAACGGTTATCAAATGTTCTAAAATGATGAAAATGTATAATTCTTCTTGGTAGTGGAAAAGATTACACCTAAGAGAGGTGTGATCTTTTTATGTTTTTATGGAAAATCGCCAAAAATTTATTGTGGCTTTCTCTATTGTTTGGTGCATTAATGTCTAGTTTCACAATGGTATCTAATGTATCAGCACAAGAAGTGATTAATAGCTTAGCAGATGAAACACCTGACTCACTTGATATAAGTTATCAGGAAGATAGAGAGATAGTAGACAAAAAGAAGAAATCCATGAAACACCGTAATAATCGAGTCACTTATATTTCAAGTGAAGAAATCACAGGACCATCAACTTTAGAGGAAACATTAGATTTAAGTCAATATGAGAAACATAATGTCGTTGCTACAGGTTATACAGCAGGTGTTGAATCTACTGGTAAAACTCCAGATCATCCTGCATATGGTATAACTTATTCAGGTGTAAAAGTTACGCGGGATTTGTATTCCACGATTGCAGCAGATTTAAATATTTTTCCTCTTGGTACAATACTCTATATTCCCGATTATGGCTATGGTATTGTAGCTGATAAGGGTGGTGCAATTAAAGGGAATAAGATTGATTTATATTATCCGACAGTAGAGGATGTTTATGAAAAATGGGGGAAAAAAGCATTAGATGTATATGTGATTGAATATGGAACAGGACAATTGACAGAAGAAGTAGTGGAAGGTTTAAATAATACAGAATCATTACAAGTATTTAGGCATCAATATAAAGCAGAGTAAAAAAGTACGCGTAGTCGTTCAAATGAATAACCGCATGAAATCTAATGATAATGGATGATTTCATGCGGTTTTATTTTCTGATTGGATTTCAAAAAAATTACTTTTTATGTATGTTTCAGCCTTTTTGCATATATAGGCTGAGGATGTAGCATTTCATTTTTAAAATAGTGGATAAAGTAGGAAGGCTAAGATGATCCCTGTTAAGCCACCAAAGAACACTTCGATCGGCTGATGACCGAGAAGTTCTTTTAATTCTTTTTGTTTTTCATATTCCCCTTTTTTAGACCATCCTTTTGCTTCAGAGACAAAATGATGAAAATCCTTCACTAGTGTGTTTATTAATATGGCTTGTTCTCCAGCTTGTCTACGGATGCCTGTTGCATCAAACATGATAATAATGGCGAGCACACAGGATACGGCAAATAGTCCTGATGACACACCGTGTTCAATGCCGACTCCAGTGGTAACGGCTGTAACCGCTGCAGAATGACTACTTGGCATACCGCCTGTACTAAATCCCAATCCAGGTTTGAATTCTTTAGTAGCGATAAAGTGTAGGGGAACTTTTATAAATTGGGCAAAAACGATTGCGATTAAAGCTGCCCAAAGTGGGAAGTTTTCGAAAAGCTCCAATTAGAACATCCTCTCTGTCTCTTAGATGGAAAAGCTCGGTATCCGGTGTTGATAATTACTAAAAATGTTCCTATTTATAGGTATCTACCGACCAATTTCTTTTTCATTATAGCATAGCTTTAGCCTATTTAATATTGATTACTCATCACTTAACACAGTTTTAATAATAAAAGGATGAGAACAAAACTATGCTCTCATCCTTTTGTTCTGAAGGGATTTTGAACGGTTGTAATACCCTATTCTTATTTAATTGCCGCTTCAAGTGATACTTCAATCATCTCGTTAAAAGTTGTTTGACGTTCTTCTGCGGTCGTTTCTTCTCCTGTAACTATATGATCAGAAACAGTTAGAACGGATAATGCGTTACGATTGAATTTAGCTGCTAGTGTATACAATGCTGTTGACTCCATTTCAATTGCTAACACGTTGTATTTATCAAGTAGCTCTAGCATTTCTTTCATGTTATCACGATAAAAACTATCGCTAGTAAATACATTTCCAACTCTTAAAGATAGCCCTTTTTCTATGCCTGTGTCATATGCTTTTTTCAATAAGTCAAAATCAGCAGTTGGGGCGTAATCAATTCCTCCAAACACCATTCGGTTCATTTGCGAGTCTGTCGAAGAGGTACTGGCAAGAATGACATCTCTTACCTTTACATCTTTTTGAATAGCTCCACATGTCCCGACGCGAATCAGATTCTGTACATCATAGCTTTGGATTAGCTCATTCACATAGATAGAAATAGATGGGACTCCCATCCCGGTTCCCTGAACAGATATTTCTCTCCCTTTATATGTGCCAGTATATCCGTACATCCCGCGAACTTCATTATAGCAAGTAGCATTTTCTAAGAAATTTTCTGCAATATATTTGGCGCGCAGTGGATCTCCGGGAAGTAGGATTGTATCTGCAATATCTCCTTTTTTTGCTCCAATATGTACACTCATGTATAAGCCCTCCTTTTAGGCGTAGTATAAATAGAAAATATCATAATGAAAATCGAAATACAAATGGAATCCTTTTGAAACAGAAATGGAACCCTTTACATTGTTTGTGGATTTTTTTCTCTTTTTTGTTTCTTAATTCGTTTTTTTCGTATATAATAGTCTTAGTTAGTCATTTCAGGTTTTTTGCAATTATTTGACTGTTAAATGATGATCGATTGATGAGGAGGAGTTATGTTATGAAAGAACAATCTTTTACTATTCAAAGTGACACTGGTATTCACGCACGACCAGCTACTTTACTAGTAAATAAGGCTGGGCAATATGAATCGCATGTAGAATTACATTATAACGGAAAAACAGTAAACTTAAAATCCATCATGGGTGTTATGTCACTTGGTGTTCCAAAAGGAGCGGAAATTCGTATTACTGTTGATGGTAATGATGAAGATCAAGCTCTTGAAGGAATTGCAGAAACAATTGAAGAGCATCTAGGAAAATAATGTCAAAAAGCTAGTGATTCATACTAGCTTTTTTAATTTCTAAAAATTCGAATGTCGCAGGTGCTGCAATGCCTCTATCATCTATTGATTTTTTGTACGGGCGCGTAGGCTTTTCTTATGTTATAATAGGGTTTTATTAGGAATACTTTATCACGGTGCTAATCGTCCGTGAAACCCCCATTGAGGGAAGTCTCACTTTATAATAAGGGAAGTGATGTAAGATGATGGAATTTCTTTATTTCCCGGAAGATAAATCGTTGTATATTCCTGCGGTGATTAGTCTGTTAATTTTTGTTATCGGGGCGATTGTTGCGATGTATTTTATTAAGAAAGCATCAAAAAAAGAAGAAGAGAAGTGGAAACAAAAATATGACGATTTGAAAGATTGATTAAGTTTACTTCTCCTTGTCCATAATAGGTAATGGATAAGTGAAGAGGAGTAGATGTGATGAAAAAAAGATATGTAGTTTGTTTCTGTTTTTCAGTGTTTATCGTGTTAACTAGCTGCCAGGCAGCCGAACGCTCTCCGTTAGAAGTGCGTCTGTATAATACGGATCAAGATGCCGTTGGAACTGCTACATTTAATGAACAAGATGGTATGGTATCTGTTCAAATTAAGGTGGAAGGTCTGGAGCAAGGTATGCATGGTGTACATATTCACGAATATGCTAAGTGTGAAGGACCGGACTTTCAATCTGCCGGGAATCATTTTAATCCAGAAGGAAATGAACATGGCCTCATGCATCCAGATGGTGCTCATTTAGGTGATTTGCCAAATATAGAAGTAGAGGCAGATGGAACTGCCGATGTAGAACTTGAAATTGATGGGGCTACCCTAATGGATGGAGACAAGTCATTATTAAGAGAAGATGGTACTTCTATTATTATTCATGCTGGACCAGACGATGGAATTTCACAGCCAGCAGGAGATTCGGGTGACCGTATTGTCTGTGGTGTTATATCGCTAGAAGAAGCAACGGATGAAGAAAAACCAACCGATCCAACAGAATTTAATACAGAAGAAGAGGAAGAGTAAGCTTTCATTTGCTTACTCTTCTTTACGTAGCAGGAAGTATAGAGAATTGTATAACGAAATCTGAGGCATTCGTAGATCCGAGGCCATTTGGTGATTGGCCTTATTTCCTAAATTTTTCCAACGCATTCATAATTCGGGAAGTACCTTCTTTTACTATTGCTAATGGGCAGGCGATATTCATTCGCATAAAGCCTGTGCCTTCTTCACCAAACGAGACGCCGTCATTTAAACCGATCTTCGCTTCTTTTTGTAGGAATTCTTTTAATTTATCTTGTGACATACCGAGTTTGCGGAAATCCATCCATACTAGGTAGGTGCCTTCTGGATGGAATACATTTACTTTATCGTGATCAGCAAATGCCTTTTCTACATAATCGATATTTGTCCGTAATTGATCGAGCAATTGATTAAGCCATTCCCTGCCATCATTATAGGCAGCCTCTAAAGCAGTAATCCCCATTGTGTTTAGCATATGTATTCCTTGTTTATGGAATGTCTTCTCTAATGCCTCTCTTTTTTGTTTATTCGATACAATAGCGAAGGAGGCTTGTAATCCTGCCAAGTTAAAAGTTTTAGTTGGTGACATACAGGTAATGATTTGGTCTGTCATTTCCGTATCGATTTTAGCGATCGGGATGTGCTTGTATGGTTGATAGACAAGATCAGCATGAATTTCATCCGCAAGAATCATCACATTGTATTGTTTGCACAGCGCGATGATTTGCTCTAATTCTTTTTGTGACCATACACGTCCCACAGGGTTATGCGGGTTGCAGAGAATAAATGCCTGAACGCCTTGCTGTAATTTGGCTTCAAAATCTTCGAAATCAATTTCATATCTATTATCTTGAATAATGAGTTGATTTGTCACTAGTTCGCGGTCATGTTTTTTTACGATATCATAGAAAGGAGGATAGACAGGCGTCTGGATGAGCACTTTATCTCCTTTATCTGTGAAGGTTTGGATCGCCATATATAACGTAGTGATCACACCTGGGCTATATAGAATAGAAGCGCTTTTTACTTTCCAATTATGTTTATATTCCAACCAACTGGTAATGGTATGTTGAAGTGCATTATCTGTAAAGGTATAGCCGAATATGCCATGCTCTGCTCGTTGTATTAGTGCGTCTTTTACAGCTACTGGCACTTCAAAATCCATGTCTGCTACCCACATTGGCAAGACATCCTCTGATCCATAAAGCGCTTTGACCAAGTCCCATTTAACCGCCCTTGTATTTCTTCTCTCTATTTGGTCATCAAAAGAAAATTTCATCGTTTTTTGCACTCCCTTAACAATACTCTTTGATATGTCTATTCAACCATATTGTTCGGTTGAAAAAAAGTCTCATGCTTGAACTCTAAGGAAAAGAAGACATTATTTTATTCCTTGCCCAACGAGTTTAGCAATGTAGTAAGAAGCCTCTTCTGGGAGGAGGTGACCGGTTTGATCTAGGGTTGTCAGTGTGGCATTCGGTAGGTATTTGATCAGTTCATATCCAATTTCGTATGGAATAATTTCATCGTTTTTCCCCCAGATGATAGATGTAGGTGTGTCAATGGTGACGAGTAATCGTTCAGTTAAATCACCTTGGTGGTCGTTCAGGATTTTTATGATACAAGGGTATATCTTTTTATCGAGAAAGGGTTTTTTATAATGCTCTAACATTTCATCTGTGATAATGTCGTCGCGATAAATCGAATGCCTGAGCATTTCATATACTCCTTTTCGCTTTAACAACGTTCTAGTTATGAATGAAGATAGTGGGTTATGACAGATTACTTTAGCGAACCAAGGTGAGTGTCGCATAAAGCTGCATGGGGCTAGCAAATATAATTGTTTAACATTGTCAGGGTATTTGTATGCAAACCGCAAAGAAATTTGGCCGCCCATCGAGTGACCGAGTAAAAAGGCTGTATCAATAGCCTGATCGTCCAATAGATATTTAATGGCATCTGCCATATGATCGTAGGAAAATAAACAAGTATTAGATTTTTCACTTTCTCCAAATGGTGGAATATCGATGGTAATGACTTGAAAGTCCTTTGTTAATAAAGGAATTAACTTCCGAAAACAATAGGATGAAGCTAAAAATCCATGCAACAAGATGATTACTGGTTTAGATGAATCTTTATAAAAAGTGAAGCTAATCATATGTCCTTTGTATGCAATTGTCCTTTTCATGCTATGAACCTCACTTAGATAATTTCAAGATGTATGGAAGGGTATTTATGACGATGCTATTCGTACCTTAATCAAGATTTAAGTAACATAAGGATAAGTTTAGTGATAATAGAAGCTAGCACCCTGATCATAGTCTCACTTTATTTGGACTTTAGTAAAGTAGAAAAAAATAAGCAAAGCGACAGAGCGCTTTGCTATCCAGGGGGAATACGAGAAAGTCTTACATACTTATAAATTGCCCAATTTTATAATTCTTAAACATATTTTTAATAAAATATAGAAATTTTATCTGAAAGTTTACGATTAGAAAAGAAACTCGGCTTTCTTTTTGCCATTTTTATTCTAAGTATGCTAACATTACTTAATGTTTAAAGAGTAAATAATTCGGTAAGAAAATGTTTAGAGGAGTTGGAAGCATGTCAGAAAAATTTCAAATAGGAGATGTGGTGGAAGGAGTTATTACAGGGGTTCAACCTTATGGTGCTTTTGTCTCGATTAGTGATGAAGTACAAGGATTAATTCATATATCAGAAGTTACCAATGGATTTGTTAAAGATATTACGGATCATGTTAAAGAAGGTGACCATGTTAGAGTGAAAATAATTGAGGTTGATGAGGAAGAGAACAAGTATGCTTTATCGATTCGTGCTCTAGAGCCTGAAAAGCCAGATGACCGTGTTACAAATCCAATTGCCGAAAAAGAAGGGGAACATGGATTTAATACACTGAAGGACAAGCTGAAAGAATGGATTAAGCAATCAGAATAAAAAAATGAAAAGACTGGGACAAAAGAGTAAATAGATAGGATAAATCCGAACATGAAAGTCTGCGTACACATCCCGCTTCGGCAAAATATTTCGCTTTCCGTGGGCGATCTTTAGCTAACTGTGTGAAGAAAAACACTTCACACAGTGAATCTACTCGTGTGAGTTTCGAAGATCAAGCCGATCCACAGGTATGTTGCCTACGCTTCGTTCAGATTGTTCGGATTCTCGTTTACCTATTTAGTTATGTCTCAGCCTCTTTCTTTAAAGCGAAGTTTAACAAGGATTACTCCTCATTGGAATCAAAAAGAAACGCAATGCTTACAAGTCCCGCAATTCCAACAATGGTATAAATAACTCTAGCAAATGCACCTTCTTGACTGCCTCCACCAAACAGGGCTGCAACTAAATCAAATTGAAACAGTCCAATCAAGCCCCAATTAATCGCCCCGATAATGATTAATATTAAAGCTAGCTTCTTCATTTTTAAACCTCTTTTCTTTTATGGTATTGTAAAAATAGATATATTTCTTTCCTATTCTGTCATTATTCTCGAAAATTATACTAAGTGTTCATTGACTCCCATTTTTTTATTGGACAACTTTTCTAAAATCCACTGTTTCTATGCTTGATTTAAGACAAAGGATTCGGTACATTTAAATAGTGATAATAATTATTGGAGGTTACAAAGACATGACACATGTACGCTTTGATTACGAGAAAGCATTAGCCTTTTTCGGGGAACATGAATTAGAGTACTTGAAAGAACCTGTAAAATTGGCACATGAAATGGTACATAATAAAACAGGTGCAGGAAATGACTTTTTAGGCTGGGTAGACCTTCCGACTGATTATGATAAAGAAGAATTTGCCCGTATTAAGAAGGCTGCCGAAAAAATCAAGTCGGATTCGGATGTGCTATTAGTTGTTGGTATTGGTGGTTCTTACTTAGGAGCACGTGCAGCAATCGAAATGCTTAACCATTCTTTCTATAATGAATTAACGAAGGAACAACGCAAAACACCTCAGGTTTTCTTTGTTGGTAACAGCATTAGTGCTCCATATATTAATGATTTATTTGATGTATTAAAAGACAAAGATGTCTCTGTAAATGTTATATCGAAAAGTGGTACGACAACAGAACCAGCAATTGCTTTCCGTATTTTCCGTAAGTTTCTTGAAGAAAAGTATGGTACGGAAGAAGCGAAAAAACGTATTTATGCGACAACTGATAAAGCAAAAGGTGCACTAAAAACATTAGCAAATGAACAAGGCTATGAAAGCTTTGTTATTCCTGATGATGTGGGTGGACGCTATTCTGTTCTTACAGCAGTAGGCTTATTACCAATCGCGGTAAGTGGAGTAGATATCGATGCCATGATGCAAGGTGCACAAAAAGCTCAAGCAGAATTGAGTGAAGCAGATCTTGCCAAAAACCCAGCGTATCAATATGCCGCAGTACGAAATATTCTTCATAACAAAGGCAAAACAATCGAAATGCTAATTAATTATGAGCCAGCTCTTCAGTATTTTGCTGAATGGTGGAAACAATTATTTGGCGAAAGTGAAGGGAAAGATTTCAAAGGGATTTATCCATCCTCTGCTAATTTTTCCACAGACCTTCATTCATTAGGTCAGTATGTACAAGAAGGTCGTCGTGATATTTTTGAAACAGTCCTTCACGTTGAAGAACCGAAATCAAATATCACGATTGAAAAAGAAGAACAAGATTTAGATGGATTAAATTACTTAGCAGGTGAAACTTTAGACTTTGTTAATGAAAAAGCATTCCAAGGAACATTGCTAGCACATACGGATGGTGAAGTGCCAAATCTGCTTGTCCATCTTCCGAAGTTAGATGCATACACATTCGGGTATGTAGTGTATTTCTTCGAAAAAGCTTGTGCGATCAGCGGCTACTTATTAGGTGTCAATCCATTTGATCAGCCAGGTGTTGAAGCATATAAGAAAAATATGTTCGCATTACTTGGTAAACCAGGTTTTGAAGAAGAAAAAGAAAAATTAGAAAAACGTTTATAATCGTTAAGAGCTGTCCTTAAAGTGTCTTTATTTGGGGACAGCTTTTTTACATACGAATAATTGATTAGGAGGGATATCATGAATAAAATCGTAGATAATCGAGGAGAAGAACATGAATGGAAGCTGATTATTGTTACAATCTGTTCTTTGATCACATGTAGGAAAATAAATAAATTGGAACGGTATAAGAATAGATTAAAAGGAACCTTTACACCATATTAATCACGTTGCTCATTGACTGAAAATCCGCACAGAGGAAAGTTTTAGTTTTTACACGCATTATTTTCTGAGTTGAAGGGTACCCTAATAAAAAAAGGGGTGCATACATTGTACGAATTAGATTCAGAAATTGAGAATAATGTTTATTCCTATCAACAGGTCAAAGGGATACTTGAAAAAGAAGGGTATGCTCTAGGTGGAGCATGGGATTATGATCATGGCTATTTTGATTATAAATTAGCTACTGATGGCGGTTATCATTTTCTTCGTATCCCATTTCAATCTGAGCGAGGAGAAATAGAGCATGACGCGTCGGTCATTAGGATGGGAAAACCATATATACTAACTCATCGCTATCAGGATGATGTAGATGCCTATGCAGAAAGCAGTGTCATCCAATCAGCATTTAATCAATTCCAAACTCCCATTGAAAAAGATGGAGATATCCCTTCCGAATATATTGAAAAAGGGAAAGTTGTATTGCAAAACTTGGAAGTATTACTTGCGCAAATATCAGGCTAAAAAGCAAAAAAGAAGTTTACCCATTTCGTTTAAAAGAAATGGGTTATTTACTTGAATCCATTGGCATTAAGTAGATTAATGAATCTCCCATTTTCATATGTAATGTAAAATCGGGATGCAGGAGCATTTCATTTTCCCGAATGATGCCAATTAACCATTTTCTCTCGCTAAGCAATTGCTGAGCACAAAAATAAAAATCTTTTCCAATCAATCCTTCAGAGATCAATGTGGAGCAAAATTGTTGTTCCTCCAATGTGTTTGCTATAATATCAGTAACTTGAAGATCTTTTTGGAAGAGTGATTGATAAAATAAGGAACTCATGAAATTATTGGAGCGGACAACAACATTTGCACCAGCACGAATGGCATTTTTTCGCTGGATTTCGGTTAGAATTTCTGCAATGATATGGATAGAAGCATTATTACCACGGGCTGCAATAATACTTAAAATCGTTTGTCGATCCGCTTGTTCTTCCGTTAACGTAGGATCGGAAGTAATGATAACGAATTTTGCTTGAGCAATATTGGCTTTTTGTAATGTCTTGTCTGAGGTGGGCTCCCCATTAATAAAATGGATGTGGTGCTCCTTATACGATATCTTATTTACAGAATGATCTATCAATACAGTATCAGTGTCGAGATTATGCGCTTTAAACATGTCAATTAATTGCTTAGTCCGCTCATTCCAACCGATTATGATAGTATGGTTTGTCCCTTTATAAGTTGTTTTTCCTTCTGATAAGTCTTGTTCAAATTTAATTGTTCCGGCGGATAACGTAGCCATATAAAATGTTACGAAACCACCACCCGCTAAAATTAGAAGGATAGCAATTATTTTCCCAAGTGAGCTAAGCGGAACATAATCACCATATCCAACTGTTGAGCCAGTGACAAACGCCCACCAGATGCCATCAAACACAGAAGGAAAATGAGCAGGTTCAATTAAATGAATAAGATAACCGAAGCATAACATTAGTATCGTTACACTTAGTAATAGACGTACTATAATCGGAAGGTGGAAGTAAAATTGTATCCATTTATTCCAGAGCATATATGATCACCTTTTTTTTACTTATAGTGTTAACAAGTGCTACCAACTTATTCTTATAGGAGGAATGTATAACATGGAAACCGAAAGAATTGCGTTTTTACAAGAATTATTACATACACCATCACCATCGAGCATGGAGATGGAAATTCAGAAAAAGTGGATGAACTATGTCGAACCGTTTGTTGATGAAGTACGTACTGATAATGCAGGGAATGTTATTGCAGTTAAAAATGAGGATGCGGATTTTCATTTGTTATTGGCTGGTCATTGTGACGAGATCGCCTTTATTGTAAATCGTATTGATGAAAATGGCTTTGTCTATGTTGATAAAATGGGTGGCATTAATCCGAAGGCAGCAATTGGTATGAAGGTGGAGATTTTAGGTCAAGATAAACTAGTTCCAGGGGTTATTGGTGTAAATGCTCAGCATCATGGAGGGATAAAAGGCGATTTTGATGTAGCAGATCTATTTATTGATTGTGGAGCAAAAGATAAATCAGAAATGGAAGCTGACATTCAAATCGGTGATTTAGTAGTATATCGTAGACAGTCGGAAATTGTAAAGAATCGTTATGTCTCAGGTAGAGGACTTGATAATCGTACAGGTGCGTTTATAGTTGCAGAAATTATGAGAAGACTTGCTAATAAAGATATTCGTATTGGAGTATATGGAGTAAGTACAGTCAATGAAGAGACGAATATGGGCGGAGCCTATTTCGCTGCAGCGGGTCTGCAACCAGATGCAGCCTTAGCATTAGATGTAACGTTTGCTACGGATTACCCATCCGTTGATAAACGAAAGCATGGGGATATTCGTTTAGATGGTGGCCCTGTACTTGCGAAGGGAGCACCAATTAATCGTAAATTAAACCAACTTCTTGAAAAGAACGCAAAAAAACTGGGGATGAATATTCAATATGAATTAACGCCAAGACATACAGGAACAGATGGTGATAAGATGCGTTTAACCGGTAAAGGCGTTCCGATCAGTCTAGTTTCACTTCCATTAAGGTATATGCATTCACCTGTAGAAACGGCAAGCTTGAAAGATATCGACGAAGAAATTTCGTTAGTAGTTGAAATGATTATAAATATGACTGGTAAGGAAAGTTTAAACCCGTTGGATGATTAAAAAATGTTGACATCATATGCTAAAACCCATAGGATTATATTATTAATCTGATGGGGAGGCAAACATTGTGAAGTCATCTGCCCAAACTGGTAATCTCTATCGTTTAATTGTCATTTCGATTATGGGAACGATATCGGTTTTATTAATATTTTTAAATTTTCCTTTACCATTTCCTTTTATTCCAGCGTATTTAAGAATAGATATAAGTGATATTCCAGCGTTAATTGCTGGTATTATTTTCTCGCCTATCGCAGGAGTGGCAGTCGTAGCAATAAAAAATGTGTTATATGTGCTTGTAACAGCTATTTCTGATCCGATTGGTGCAGTAGCCAATTTCTTTGCCGGAATGTTTTATGTTCTCCCAGTGAGCTTCATGTACATGAAATACCGTACGATGAAAAGTGTGTTAATTGGTTTAGGTTTCGGCACATTACTTATGACGGTTGGCTTATCTGTCTTAAACTATTTCTTGTTTATCCCGGCGTATAGCTGGTTTATGGGCTGGGAAGAAATGTCCGAAAGTGTAAAGAGAACCACCGTATTGCTTGGTATCCTTCCATTTAATTTGATTAAAGGGATTATCGTAGGTATTGTATTTGCACTAATCTTTAGTAAACTGAAAAACTGGATACAAAAAAAATAAAAAATCGAGCTGCTTGTGCTCGATTTTTCTTATGGGTTGATAACACCAAGTGTACAACGAGAAATAGCGATTAAATCCCCATCTTGATCCTCTACATGGATATTCCATACCATTGTTCTTTTTCCGATATGAACTGGAGTTGCTTTTGCTGTTATGCTACCGTCTTTTCTTGATTTTAGATGATTACAATTAATCTCGATACCAACAATTGTCTGCAAGTTAGGATCAATATGCTCCATTCCACCAATACTTGCTGCCGTTTCTGCAAGAGCTACAGTTGCACCTCCATGTAGAAACCCCATTGGTTGTTTTACATTTCCGGTAATTGGCATTTCAATTGCAACAAGATACTTGGATTTTTCCTTGACTTTCATTTGTAGTGCTTCCATTAAGGTTTTATGCATACATATACCTCCCTTTACAATGGTAGCGGGATAATTATTTGTAATAATAAGGATAATCCGATTAGTGCACCATAGATGGTGTTAGTTTGAGCTGTATTAACCATGGCAGGAATCATTCCAACATTTGTTGTATTCGCTTGGAATATACGAACTGCTTTTCGTGCTTTCGCTATGCTTAATAAACTTATGATACTATAAATTGGTAGTAGTCCAGCGATAATAAAAGCAGTGGTTAATGCATAACTAAGCAACATCAAGCTGGATAAAAGAAAGATAGCTTTATCTCTGCCGATTAAAATAGCGATTGTTTTTCTACCGTTTTCCTTGTCCCCATCTAAGTCGCGAATATTGTTAGCTAACAGGATGCAACCAATAAAAATAGCGATTGGAATAGAAATGACGATTACCTGCCAAGTGATTGTTAGTGTCTGAATATAATAGCTAATACTAATAATGACAGTTCCCATTAACACCCCCGAAAAAACCTCTCCGAAAGGTGTATAAGCAATCGGAATTGGCCCGCCGGTATATAAATAGCCTACTAACATGCATATGCTTCCTATTAAAGCAATCCACCAGCTAGAAGCCATACAAATATATACACCTAGCAAGATAGCCACTCCGAAAAATATAAATGCTAACCTTTTTACAACAATGGGTTTTACACCATCTCTGACAATGGTTCCACCGATGCCGACAGAGCTTTCGTTGTCCAGTCCCCGTACATAATCATAATACTCGTTGAACATATTGGTTGCTGCCTGGATCAGTATCGCGGCAATTAACATAGCAATAAATAATAATGGATGGAAATTGTTATCCAAAATCGCTAACATTGTCCCGACAAAAACGGGAATAAAGGACGCGGTTAATGTATGTGGCCTCAATAATCTCCACCATATATGGAACCCAGGCTTCTCATTTAAATGGTTTGCTTTTGTTTCCATTGTAAGAAATCTCCTTGATAAAAATTAAGTAACATTATAAGTTTAGTGAATACTTAAATATGTGTCAAACTATTGTTATAAAGTGAGACTATGATAGTGAGGGTTTTGTCCGCGTGATCATTAGCGAAACTATCAGTGGGTAGCGGCGGCTATTCCTAAAGTTATCTTTGCGTTAATGCTTGAAGTGGTGATCTTACTGATCGTTAAACAATATTCATCCCCAAAGACAAGTTTTTTGTTATACTATTAAAGGGTATATATCTAAGGAATATATTAATGCCTTTAAAAATTATGCAAATTATACTATAATGAATAGCGTTTATCACGGTGCTAAGTCTATAAATCCTGATTTAAAGGTTCTAATAAAGCATGCTAACTAATTAGAATAACGGACGTTAACACCTTGACAAGTTTCATTAACCCTCAGTAAGGGGTAAAACCCGCCGAGGTAAATCACACTATATAAAAATATGCCCTAATATATTGGAGGGTTTATCAATGATTGAAACAAAGGAAATAAAGATAGATGGTGTTTTACAAGTAGCCCAAAAACAATCTATAGATAAATCGACACCAACCTTTGTTAGTATTACCGAACAAATAGAGTGGATCGATCCCATCGATTTCTTTCAGAATGGAAAAGCGATTGGTGGAAATAGGGTCTTTTGGTCTAGCGCAGATAACAAAACACAATTTGTCGGCATTGGTGAAGCGTTACTTTTTCATGATAAAGATGCTTCCTATAAAAACTTAAAGGATAAATGGAATCAAACGATGGATAATAGTTGGATTGTCAATCCATTTGATCAATATAAGACAGGACCGATTGCTTTTGGCGGATTTCCCTTTGATGCAAAAGAGAAGGCAGAGGAATTATGGGCAAGCTATAATGGTAGTCAATTTCGGGTTCCGACTTATTTGTTAACGATAGATAACAATAAAGCTTTCTTAACTACAACCGTTTACGTGGAGCAAGGAAGTAATATCGATCAATTGGCGTCAGAGCTGGTAACTGGTAAGAACCAGCTATTACATGCACCAGATCCGGTCTATCGGGAAAACCATGTCGTGTTAAAGCACGAAGTAGATCCAGTTCAGTGGAAAAAACTCGTAAAGAAGGCAACCACTGCTATTGATGAAGAGCAGGTTGATAAAATTGTCTTGGCACGGGAATTGCAGCTCGAATTTGAGGAGGATTGTGATTTAGGTGAGGTTCTCGATCGCTTAGAGAAAACACAGGAAAACAGCTTTGTTTTTGCATGGGAGAAGGATCATACTTGTTTTATTGGTGCCACACCTGAACGCTTAGTAAAAGTAGATAACAGGCAGTTATTATCTGCATGTATTGCTGGAACAGCACCAAGAGGTAAGACGAAAGAGGAAGATAACGATATCGGTCAACAATTATTAAATGACCAGAAAAACCGTAATGAGCACCAATTTGTCGTTAATATGATCAAAAATGCGGTTAGTTCATTTGCTAAATTTGTTGAAATACCTGATCAGCCAATTTTGTATCCATTAAAAAATCTTCAGCATTTATATACTCCTGTAAATGCAGAATTGGATCAAGGCTATACATTACTAGATGTTGTCGAAAAACTTCATCCTACACCTGCTTTATGCGGCTTTCCAAGAGAAAGCTCATTGGCTTTCATCCGTCAATTTGAACAGTTGGAGCGTGGCTGGTACGGTGCCCCAATCGGTTGGTTTGATCAGACCTTTGATGGTGAATTTGCCGTAGCGATTCGATCCGCACTTGTTTCTGAAAATAAAGGTTCGTTATTTGCTGGATGTGGAGTTGTACAGGATTCAGATCCAGAAATAGAGTATCAGGAAACAACGATTAAATTTACTCCGATGTTGCACGCGTTGGGAGGAGAATGATGAGTCATATTGAGTCTTTAACCAAATATATTGGCCATTTTGTTGACCAACTATATAAGAGTGGTGTGCGTGATATAGTCATTTCTCCAGGGTCACGCTCCACACCTTTATCTCTCGCCTTTGCGGAGTACAACCAGTTTAATATTTGGGTCGATATCGATGAACGTTCGGCTGGCTATTTTGCAACTGGTATTGCAAAGCAAACAAAAAAAGCAGTCGTACTGGTTTGTTCTTCTGGCACCGCTGCTGCTAACTACTATCCGGCAGTTATTGAAGCCTCTCATGGCCGGATTCCGTTACTGGTTTTGACAGCGGATCGTCCCCATGAGCTACGTGATGTAGGGGCACCACAAGCCATTGATCAATTGAAGATCTATGGTAACTATGTGAAGTGGTTTCACGAAATGGCTTTGCCTGAAGCAACGCCGAATATGTTACAGTATGCACGTAACCATGCAGACCGAGCAGTACATACTTCTCTCTTTCAGGTGAAAGGGCCTGTTCATTTGAATTTCCCTTTTCGTGAACCACTTATTCCTGACTTTCGTATAAAGGGAGCATGGGGAGAAGATGTGGTTATTACGCATCATTTTCCATTTGAAGAGACGCGGATTTCTGAAGAAGCATTGGCAGCTATTGAGCGGCAATTATATGGCAAAAAACGGGGGATCATTGTTTGTGGACCACATGATTATTCTGACCTAGCAAATGCTGTTTTGTATTTAGCGAAAAAATGGCAACTGCCTGTATTTGCTGACCCGCTTTCTTCTTTAAGGCTTTTAACGGGAGAAAATGTGATTGTAGAAAGCTATGACAGTATTTTGAAATCAAAAAAAGTAAGAGAACAAATCAATATTGATTTTATCATCCGTTTTGGGGCAATGCCTGTATCGAAGCCTGTTTTGCAACTTTTGCAGGAAAATGACATCGAGCAATTTATTATTGATGAAGATGTTACATTCCGGAATCCTTCGATAAAGAGCGCGCATTATTTATATGGAAAACCTGCTAATATTGCGATTCAATTAGCGAGTCTTTCCCTTTCATTTGATAAAGCCTGGTTATCGATCTGGCAGGAGCTGAATGCTGTAGCAAAAAAAATATTGAGTAAAGAGCAGCAAGCTTTAACAGAAGGATTAGCGGTTCGCGGTATCCAAACAGTTATTCCTGATGAAAGTATTTTATTTGTCGGAAATAGCATGCCAATTCGAGATGTTGATACATTTTGGGTGGCGACAGAGAAAAAGATCCGGGTACACGCCAATCGTGGTGCCAATGGGATAGATGGTATTATCTCAACTGCCCTTGGCATGGCAAGCACTGGAAAGCGTGTGACGTTATTGATCGGCGATATTTCGTTCTTACATAGTATGAATGGCTTATTATTAACGAGCAATTATCCGCTCAATCTGACCGTTGTATTAATCAATAATCAAGGTGGAGGAATCTTTTCCTTTTTACCACAAGCCAAAGCAGGAAATCCACACTATGAAATGTTGTTTGGGACACCACAGTCAATTGCATTTGACAAGGTAGCAGCGCTGTATAACGTTGCATTCACTAGAGTGGAAGAGTGGTCGGCCTATTTGCGTGCACTGGAATCTAGCTATAAACAGAAAGGTGTTTCGTTAATCGAAGTAAAAACCGACCGCGATCAAAATGTAACGTGGCACCAAATGAAATGGCAGGAGATTGAAAGGTATACATTGCCTATTTTAGAGGAGTATAGTGATGTATTTAGGTAATTATTGGGTAGAGGTCTATGGTAATGGTGATCCTGTTGTATTATTGCACGGTTTTACTGGTTCAAGTCAAACATGGTATCCACTTCTTCCTTTTTTCCCTAACAATCAATTAGTTGTGGTGGATTTACCGGGCCATGGTCATACTAGGGCTGAAGTGAAGTCAATGGATGACTGCTGTAATGACCTTCATCGTGTTTTTAATGAAATGGGGCTAGAGTTGTTCGATCTTGTCGGTTATTCGATGGGAGGTAGGACAGCTTTATCCTTTACCTGCCATTATCCTGAAATGGTGAGATCTCTGACGTTAGAAAGTGCATCACCTGGATTAGCAACGGAAAAGGAGCGAAAGGCAAGACAGCAAAAAGATCAGGAACTTGTTGCTTTTATTTGCAGTAATCCGCTTGCATCGTTTGTTGATAAATGGGAGAATATACCATTATTTACTTCACAAAAACAATTACCTTTGAGCATCCGTGAAAAAATTCGTAAAGAACGATTATCACATTCAAAAGAAGGATTAGCTCATTCGTTAATAACAATGGGTACTGGTGTGATGCCATCATGCTGGAACCAGCTTCATCAGCTAAGACTACCTGTTTTATTAGTTGTAGGCGAATCGGATCACAAGTTTGTCGAGATCAATAAAAAGATGGACAAAATGATTCCAAACAGTCGACTAGAAATAATCGAACATGCTGGACATGCAATTCATGTGGAACAAACAAAAAATTTTGGTACAATAGTAGAGGAATTTATTTCTTAGAGGAGGTCATCAAATGACAGTAGAATGGATAAGTGAACGCACTTATGAAGATATTTTATATGAAACTTACAATGGAATTGCTAAAATAACCATTAACCGACCGGAGGTACGTAACGCATTCCGACCACAAACAGTGAATGAATTGATTGATGCCTTTACATATGCGCGTGATGATTCAAATATAGGTGTAATTGTACTAGCAGGAGCAGGAGACAAAGCATTCTGTTCCGGGGGAGACCAAAAAGTTCGTGGTCATGGCGGTTACGTAGGTGAAGATGAGATTCCACGGCTTAATGTTTTGGACTTGCAGCGTTTAATCCGTGTAATTCCAAAACCGGTTGTCGCAATGGTTTCTGGATATGCAATTGGTGGCGGTCATGTATTACATGTTGTCTGTGACTTAACAATAGCTGCAGATAATGCTATCTTTGGACAAACAGGACCAAAAGTAGGAAGCTTTGATGCTGGTTATGGTGCAGGTTTATTGGCACGTATTGTTGGTCATAAGAAAGCTCGCGAAATCTGGTACTTATGCCGCCAATATAATGCACAAGAAGCATTGGATATGGGCTTAGTGAATACGGTAGTACCACTTGAAAAATTAGAAGAAGAAACGATTCAATGGTGTGAAGAAATGCTCGAGAAGTCACCAACTGCCCTTCGTTTCTTGAAAGCATCGTTCAACGCAGATACAGATGGACTAGCTGGTCTACAACAAATGGGCGGAGATGCAACATTGCTTTATTACACAACAGATGAAGCAAAAGAAGGCCGTGATGCATTTAAAGAAAAACGTAAGCCAGACTTCAAACAATTCCCACGCTTCCCATGATGAAATAGAGGCTGGGACAAAACGAAATATGAAGAAGGAGGATCCGAACAATCTGAGTACAGATATTATTGTTCGGATCTCCCCTTTTTCCTAACTTTTTTGTCCCCACCCTTGTTTAAAAAAGAGAGAAGGAGGTGTGACGCGGATGGAGCATTGGTTGACAAAACGGGCATATTTGACCCCGGATAACATTGCTATTGAGTTAAGTAATGGGGAGACGGTGACGTTTGCCCAGCTATTTAAGAAAGCACATGATTTTGCTTACAGATTATATACCGTTCATCCAAACGGCCATATTGCCATGCTATCGGACAATTCTATTGATATGGTGGTTGCTTTTTGGGCATGCACGTATTTGAATGTTCCAGTGGTTTTTCTCAACACGCGTTTAACAACTAGAGAATGGCAGATACAATGTGAAGATGCAGACGTTCAGACTATTATTTACGCTGATCAGTACCGCAAGAGCATTCAGTCGTTGACTGTGCCAGCTTATTCTTTTGCTGACATTCATTGTGCTCCAAAAGCAGACTGCACACTGTCGAGCGATATCGATCATGATCTCGTTTGCTCGATGATGTTTACCTCCGGAACAACAGGTAGGGCAAAACCAGTGATCCATACCTATCATAACCATTGGGCCAGCGCAGTAGCCTCTGCTTTAAATTTAGGCTTACTGCCAAATGATAAATGGCTTGCCTGTCTTCCGCTATTCCATATTGGCGGTCTATCGATATTATTCAAAAGTGTCATATATGGTATGCCGGTTTATTTACTAGAACGATTTGATGAGGACAAAGTACACAGTGCAATAATGAAACGGAATGTTACCCTTGTCTCTGTCGTAGCGGTGACTTGTTCTAGGTTGTTAGAGCAGTTAGCGGATGATCATTATCCAAGCTCGTTTCGTTGTATGCTATTAGGTGGTGGACCGGCACCAAAGCCGTTATTAGAGAAGGCAAAAGAAAAACATGTACCGATTGTGCAAACGTATGGCATGACCGAGACAAGTTCGCAAATTGCGACGCTTAATGAAGCAGACGCTTTACGTAAATTAGGTTCTGCCGGAAAACCGCTTTTCTCGGCATCCTTACAAATTTATACCGGTAAAACAGTAGCGAAGCCTAATCAGATTGGTGAAATTGTTGTACAGGGACCAATGGTAACAAGAGGCTATTATCACCGGGAGCAAGCTAATAAAGAAGCTTTTCAAAATGGATGGTTTCACACTGGTGACCTAGGTTACCTAGATGATGAAGGTTTCTTGTTTGTAGTCGATCGGCGGAGTGATTTAATCATCTCTGGCGGGGAAAATATTTATCCAGCTGAAGTAGAAGAAGTATTGCTTTCATGTGAAGGGGTGAAAGAAGCAGGAGTAACAGCAATGGAAGATAGTAGATGGGGACAAGTCCCTGTTGCATACGTAGTGAAAGCAGACGGGAAGATAACTGCTGAACAACTATTGGCACATTGTCGTCAAAGACTAGCTTCATTTAAAGTGCCAAAGCAAATCTATTTCTGCGAACAACTGCCACGTAACGCTACAAATAAATTGCAACGGCATTTATTAAAAAGCTGTTAAATGTGCCCAAAGTTGGCTAAATAAATACCGAAGGTTGATAGTAAAAAGGACAGTATTACGCCAAATTGCTGTCCTTCTTCTTATGCATAATGCCCACCAATTTTCTTACTGCGTTCTCTTGTGATACCAGCTTCGGTGTAGCTTGACGCCCGTAAAATAGCAGTCGATCCATATTTAGCACGAATGGCATCCATCACATAGCCGATATCTTTCTTTTTCGGTTGATCTTCAAATAAATTCAGCTGTGTTTCGATATCATCATATAAGTTATTCAATGAAACATTGACACGACGAATTTTGCTATGTTGATTATAAAATTCGTGAAATAATTGCAAGCATACCTGATAAATATCCATCGTGATATTAGTAGGCAAGTGAAGAGATCGTGAACGATGAAAACCACCACCGTTATCAGCATAGCCAATGCCTAGGTGAATCGTTCTTCCCGCTCTTTTGTGTGTACGGGCACGTCTACATACTTCCTCACATAAGTCGAGAATACATGTTAATGTCTCTGCAGCGGAATAATCACGTAATAAGGTGATGCCATGTCCGAAGCCTTTTTGTTCTTCTTTTCTTCCGAATGAATCATAGACTGGGCTTAAGTCAACTCCCCAGGCATGCCAGTACAATTGCTCCCCGATTACTCCAAACCGTTTTTGTAGCCTATCTAATCGATAATTAGCTAATTGGCCCAAATAGACAATCCCCATCCGGTTAAGATGCGCTGTCAGTTGTCTGCCGATCCCCCATATTTTTTCAATCGGCACTGGCCATAATAAATGTTCGACATCTTGATAACGACATGTAGCAATACCTGTTTTTTTCGCATAGAGATCCATCACTACTTTCGCTAAAAATTTATTGTCACCAATCCCAATTGCACAGGTCAATCCCATCGTGTCATATATTTCGTCCTTGATCATTTGAGCAACATGGTGCGCATCCCCGTATAAATCTTCTAATCCATCAACGGTAATCCACATTTCATCAACGGAATAGGGATGGATCGCTTCTTTCGGAACATACTGGTGTAACAACTTGGTGATTCCCATTGACACCTTCACGTAATCCCCCATTTTTGCCTCGACTACTTGAATAGCCGGATCATTAGGCAGCTCGAAGTATCGACTCACATTTTTGACTCCGTGCCGTTGTTTTAAGGCGGGGGAAGCAGCAAGAATAATACTGCCAGATCGACTTTTATCCCCAACAACCGCAAGCATAGTTGTCATCGGATCTAGGCCACGTTTGACACACTCAATACTTGCATAAAAGGATCGCATATCAATACAAAGCACGTTATGTTTAGGAAAAGAGCTATAATCCATCATTCAACACCTCTAACGAACGTTTGTTCTTGTGATTAGTATAGCCTATGCGAAATAAAAATAATAGTGTTAAAATATAGCAATAAATGAAAAAAAGCACATTCAGATCAAGAATAGACATGCAAAAGAAAAGGGTCACTTTTTACAGTGGTCCATATTTTATGGAACTTATACATGAGATGCTTAACATGATGAATTTAGGTATCTTTATTTAAAAAAAGTAGGTAATGATGAGAGAAATAGTGAAAACGATTCTCAAACTCATTGACTTCCTTATCAAAAGCTAATAAACTAGATACAGAAGAAAAGTTTGAATCGAAGATATTAAAAGATGGCCCGAACAGTGTGAATAAGGGAGAGATTCAGCATGGAAACACTGGTAACAAAAGATTTGACGCTTGGATATGGCGATGAAATTATAATAGATGAATTGGATATTTCGATTCCTAAAGGTGAAATAACAGTCTTAATTGGTGGAAACGGTTGTGGCAAATCAACATTATTACGTTCATTAGCCCGACTGTTAAAGCCTAAACAAGGGAATGTTATTTTAAACGGGGAAGACATTGCAAGAACACCAACAAAAGAAGTGGCGAAACAATTGGCGATTTTACCACAAAGTCCTATTAGCCCAGAAGGCTTAACTGTTGAAGACCTCGTTAAACAAGGAAGACATCCGTATAAAACAGTGTTTAAGCGTTGGTCTGAAGAAGACGAAAAAGCTGTTACAGAAGCATTAAATGCTACCAATATGACAGACTTGAAGAACCGTGCTGTTGATTCCTTATCAGGTGGTCAGCGTCAGCGTGCTTGGATTGCGATGACACTAGCACAAGAGACCGATACTATTTTATTGGATGAGCCTACTACTTATTTAGATATGACCCATCAAATTGAAATACTCGATTTGCTTTTTGAATTAAATGAGCGGCGAAAGAGCACGATTGTTATGGTGTTACATGATTTAAATTTAGCTTGTCGTTATGCACATCATATTGTAGCGATTAAAGATAAGCAGATATATGCGCAAGGAAAACCAGAAGAAATTGTTAACTGCAGTTTAGTTCATGATGTATTTCAAATGAAAGCTGACGTAATGTATGATCCGATGTTCGGTACACCAATGTGTATTCCGCACGGTCGTGGACGTTGTCTTATTAAAGAAGTTGTCGAAGAATCGAAACAACAAATTCAATCAGTCGGTAATTAAAAAGTCCTGTGTTCTTAAGAACACAGGACTTTTTTGTGTCCGGAAAATGTTGTGCTATGCTAGTTGGCTAAAATAAACATCTCCTTAAACGCTTCTAAATATCTGCATGTTTCCCGTTTATTTACATACAATATCACTGAAGAGGTGAACAAATATGGAAAAGAAAACATACTACGTTAATATTGCTTCGCAGGAAATTTCCCAAATACCATACGGTAACAATGCAGAATATACGATTCAAGCAACAGACGAAGAAGTATTTTTGTTAAGAGAAAAATTTAACGAATTACATGAAGATGATATCGGTACTTTTGTTCGTGCCCATATTCCTTATGTCCAGTACCATCAAGACCCTCAAAATGATGAATATGATACAGATTTACAGGATGTTATACAAATGCTTTATCGATTAGCAACGCCTGAAACAAGACAAGCCATGGATGAATCAAACATCATTCCAAAGAATGAAAAATAAATGAAACAAACAGGTGGCTTTATTCGTCTAATAGTATAACGGAATGTTTACAATAACGATAAAGAGGAATAGATAAATAGAAGGCATTAGGAGGGAGAAACCATGAACAAAATCATCACACGCACAACTGTTTTAGTCCTTTTCGTATTTGCCATTGCCGTAATGAACTATTTGGACTCTGAGCATATTTATGCTAATTCAAATCATATACATGTACAAAAAAATGCTGCACTCAAACAAGTACCTAGTAAAAGTATCGAGCAAAAAACAGACTCAAATGAAATAACACACGCTGAAATAGTAAAATTGACTGACACTTTTATGGACCTCTTAGTTCAGGAAGTGGATGATCATTACAAAGTTGTACGATTTAATACAAAAGAAGAGCTAATAAATGCTTTTGAACCTTATATTGTGAGAGAAGCTGTACAACCTTATATTGATTTTTATTTTAAAGAAAAAGAAGACGGATTATACATTCTACCGACAGAAACACCGCCATGGTTTGACAAGGATGAAGACTATAATAAAAAAATAGAAGATAATAAAGTAACCATTACTCAAGCGAATGAAAATGCATTATATGGTAAATATACGATTGAAATGGGATTTGAAAAGATGGATGGTACATGGAAAATAGTAAACATTAGCCATAAGTAAAAATAAAGGGTAGTATAGAATTATGAAAACTTTTTATGATTACTATAATAACAAAGTACAATTATCGTTTGAAGATCATCCGTTTGATTCAGACCCTAAGCATGTCTGGGTGATTTGCCGCTTCCAAAAGAAGTGGTTACTAACAAAACATAAAAACCGAGGAATTGAATTTCCAGGTGGCAAAGTAGAAGGAAACGAGACCCCACAACAAGCAGCAATAAGAGAAGTACTAGAGGAGACAGGAGGCGAAGTAGAGAAAATTGAATACATTGGACAGTATTTCGTAACAGGCAAAAGGGAAAAAATCGCTAAGAATATCTACTTTGCAATAGTCAAGAATTTAAAAGAACAAGATTCTTACTTTGAAACAGAAGGGCCTGTTTTATTAGAGAAGCTTCCTGCCAATATTAAATCCAATGAAACATATAGTTTTATCATGAAAGATGATGTATTATCACATAGTCTAGATTATATCGAAAAGATAATTGAACCAATGTATAGCTAGCTCTAACTATTGTTAGCTATACATTTTTTTGATGTATTGGGTAGTTGTGATCGGTTGACTTTATTACCAGAATCAGATACGATATACCGTATAATTAGTAAGGGAAGATAACTCTAGACTTACACAAACCACTGTCTAGAGTCATATATTGCTCTTATAACCAAGTATTTTTATCGGTTTAATGAGTTAATTTGCCCCGTGCATTTTTTTAGGAAAAGTTGTATAGTTGAATAGGTAGATTTTTTCATAAACATAAAATCTTTAATTAGACTTTTATATAAAAGTGAATGATGAAAGTCTTGGTGTAAAACTAAGAGGGAGGAAACAGGAAACATGGCGAAGAATAGACGTTTATTTACATCAGAATCAGTTACAGAAGGTCACCCGGATAAAATTTGTGATCAGATTTCTGATGCAATATTAGATGAAATTTTATCAAAGGACCCAAATGCAAGGGTAGCTTGTGAAACAAGTGTAACAACTGGATTAGTATTAGTCTCTGGTGAGATAACTACATCCACTTATGTAGATATCCCGAAAATTGTACGTAATACAATTAAAGAAATTGGTTATACAAGAGCGAAATATGGCTTTGATGCAGAAACCTGTGGGGTATTGACTGCTATTGACGAGCAATCGGCTGATATTGCAGGTGGTGTTGACAGAGCACTTGAAGCACGAGAAGGACAAATGACAGAAGATGAAATTGAAGCAATTGGTGCTGGCGATCAAGGCCTTATGTTTGGCTACGCAAACAATGAGACACCGGAATTAATGCCACTGCCAATCAGTTTAGCACATCGTTTGGCGAAGCAGTTGTCAGATGTTCGAAAAAATAACACCTTAGATTATCTTCGTCCTGACGGAAAAACACAAGTAACAGTGGAATATGATGAAAATGATAAGCCACAACGTATTGATACGATCGTTATCTCTACGCAACATCATCAAGATATAACGTTAGAACAAATTCAAAAAGATGTAAAAGAACATGTGATTCAACCGGTCGTACCAGCTGAATTATTAGACGAGGAAACGAAATACTTTATCAACCCAACTGGACGTTTTGTGATTGGAGGTCCTCAAGGTGATGCTGGTTTAACTGGACGTAAGATTATTGTTGATACCTATGGTGGATATGCTCGCCATGGTGGCGGTGCCTTCAGTGGTAAAGATGCAACAAAAGTAGACCGTTCTGCTGCATATGCAGCTCGTTATGTAGCGAAAAACATTGTAGCTGCAGGCTTAGCAGAATCTTGCGAAGTACAATTAGCATATGCAATCGGTGTAGCACAGCCTGTATCGATTTCGATCAATACATTTGGGACTGGAAAACACACAGAAGAAGAATTGGTTGTAGCAGTACGTGAAAACTTTGATTTACGACCAGCCGGAATAATCAAAATGCTAGATTTAAGACGACCAATTTTCCGTAATACAGCTGCTTACGGTCACTTTGGCCGTACTGATGGTGATTTTCCTTGGGAGAACACCGATAAAGTGGACGTATTAAAATCATCTCTGTCAAAAGCCTAAGAAAAGCCAATGTTGGATCAGCAACGGACCAACGACGCCGCACAACATGGATGCTACTTTCACCCAGGCCATGTCAAAATAGGATGTGAGTGGGACCGAAGTTAGTTGGTGAAAGAGTGTAAGGCTTAAGTTTTATATTTTCCTATAAAAAACGATAATGAGGCTAAGTACATGCATTGTACTTAGCTTTTTTGATTGGAAATAAAAATAAGTGTAATACTAAGAAATAATTATCGTCTAATAGGTGAAGGAAAATATTCTCAAGAAAGAAGGAATCAGGATGTGCGGTTTTATTGGGCTATTAAAAGCAGAAACAAAATGGCTAGATGCTTGCGAACGAAAAGAATTTGAGAACCGTAATAATCTTATGCGTCATCGAGGTCCTGATGATGATGGCTATTATGAAGATGAACAAATTGTATTTGGTTTTAGAAGGCTAAGTATTATCGATGTTGAATATGGTCATCAACCAATTACTTATCATGATGATCGGTATTGTATGGTATTCAATGGTGAAGTATATAATTACCTAGAATTGAAAGCATCACTAGAGAAACAAGGAATGACTTTTTCGACAGAGTCTGATACAGAAGTAATTATTGCCATGTTCACTAAAAAAGGGGTTGATATGTTCCGTGAACTTCGAGGCATGTTTGCGCTATTAATTTGGGATAAAGAAGAGCAGTGTTTATATGGTGCACGAGATATATTCGGGATCAAACCATTTTACTATAAAGAATCGGAAGAGGGGATCTATTTTGCATCCGAGAAGAAAAGTTTACTTGCAGAATCAGAGCAAATAGATCAAGAAGCGTTACAACATTATTTTACCTATCAATATGTACCTGAGCCGATGTCTATGAAAGAAACGATTAGAAAGATAGAACCTGGGAGTTATTTTATAAAAGAAAAAGATAGGCGATTAGTAAGCTATCGTTATTTTCAACCAGGTTTTAAATTGAAACATTATGAAAATAAGGATTGGATAGAACGGATCCAATCTGTTTTAGATCAATCTGTCGCACTGCATATGCGTAGTGATGTTCCGGTAGGTTCTTTTTTGTCTGGTGGTATCGATTCTTCATTTATCGTTGCCTTAGCAAAAAGATACCATCCGAATATAAAAACCTTTTCGGTTGGATTTGAACAAAATGGTTATTCTGAAATCGATGTTGCACAAGAGACAGCGGACCGATTAGGAATAGAAAACTATTCTTACACTATTTCACCAGAGGAATATGTAGCAAAATTACCAAAGATTATATGGCATTTGGATGATCCGTTGGCAGATCCAGCTTGTGTCCCTTTATATTTTGTTGCTAGAGAAGCAAAGAAACATGTAACAGTAGTGTTATCGGGTGAAGGAGCGGATGAATTATTTGGTGGTTATAACATATATCGAGAACCTGAATCACTACGAGTCTTTGAATCCATTCCAATACGAGCGAAAGGTTTATTAGCGCGTGTTGCTGATGTTCTACCAGAGGGTGTTAGAGGGAAAAGCTTTTTAGCGCGAGGTACAACTCCATTAAGGCATCGGTATATTGGAAATGCAAAAATGTTTGAAGAGGAAGAGAAGCAGAGATTATTAAGGAATTACCAGAAAGAATACTATTATCAAAAGATTACCGCTCCACTTTATGATCAAATCGAACAAGACCATCCTGTACATCAAATGCAATATATTGATATACAAACATGGTTACGAGGCGACATTTTACTTAAAGCAGATAAAATGACAATGGCCCATGGATTGGAGTTGCGTGTTCCATTCTTAGATAAAGAAGTATTTAACGTAGCGAGAGAAATACCAGTATCCAAGAAAATAACAAATCGTACCACTAAACAGATTTTACGTGAAGCTGCTAATGGAATCGTACCTGATCATGTATTGAATCGCCAGAAGCTAGGATTTCCTGTCCCAATTCGTCACTGGCTAAAGCATGAGTTATATGCATGGGCGAAAAAGCTTATTATGGAGAGTGAAACGGATCATTTACTAGAGAAAGGTATCATTTATAGCTTGCTTGAGGAACATAGGAATGATAAAAAGGATAATAGCAGAAAACTTTGGACAGTATTAATGTTTATGTTATGGCACCAGATTTATATCGAGAAAAAATTTGATGTTGGTGATTTACAGGAAGAAGATAAAACAGAAAGCAAGCTTGTTCCTATTTCATGACCAAGCTTGCTTTTTATTTCTCGCAGGGGAGCTAACCTATATCAGTGGCAACGGACAATCGTTTAGCTAAGTGTGGATTAATCTTCCGTCACTAATGGCATTTTTACTTTATATACCTGTCCTTTTTCCACATACTCTTGCCGAATTCGTTTCATTTCTTCTTGGTCCTTTTCCGTTAGCTCACGGACTACTTTAGCTGGTCTGCCAAAAGCAAGGGTGTTAGGAGGGATTTTTTTGCCAGGAGGTACTAAGCTGCCTGCACCAACAAATGCTCCTTCGCCAACTTCTGCTCCATCTAAAATAATCGATCCCATGCCGACTAGCGCGTTTTTTCGGATGACAGCAGAATGTAATGTAACTTGATGTCCAACTGTAACATGATCCTCAACGATCAATGGGAAGTCAGGACTTTGATGGAGCAATGATAAATCTTGGATGTTCGAATAAGCTCCAATTTTAACTGGTGCTACATCACCACGAATTACTGTTTTAAACCAAATGCTCGCGAATGCTCCAATTTCTACATCTCCAATGATAACACAATCGGGTGCGATAAATGCTGTTTGATCAATGGAGGGAGTTTTTCCTTTATAATCATCTATCATCTATGTTAACCTCCTATTATCTAGTTAATTATATGATATCATATTAGTATAGAGGCAATAATAGTAAAGTGAGGGAGAAAAGTTGTCAACAAATGTCCCAACAAATGCACCGATCATGATGAAAAATGTTTATCAAAAAATATTTCCACGAGTAAATAGTGAATTAAATTATTGGAAAAAACGTGCAAATGAAATACCAGATCAAGAACTTAAGACACAGGCATTAGCCAGTATCAGAGATAAAAAGTTTCACTGTCAGGGTGGAAGTGTCTATAGTTTATTAGCTGGAGATAAGTGGCAGGATGCCATTCGGTTTATCGTTGCCTATCAAACAATTAGCGATTATTTAGATAATTTGTGTGATCGGAGCACATCACTTGATCCGACTGATTTTCGTATGCTTCACCAATCAATGGAGGATGCATTATCTCCAGAAAACGAAGTGAAGAATTATTATCAATATCGACTAGAACAAGCTGATGGCGATTATTTAACAGAATTAGTAAGGACCTGTCAACAAGTACTGCTTAAAATTGACAATTATTCGCTTTTTCAACCACATATGATTCAATTAGAATCGTTATACAGTGACCTACAAGTACATAAACATGTCGACCATGATCAGCGAATTCCGAGATTGGAAAAGTGGTTCCAGCAGCATCAGGAGAGATGGCCGATGTTAAGCTGGTACGAATTTTCTGCTTGTACGGGTTCTACACTGGGGATTTTTTGTATGGTATCCTATGGACTCAATAATCAGATGACAGAAGAATTAGCGGAAAAGATATTTGACAGCTATTTTCCTTTTTTGCAAGGCTTACATATTATGCTTGATTATTTTATTGATCAAGAGGAAGATAAGGAAGAAGGTGACTTAAACTTCTGCAATTACTATCAAAATCAACAGGAGTTGGAACAGCGCCTTGTCTATTTTGTGAAACAGACCAATCAGCATATTCAAGTATTACCAGACCGTTCTTTCCATGAAATGGTTCAGCATGGTTTGGTTGGCCTTTACCTAGCTGATCCAAAAGTGAAAAAAATGAAGAAGTTTGAAGCAATTGTGAAACGCTTGATACGGGTAAGTGGGCGAAAGTCTCAATTTTTCCATTGGAATATTAAAGTGTACAATAGGCTTGCGGGCAGATATTAATGAATAAAAGTGCAAGTGTTTATAAATATCCAAACCACAAACCGGGCAGCTCAGTAGCTTGCACGGTCTTCTATTTCATCAAACGTTTCAATAATTTCAGCCCGTTTTTCATATTAGGATAGCGGAACGGAAGATCAAACGCTGTTGTTTGTTTTAACACACTTTTTTGGTGGGAAAAAGTCAGAAAACTATCTTTGCCGTGATAAGCACCAATGCCGCTATTACCAATACCGCCAAACGGTAGATAAGGACTTGCTAAGTGATACATGGTGTCATTAATACAGCCACCACCAAAGGATACTTTCTCCATGATTTCTTCAGCTAAAGATTGATTTTCAGAGAAAAAGTAAAATGCGAGCGGGTTTGGATAACGCTCGATACCGGTTAATACATCAGTTAAGTCTTGATAATTTATGATTGGTAATAGCGGACCAAAGATTTCTTCCTGCATTACTTCATCTTCCCACGTAATATCGGCAAGCAATGTCGGTTCTATTTTTAATCGTTTACGATCACTCTTACCACCAAGAATAATCGTTCCATTTGTTAAAAAGTTCTGTAGACGATCAAAATGTTTTTCATGGACAATCCGACCAAAATTTTGATTTTCTAGAGGGTGTTCGCCATATAATGTTCGAATCGCTTGCTTGAGTTCGGATATAAAGGAGTGTCTAATATCTTCGTGTACGTACAGATAATCGGGAGCAACACATGTTTGCCCAGCATTGGTGAACTTCCCCCATGCAACACGTTTAGCTGTCACTTCAAGATTGGCATCCTTATCAATAATGGCCGGGCTTTTACCACCTAATTCTAATGTTACAGGTGTTAAATTTTTGGAAGCAGCTGCCATCACTGCACGACCTACCGAAACACTGCCGGTAAAAAAGATATAATCGAAATTTTCTTGCAGTAAAGCTTTACTTGTTTCGGCAGCTCCTTCTACAACGGTAATATAATTATCAGAAAAGCTATCTGCAATTAACTCATTAAGCAATGCAGAGGTTTCTGGTGTGTATTCAGATGGTTTAATTACAGCGCAATTACCTGCAGCGATGGCACCGATTAATGGAGCAAGTGCTAGCTGAAAAGGGTAATTCCATGGGGCAATTATTAAAACAACACCGTATGGCTGCTGATAAATATAGCTTTTTGATCCCTTGTGGGTAATAGGTGATTTGACTCTTTTTCGCTTTGCCCAATTTGGCAGTTCTTTGATGAAATGATCGATTTCGCTATAAAGAAACCCAATTTCCGTCATAAATGCTTCCGCTTCAGATTTATTAAGGTCTTTCTTGAGAGCGACTATGATTTTATCTTCATATGCTTTTATACTCGCCTTTAATGATTGTAGTGCTTGGATTCGAAATTGCACGTCTCTTGTTTTATTATGGGCAAAAAACTGTTTTTGTTTAGTCAGAATTGAGTGTAAGTGACTCATCTTATCATTCCTATCTAAGCTTTTCTTCAGTATATCATCAGTCTTTATCGAATAAGAAGAATAAGTATTAAATTTTTTCAGCTGATAATAGTAGAAACATTGGGCGGCGCAGTTCGTCTTTCATATCAGGTAACATATCTTCGGAAGGAATGGACTCTTTGACTGTTTTTATAACAAATCCAGTTGAAATCAACCCGTTGATATAGCTTGATATGGTTCGATGATATTTTATAACGTTTTCGGTAAGAAATGAGGTTTGACGTATCCCCTCTGTTTGATAATGATCAACAGGCCAATGTAATCGGTTGCCATTGTTATCATAACACCAGTCTTGTTCTGCTCTTGAAGTAAAGATTGGGTGTTCAACAGAGAAAATGAAGGCTCCACCAGGTTGGAGATAATCATATGCTTTGCGGCAAATTGCTTGATAATCCTTCACATAATGAAGCGTTAATGAGCTCCAAATTACATCAAATGTAGCTTGCCGAAACTCGATGTCTTCTATTGGTTTATTGATATAAGAGATAGAAGAATCGTTCGTCATCGCACGAGCTTTTTGCAGCATTTTTTCCGAAATATCTACACCAACAACAGAATTTGCTTGTTGTTCACGAGCATATCGGCAATGCCATCCAAAACCACATCCTAAATCAAGAACTTTTTTATCTTGTAATTTAGGAAGCAATGTTTGAAAGATATACCATTCTCCAGCTGCTTTTAAACCTTTAGTAGATCTTGGCATATTTTTATAGGCAGAAAAGAACAGTTCGTCATCATATTTATTTTGCTTCATCATTTTCTCACTCCTAAATTAATTTTTCGATCGCAATCACAAAAGGCGGATTATTTATCTGATTAATAAATTGATATTGTAATACTTGATATTCTTTTTGATCTAGCCCTTTGCAAAAGGACAATACATGATTTTTCTCCGTTGTACCACCTTTATGACCATGATAAATAACAACAACGATACGACCATGCTTTTTTAGTAATGGTAGTATGGAGCGGATAGCTTGGATTGTTGTAGCTGGTGTAGTAATAATCGAATGGTCTCCTTTAGGCAAATAGCCTAAATTAAAAATTGCACCAGAAATTGTCTGCTCTTTCACATAGGTTGATACCTGCTCGTGACCGGCATGAATAAGTTCGACATTTTCAATTCGTTGTTCTGTTATTCGCTTTTTTGTTTGTTCAATTGCCTGTTCTTGAACATCAAAGGCATACACTTTTCCAGTATTACCTACCAGCTTACTTAGCACTAAAGTGTCATTGCCGTTACCACAAGTTGCATCGATTACACGATCACCTAAATGGACAACTTCTTCTAATAATTGGTGGGAAAAAGGGATGATTGCTTTCATCTTCGTTACTCCTTTTAAGCTTGGTTCTTACAACACGATATAATTCTTTATCTTGTAAACTAAATGGTCTTGATACTCCTGTATTTTAGCAAACATTGTTTGAAAAGTGTATGATATTTACTAATTGTCATACACTATTTTTGAGGTGATTGCGATGGCAACAAGAGATTCTATTGAAAATTTACTTATAGAAGGACAGCACATTATTCAACAAGCAGAAGAACAGTTGGATATGTCTAATCGAAATCAATTTTTGTTAAATGAAGATTATACAAACGCTCATTTAGAGTTAGAAAGACTATCACAAAGTATTGACAGGGTTATGGCAAGTGCCAATGCTCAACAACGTGAGCAACTTCACAGGTTCCAGTTAGTGGTGAATGAAAAGTTAAATGATATGATATTGGATCAGGTTGATATGACAAGATATGAATAAAAAAATATATAATGTTAGTTGAGGTACAATCATTTATGGATTTGTACCTTTTTTTGTTGGAGATCTAACATAATTGATAGGTAGCTTGGATAGCCTTTAGAAAAAAATTGGTCTGTTTATGGAGTAAAGAGAAGATTGGATGAAACTTTTCCTTCTTTGGTTCGTATAAAATAGTATCAGAGGGGGAATTAGAAATGATAGGTGTATTAATTGCAACGTTGATTGCAATGATTTTATATGTAGTAGGACTAATTATTACCGTAAGTTTGTCTTCAAGTAATACTTCACGGATAATGAAGCATGGTCTAATTATTTTCGTAATTGGGTATGTGATAACAGGTATCATTTTTTATTTTGGGATGCCGGCAATTACAGTACCCAACATGCTAATTGCTAATTTAATCATAGCAGTAGTGCTACTCCCATTATTGTTGTATGTCATTCAACCAGGAGAGAAAGTAGAAACCAAAGTGTTGAAACCAATTATCGTCTTTTTCAGTGCAGGATTAATTGGCGTGATTGTGGTGATTATCTTAGGCTTTACAACACTGGATCAAGCACATCAAAGCATTCCTGTTCAAGAAGAAGAAGAGGCAAAACCATTAACTAAAGACGAAACACCAATAACAGTTGCACCCGAATTTGCACGAAATAAAATCCAGAAAGCAATGAGTGTTGTACCGAATCCGCAATTTTATGATTTAGGGAAGCTTCAAGTACAAAAAGTGAGTGAAGAGATTGTTTACGTAGCACCTGTAGAATTTGCAGACTTTTGGAAGTTCCTTAGAGGAAAAGAGACTGCAGGCTATTTTACGATTTCCGCTACAAATGTAAATGCACAACCGGAATTTCATGAAGATGCGATGCAATATACCAATTCTAGTTATTTTAATAAATACGTTCAGCGTGTTATTTATGATAAATATCCACACTATATTCAAAGTGGTGAAGCACAGGTTGAAGTAGATGATGAAGGTAAGCCTTGGTATGTCCAAACCGTTTATCGTCCGATCCATGTAACAAATAAACCGAATTTAGAAGATGTAAAAGTGGTAGTTATTGATCCTCATTCTGGGAAGATGCAGATGTTTACTACCGATGAAGCGCCCGCATTTATTGAAGGATCGATCAGCTCTGAAATGGCCACGTTAGAAAATAATTATTTTGGAAAATATATTCACGGCTGGTTGAATAGTGTTTTTGGAAAAAGAGATGTGAAAATCCCTAATGAATCTGGATCGGAAGCAGGAGTAACTCCAATCTTTGATGATAATGGCGATATGTTCTACTTTACGGATATGACATCACCAAAAGAAAATATAGATTCAGCTTTAGGGTATACATTAGTTAATGCACGCAGTGGAGAACTTACCTATTATAGTGGTGAAAAGAATAATGGAATTATGGATAGTGAGGGTGCTAAACAAATTGTCAATAAAGAATTTCCTGAGAAAAAATGGGAAGGATATATGCCTGTCCTATACAATGTCGATGGAAACCCAACTTGGGTCGTTAACGTCTTAGATCCCAATGGTCTACACAAACAATATGCTTATATTAAGGCTAATGATTCTGACTTTGTTGTCTTTGGAGATACTGCTAATGAAACATTAGATGCTTACCGAATGGCTCTGTTACAAGATCCAGGCAATGTTGGGGCAACAGATAGCGCGATGACAGAGCAGGTAACAGGTGAAGTAGATCGCGTATTAGTCACGTCAACTGAGCAAGGTCAAGTCGTCCAATTCGTATTAACAAATGAGTCGACCATTTATACAGTAAACGCAAGTAAATCTCCATTAGCCATTTTCTTGGAAAAAGGTGATAATATTCATGCGGAGGCTCAAATATTAGACAATGGAACAGCAACTGTGGAAGAAATCACAATTGAAGGTTTAACTGAATAAACATAAAAGAGCCAAGGATAAAAGAATTTATCATTACAAAATTCCAAACGATTATTCGAGTCGACCTTGAAATCGTTTGGATTTTCTTATTTATTGGGAACAAACTACGCGCTAACTTATTTTTTTGAAAGTTGATATAAACGTAACCACCGCTTCGGCTTGCACACTTCGCTTTTACCCATAGGGCATAAGTCAACATCTGTTCAAGCAAGCTTTCACAGTGTATCCTATACCGAGGGGCGTGTCTTCAGCTAACTTTTCCAAGCGGTCTTTGATTGGAAAAGTTAGCTGAAGATAAAACCCCACGGAAAGGAAAGTGGGCAGCCAGAGCGTTGGTTAATAGATATATTTCCCAATCAATTTTTCAGTCTGTTGGCGAGATAAGTACTTCACTTCGCGATAAAAAAGAAGCTATTTCATTATGTAATCAGTCTCTGACTTATAAAACATTTCCTTCCTTCTTTAATCTTCGGTATATCTCCCATGTTGCCAATCCACAAAGAATAGCAGTCATAGCAATAAAGCCATAACCTGCTTGCATCCCAATTTTGTTACTCTCGGCAAATGTAGCACCAAATGAAAGATTAGTCACCCATTCGATTATATAGCCAATCATTAAGTTAGTCACTACACCACCGATCCCGATAAGAACAACTGTAAATGTAATGGCTGTATCCGTTCCTTTCGTGTATTTTCTAGCCAGTAAAGCCATCATCGTCGGGTAGATGGGTCCAATCCCAAAACCTGCAATTGCAAACAATATCGCGAGATGATCACCAGTAAATATAGGAATTAAACTAAATATACCTGCAAATAAAGAAAGAACAATAATCGATAGTGCATAACCGAATTTATCTGTTACCGGGCCAAGTAAAAGTCTGGCAAGCATAAAGGAAAAGAAGAATACGGATAACATTCCAGAGGCATCGGCGATCGACCATTCACTTACCCTCACTAAATAGTTAACAAGCCAAGCAGCAATTCCTAATTCAGCGGTAACTCCCATTGTTAAGGCAAATACAATTAGCCATGCGATAGGATCTTTTGTTAATTTCCTTATGGAGGTTCGATCTTCCTCATCCGTCCCTACCTCTTTAGGAAAACGACTTAGCATCACGGGGATAATTGGTAATAGTGATAACGAAAGCATGATTAGATACATGCCACGCCATCCTAAAATTGTAGAATGGATCTCCCATCCCATCATTTGAGCGGCAACTATTGGTGCGACCGTTGATCCAAGTCCGTAAAAGAAATGCGATAAATTAAGCATAGTTCCTGTATTTTTCGTAAACAATCGTGCAGCAATTATTGCTAGACTAATTTCAAGCATCCCATTTCCAATGTATAGTAAGAAATAGGCAATTACCAAAGAGGAGAAATTAGTAGAAAAATAGATACATATACCAGAAATGGCCATTAATACAAAGGTTAATATACTCGTGGTTTTGGCTCCGATTTTTGCAATAAGCCAAGACGTATACGTGCACGCAAGGAAAAAACCGAAAGCATTGATCGCCAATAAGACACCTAATGTCCCATCCGTTAAAGATAATTCTTGTTGCATTTCAGGTAATGCCGGTCCTTTAACATTTTCCGATATACCAAAAATTAAAAAACCACCGAAAATGACAAATAATAATACGTAATAATTTGCTTTTTTATTTAACTGCATATGTATAAATCCTCTCATGTAAGCGTTAAAATAAATCATACTATAAAACAATTAATTTGTAACCAATAGTGGATCCGTCATGCTATCTTTTTTTGTACATATGTCCCTAAAATAAAGTGACACGTGTCATTTATACAGTATTCGTTAGGAAAGAAGGGAGAAGAAGATTTTATTAATAGTACATTCACCATCTCCTTATTAAAAATATGTTATGATGATCCTATAATTATTACGTTTATTAGGGTGTTGGAAAAGCAGGAGGAAGATCATGATCGACTTTACGATGCGGCAAAAGGAAATTATGAATATATTAGCGAAGCATGAACCTATTACAGCAGAACAAATTGCAGAAATGCTTGGTGTGAGTAAAGGGACACTCCGCTCAGATTTAGCTGTTTTAGTGATGACAGGGCAAATTGAAGCAAAACCTAAAGTAGGCTACTTTTTAGCTAATAACGTAAATCAAGAGAATCAACAAGCTATTTGGAAACAAACGCTTGTCAAAGATATCCAAGGAGTTGCAGTTACCGTTCAGGGTACTACATCAGTGAACGATGCTGTTATCTCATTATTTTTAGAGGATGTTGGTTCGTTGATTGTTGTCGATGAGAATAATTACTTAGAAGGAATAGTATCCAGGAAGGATTTATTAAAAGTGACCTTAGGAAACCCTCAAGCAACAACAATGCCTGTACAATTAGTGATGACAAGGCAACCAAAGGTTTACTCGATTGAAGCAGATAAGAGTGTCTATGAAGCTGCCAAAATGATGATATACTACGAAGTGGATAGTTTACCAGTCGTGAAGGCCATCGACGATAGCCACAAAGTAAAAGTAATTGGTCGGATCACTAAAACGAATATTGTAAAAGCATTAATTGATTTGGGATCTGAAGCATAACATAAAAGGAGAGTTTTGAGATGGGAGAAAATCAGTCATTTGTATATGTATGTTCGGATGCAGTTGGCGAAACGGCAGAGGCAGTAGTTCGTGCGACCATTAGACAGTTTACCAGCAGCAATGTAGAGGTAAAGCGATACAGTCACATCCAAACAGAAGAGGAAATTGAATCAATTGTTCAAGAGGTAAGAGAAAACGATAGTTTTGTTGCTTATACGCTTGTTCAACCTGAGCTAAGAGCGAAAATACAACAAGAAGCTATTCGTTATGATATCCGAGCGGTGGATGTAATGGGGCCGATGATGCAAGCATATATCGACACCTTTAATGGTAACCCGAAACCAGAGCCTGGTCAGCGCCAGGTGTTAGATGAAGAATATTTTAAGAGAATAGAAGCTGTGGAATTTGCGGTGAAATACGATGATGGCAAGGATGTAAAAGGATTAATATTGGCTGATGTCGTATTGATTGGAGTTTCAAGAACTTCCAAAACACCATTAAGCATTTTTTTAGCGCATAAAGGAATTAAAACTGCCAATCTCCCTATTTTACCTGATATGGAAGCCCCGGAAGAATTATTCCAACCAGCAGATCGTATGATTGTCGGATTGACCATTAATCCCGGCCATCTATTAAAAATAAGGTCAGAACGTTTAAAAACATTAGGATTACCAGCGCAATCCAAATATGCTTCCATGGATCAAATTAAACGAGAATTAAAAACAGCAAGTGAGTTAATGAAAACACTTGATTGTCCAGTCATTAATGTCTCCGATAAATCAATTGAAGAAACAGCGGGTATCATCATGGAAATGCGATCAGAACGCTAGGAAAAGGTTACTCAGAGAAATTTTATTGAGCAAAATACATAAACTGCGAAATAACTTTCTTAAGATTTGCTGTCTTTCATTCTTTTGAGTTGAGTGTAAGTTCCACGCTCCGGAAAAATACTCCCTCCGTGGGCACGGCTTCAGCTAACTTGGTAAAGAAGAGCGCTTCACCAAGTGGATCTTCAGTTCGCGCCTTTCCCACAGGAGTGTCGCACTTTTCCGCAGCTCGTTGTAGTGTTCTGATTAAGTAACAGAAGTCCCAAAGATATAATTCCTGTATTTTTATTCTTTCAATAATTAACATTATAACTAGCGTAGGCCGAATACGTAGACTCCGGTGGGAATAGCATAATTCGAAGACCCAGCAGAAAAGCGATTTTTTGCCCTTTTTATTTTCACTGTAATACTACTTTGTTGCATGCGGATTTTTCGATTATTCAAATAGTTCGTGCTATTATAGGGTTAACTGGTAAATTAAAGGAGGTACCTATGCAAAAAAGAGTATTAGTCACCGAACCAATTCCCGAATCAGTAAAACAATATTTGCAGGAACATGTAGAATTGACAATATGGGATCGTGCAGAACAAATGCCCAGAGAGCAACTTATTAACACAATAGGTAATTTTCATGGATTGATAACAGCTAAAGACCGCATTGATGAGGAATTACTTCAACAAGCCGGTCAACTAGAAGTAGTGAGTAACATCTCGGTTGGTTATGACAATTTTGATGTCGATGCGTTAAAGCGTAATCAAGTAATTGCTACACATACGCCATACGTATTAGATGAAACGGTGGCAGACCTTATATTTGGATTGATCCTTAGCAGTGCAAGAAGAATTACTGAGTTAGATCAATATGTCAAGCAAGGAAAATGGGACAAAGCAGTGGATGAACCATTGTTTGGTCATAATGTACACCATAAGAAACTCGGAATCATTGGAATGGGCAGGATCGGTGAAAAGGTTGCCAGAAGAGCCAAATTAGGGTTTGAAATGGATGTTACCTATTACAATCGTTCGCGTAAGGAAAAGGTCGAAAAAGAACTAGGCGTTACATATCAGGATTTTGATTCTTTGCTAAAAGAATCTGATTTTATTTTATTGATGACACCATTAACGAAAGAAACTGTTCACTTAATAGATGGAGAAGCCTTTGACAAAATGAAAAACTCTTGCTTTTTTATCAATGCATCAAGAGGTAAAGTAGTGGATGAAGCAGCAATGATTCAATCTCTGCAAGATAAACAAATTGCCGGTGCAGGATTGGATGTATTTGAGCAAGAACCTATAGATCCAAAAAATCCACTATTGAAAATGGACAATGTTGTTACTTTACCACATATTGGGTCAGCAACTACAGAGACACGAGAAAAAATGAAATTATTCGCAGCAAAAAATATGTTACAAGGGTTAAGAGGTGAAAAACCTGAGGCCGTGATTAAAGAATTACAACAATAATTGGAGGGCTTATAGTGGCAAACGTTCAATTAGGGAAGACAGATTTATATGTCAATCCAATCGGTTTAGGAACAAATGCAGTTGGAGGACATAATTTATATCCTAATTTAAATGAAGAAACGGGAAAAGAGTTAATTCGTACGGCAATTGATGAAGGAATTAATTTCTTTGATACAGCATATATCTATGGTCCTGGTAGATCTGAAGAATTGATTGGACAAGTGTTAAAAGAAACTGGGAAAAGAAATGAGGTTGTTCTGGCAACAAAAGGTGCTCATCATCCTGTAGGCGATGAGATGGTTATGGATAATTCCCCCCATTTTTTAAAGCAGACAGTAGAAGAGAGCCTGAATCGATTGCAAACAGATTATATCGATCTATTCTATATTCATTTTCCTGATAAAAAAACGCCAAAAGACGAAGCCATTGGTGCATTGTATCAGTTAAAAGAGCAGGGGAAAATAAGATCGATAGGTGTATCCAATTTCTCTCTTGAACAGTTAAAAGAAGCGAATAAAGATGGATATGTCGATGTTTTTCAAGGGGAATATAACTTAATCAACCGTCAGGCAGAAAAAGAACTTTTTCCTTATTTGAAGGATCAAGAGATTTCATTTGTTCCCTATTTTCCACTTGCAGCAGGCTTATTAGCTGGAAAATATAAAAAAGGTGATCAGTTTAATGATTTGCGTAAAAACATGGACTTTTTTAAAGGAGAACGTTTTGAACGAGAACTGGATCGAATTGAAACAGTAAAACAGATTGCCGCAGATAAAAGTGTGGAAACAGCTCACTTAGTACTTGCTTGGTATTTGAAGAATCCATTAATTGACGCAATTATTCCGGGTGCTAAACGATCAAGTCAAGTGAAGGATAATTTGAAAACGTTAGATATCATGTTGACAGATGAAGAATACACTAAAATAGATCAAGTCTATCGCTAAAAGGTGACCTTGCTTTTTTTAGAAAAAACCTATAAAATATGATAAATTAACAATCAGATAGTTGCGTTGATTAAGCTTGGTAATTTGAATGAACTTTTAACAGAGAGGGAACAAGTGATGGAGAAGTTCCTAAAGATATTCAAATGAACCTGCCTATGAGCTATGTGTGTAAAAACACAGCCGTTTTAGCCGTTATTAATTTAAGTGTAAAGCTGTGCTTTAAATTAGGGTGGTACCAACGTAAATGGTCCCTAACTTTAAACACAGCTTTTTATTTCTGGAGAATACCACCAGGATGGAGGTTACTTTAGCTCGATGGTATACCGATGTTGTAACGAAAGCTAAGCTCATTGCTTATGTATCTGTTCACGGAAGTATGAGTATTACGCCCTATGAATATTAGGGAAAATATTAAACGTGAATTAGATAGAGAGAGCATTTGAAGAAAAAGAAATAATGGACTTCAGCATGTTAAAAGTGCGGTCCATCTACATATTTAATAAAATTCGAGAAAAAAATACTTTCATAATAGGGAAAATATTGTATGATAGTATTGACAAAGAAAAGTATAAAGATGAAAGATGTTTTTCGTGGTAATGAGGTGTAGATGTGGATATTATAGTAGAAGCTATGACTTTACCTGTAGATAATTTTTTAGGACTGCTGATATATGCCGTGATTTTTATGGTTGTTATAGGCCTTGTAGTTAGTCTGGCATTAAAGTTTATTCCTAACAATTTACCATATGCGGTGAAAAGTCAGATCGTTTTTATTGCAATTATTATTAGTTTAATAGTGTGGTGGCAACTGATTGTCAAGCCTGGTTTGAATCTATAAGAAAACAGAAAATGATCAATTTGGGCATAAATCTGTTCAATAAATAAGTGCTTACAATATAGAGAGAGTTAATAAGTTAAAAACTTTTACATTACTAGAAAAAATAAAATTGCCGACGTTCTTTAACAAAAAGGAACGTTGGCAATTTTCGGTTAGGAAAGATATAGCTATAATGTGCTGCTTGGCAATCTTTATTTTGTTTGTATGTGGGTTAGGGGACATACTATTGAAAGAATTGTTGTTAATCAATTCATAGGACTTAGTCTAACTACACTCATCTTAAAACCTGGCATTCGGCAATACGGATCTAGCTGATCTGACACAAGTAGATTAACATTTTGTTTTTCAGTCCAATGAAAAGGAACAAAAACGGTGTCTTTTCGAATAGCTGTTGATAATCTGGATCTAACAATAATCCAACCTTTTTCAGAGGTAACCCGAACGAGGGAGTCAGCTTCAATTCCGTATTTCTCTGCTGTTTGCGGGTGGATTTCTAAGAAAGCCTCAAAATCTCTGGCTGCCAATGATGGACTTTTCCTTGTTTGTTCACCAGTTAAATAGTGGCTCATTACCCTACCAGTAGTCAAATATAATGGATATTCATGTGTTATCGTAGGTTTGTTTTTAATACTTTGGAAGGGAATGACAGCCATTTTTGCTTTCCCGTTTTCATGGGCGAAAGAATCTTCAAACAATCGGTCAGTTCCTCCATGATCTGTAGAAGGACATGGCCAAAGAATTCCTTGTTCTTGGCGTAATCTCTGATAGGTAATACCAGAATAGTCAGCTTTCCCGCCTTTACTCGCTATCCGAAGCTCTTCAAAAATCTCCTCTGCACTATGAAAATGAAAATATTTCCCCTTGCCTAATCTTTTGGCAATATCACAGAGAATTTGCCAATCGTGTTTTGCTTCTCCTTGAATAGGATAACTAGCTTCTCGTAGCATTACTCGTCCCTCGACATTCGTTAAAGTGCCTTCGTCCTCTAAATAAGAAGTAGCTGGTAAGACTAGATCTGCGAGTTTTGCTGTTTCAGATATAAATAAATCAGCAACAACAAGGAATTTTAACTTTTGTAATGCTTTTTTGACGAGGTTGGCATTTGGATTGGAGACTATCGGATTGGAACACATGACAAACATACTGGTAATGTCACCGGCTAATATTTTTTCAAACATTTCATAAGCAGAAACACCCTTTTGTGGCAGTCTTTTTTCTTCAATTCCCCAAACATTTGCAATATATTGGCGATCCTTAGGATTTTCGATTAGACGGTAACCAGGAAGCTGATCAGCTTTTTGACCATGTTCTCTAGCTCCTTGACCATTTCCTTGTCCTGTAATGGCTCCGTATCCCGAATTAAGCTTCCCTATTTTACCGGTAGCTAGTAATAAATTTAAGAAGCTACGAACAGTTTCTGTACCATTGATTTGTTGTTCAATACCGCGAGCAGTAAAGATCATCCCTGATGATTCACGACCGAATACAAGTGCCATCTGATATAAATCGTCTAAGGAAACCCCTGTTGTATTGGAAACATCATCTAAATTGATCGTTTGGATGTACTCTCTTACTACTTCAAAATCTTCTGTTCGTTGTTCAATAAAATCATAATCAATCAAGTCTAAATCTATCAATATTTTTAACACACCATTAGCAATGGCGACATCCGTACCGGGTATATTTTTAATATGCAGATCTGCTAACTTAGTCGTGCTAGTTTCTCGGGGGTCAATCGCGATAATATAGGCACCATTTTCTTTTGCTTTTTCAAAATAAGGCATAATCGTTGGTTGGCATTCTGCGATATTGGTACCAGCTAATATTATACATCTCGTATTGGGTATTTCATGCAGTGTGTTAGTAAAACCTCTGTCAATGCCAAATGTCAGATTGGCTCCGGTTGCTGCAGAAGCCATACAAAGTCTACCATTATAGTCAATGTGTCTGGTTTCGAGGGCAACACGAGCAAACTTTCCTAATAAGTAGGCTTCTTCATTGGTAACAGAAGCACTCCCGTAAACAGATAATGCATGTTTTCCATCTGTATGTTGTATTTGTTCAAACTGTTCCTGAATCATTTGATATGCTTCATCCCAGGTGATAGGAACGAATTCACCATTAACTTGGCGCATAGGTTGTTTTAAGCGATCATGATGAAGGGCGTGTTGATGGGCGTTCATTCCCTTTACACATAGCCTTCCTTGTGAGGTAGGATTATCTTTACCGATTGTTTTTTGTTTCTTTCTTGATACGATTTTCTGTTCGATCAATTGCATCTTGCATTGCATACTGCAATATGGACATTGTGTATCATAAATTTTCTCGGATTGTACTTTCTGTTGTTTGTCTCGAAAATATTTGAGCATTAATTCAGTCATCATTTTCTTCCTTTCCTTCACAAAAACTTTGGCGAAATTCTTAGCTTAGCTTCTACCAACAAAAATGATTAACGGATCAATAATCTGCTTATAATTGGAGATGACGAATGATCGAATATTTGCGACTTGTTTGATCATTGTTTAAATCCGTCTTCAGCATTTGTTGAATTTCTTCGTTAAAGAGAACCTCTCGAATATGAACGATTCCAACTCTTTCTATCCATTGTGAGATCTTTTCATTATAATTTGCTGAACGTCGATAATATTGGATAAAAGAAAGGAATATATTTTGTGCTTCCTCTAGATTTACTGTCGCATATAAAATGCCTTGATTAGTGATTATCTCCCAGTTATTAGTTGTTTGTAGTAAAGCAAGATCAAAATAATGCTCCGATAGCTTCTTTTTACAACAAAATGCTTTCACTATAAGAGATGTAGGTAAGTTGATAAATTCTGTTTGTCGTTCTATTTTTTCTACCAATGAATGAAGTGCTCGCTTATTACTTACACAATTACAATCAGGTATTTGAACACTTCGGAGTAAGGAAGGATGATAACTATGTAATGTCATATTTAAGGCATTACATATTGCTATTAGTTCATTTTCCTGAATATCACTTATTTTAAGACGCTGATCACTAGTGATCGATATGTTACTAATATTAAAATCTATTAGAACATTACTAATACGTTTGAACTGTTCTGCTGTTATTTTTGCGCTATATAATTGTGGAATAATCGTAAATGTACCGTCCTTTTCGCGAAAAGCATTCGTTTTGTGATCTAAATAAAAGAAATCTTGTTGTGCAAAATGTTCTGGATGAATCATCTCCAAATAATATTGGAGAGCAGGTTTACATTTAGAGCATCCAGATGAATTATTCCATTTCAATGCTTCCATTATCATCTCAATCGATGTTAATTTTTCCTGTTGAATAGAACGGATAACTTCATCTTCCGTTAACAAAGTACATGAGCAGAAACGATTATCTTTCACTGTTTCATGAAAATAACTACTATGAATATAGTCTAACAATTCTTGTACAATAGGTTTGCAACCCCCACAACTACTAGAAGCTTTTGTATGCTCTTTTACATCCTTTACTGTACGTAGATTTTTCTCCAGTACATTTTCTATAATGCAAGATTTTGTAACACTGTTACAGGTACATATGTGTTCATTTCTTGGAAGGGTAGCTGCATATGATTCTTCTATTTTGACTGCTTGTAATAATTCTGCTTTCCGTTGATCTGGAATGAATTTTTGTTTTTTAATGATGTCTAATAGGTTGCCGCTTAAAGAGATGTCCCCATATAGTACTGCACCGATTGCTTTGTCATCTTTAAATAAAACTTTTTTATAGGATTCACCAATTTCATCATAGGAGTAAATTGCTTTGGTTTGATTATCTTCTTCCGTTTTACCAACAGAGAAGAGGTTAATTCCTGAAATTTTCAGTTGGGTATATAAAGTTGACCCAGTATAACTGGAATCTTGATTTGCTAACCTTTTACCTAGCACTTCTGCCTGTTCGTATAAAGGCTTTACTAGTCCATATACTCTTCCGTTATGCTCCGCACATTCCCCAACGGCATATATATTAGGCACACTTGTTTCCATGTGATCATTCACCACAATACCTCGATTAACCTCAATTCCTGACTCTTGTGCTAGTACTGTATTTGGCTTGATCCCAACTGCCATTATTACGAGATCTGCGTCAATGGATGTACCATCTTTAAAACGTAAACCTTCAACAGTTTTGTCTCCATAAATTTCTGATGTTTCTTTTTCTAAGTAGAAGTTCATTCCCTGTCGTTCCAGCTCTTTTTTTAATAAATACGCTGCTTTAGCGTCTAATTGCTGGTTTAAAAGACGATTTCCAAGGTGAATGACATTCACATCCATACCTAAATTAAGTAACCCTCGTGCTGCTTCCAGCCCAAGCAAGCCACCACCGATTACAGCTGCTTTTTTATAATGTTTTGCAGCTTCGATCATTTTTTTACAATCGTCAATTGTTCTAAAGGTCATCACGCCTTCTTTATCGACACCAGGGAGCGGTAAAATAAACGGATTAGATCCAGTAGCAATAATAAGCCGGTCATAACGCACCGTTCTAGATTTATCTGTTGAAATAGTCTGTTTTTGGCCATTTATTTCTATGACCGTTTCATTCGGATATAAAGTAATATGATTATCTTCATACCATTTCCAATCATTAATTAAAATATCATCAAACGTAACATCACCTTGTAAAACTGATGACAACATTATACGACTGTAGTTGGTATAAGGTTCTGAACCGAAAATTGTTATTTTATATAATTGATTATTTGCTTTTAACAAAGATTCAATGGTCTTTATTCCAGCCATTCCGTTTCCAATCATAACGAGGTGCTGTTTTTTCATTTAATGAGATCCTCCCAACTCGAAACTAGATCACCTAGCATCAAATGAAGAATATCATGCGGTTTCTTCGATTTCCTTTTCTCTGTCAGAAAATATAACGCTCTTTTTCCGGAAAATATTTTCATTTTCAGAAAAAACATGTAAGAAAAGTTAACAACTAATTAGAATCTTCTAAAGCACCCGTGTACGATGTATTTAAGTTAAATTTCCAAACTAATTGGGGGATGCAAAAATGGAGAAGAAAAAGTTGGTATTAATTGGGAATGGGATGGCAGGTATCCGAGCGATTGAGGAAATTTTAAAATTGTTACCTGATCAGTTTACTATAACTGTATTCGGTAAAGAGCCATATCCAAATTATAACCGTATTCAATTATCGAAAGTGTTACAAGGGGATACCGAAATTAAAGATATTACCTTGAATGAATGGCAATGGTATGAAGATAATGATATTCTGCTTTATCCAGGAGAAACAGTTACAAAAATTGATAAAGATAATCAAATAGTTTATACCGATAAAGGGAAAGAAACCCCTTATGATAAATTGATAATTGCTACTGGTTCAAATCCATTTATGCTACCGCTTCCTGGTGCAGACAAAGAAGGAGTAACAGCATTTCGTGATATAGAAGATTGTGAGAAAATGATAGATGCCTCAAAAAACTACAAAAGAGCAGCTGTAATCGGTGGTGGTTTACTAGGTTTGGAGGCTGCACGAGGTTTGTTAAATTTAGGTATGGAAGTAGATGTTATCCATATTTCTGACTATTTAATGGAACGACAGTTAGATCGTGCGGCTGGTGAACTATTACAGAAGGAATTAGAAGCACAAGGGATGAATTTTTATCTTGAAAAGCAAACAGCTGAAATTACAGGTAAAAAACGTGTAACTGGCTTGAAATTTAAAGATGGTGGTGCCATTCCTGCTGACTTAGTAGTGATGGCAGTTGGGATCAGGCCAAACGTTGCACTTGCACAGGAGTCAGGAATTGAGGTTAATCGAGGTATTGTGGTGAATGATCATATGGAAACAAGTGTGCCAAATATATATGCCGTTGGAGAATGTGCGGAGCATAACGGAATGGTGTATGGTCTTGTTGCTCCTTTATATGAACAGGGCCAAGCATTGGCGAAACAAATTTGTGGTATGAATCATCAAGGATATAAAGGCTCCGTTTTATCTACACAGTTAAAAGTTTCTGGTGTCGATGTGTTCTCCTCAGGAGTGATTAATGAATCAACTGAGACAAAAGCGATTAAAGTTTTTGATGAATGGCAAAACACCTATAAGAAAATCGTCGTACAAGATGATACAGTAATAGGTGCTGTCTTGTTCGGGGATACAAAAGAAGGAACGAAATTAAAGAGTTTAATAACGAAAGGAGCAAATATAGAAGAGTATTTAGAAACTCAGCAAGGTACGGATGACGGAGAAAGTCTTGTTGCTTCATTAAGTGATGAAGAAATTATATGTGGTTGTAATGGTGTATCAAAAGGTGAAATTGTCCAAGCAATTAAACAAGATGGATTAACTTCCATTGAAGAGGTGAAAGGTGCAACAAATGCTTCGCGTTCGTGTGGAACGTGTAAGAATCTAGTATCCGAATTATTAACAGATACATTAGGTGATGAATATGAAATAGATACAAAAGAAACTATTTGTGCTTGTACAGATCTTTCTCGTGATGAAGTGGTGGCAAACATTAAAGAAAAAGGGTTGACACATACTAAAGAAGTAATGAACGTATTAGAGTGGAAAACAGAAGAGGGTTGCTCTAAATGTAAACCTGCTCTTAACTACTACTTAGGTATGATTTATCCGAAAGAACACGAGGATGAGCGAGAATCACGCTTTGTTAATGAACGTTTACATGCAAATATTCAGAAAGATGGTACTTATTCTGTGGTACCAAGAATGTATGGCGGTGTCACAAATGCAGAAGACTTACGTACGATTGCAGATGTGGCAGAGAAATATGAAGTTGGTATGATCAAATTAACAGGTGGTCAACGCATTGACTTATTAGGAGTGAAAAAAGAAGATTTACCGAATGTTTGGAAAGACTTAGGTATGCCATCAGGATATGCATACGGTAAATCAGTACGTACCGTTAAAACTTGTGTTGGTGCTGAGTTTTGCCGATTTGGAACGCAGGATTCTACAGGGATGGGAATTCAATTAGAGAAAAAATTTGAAGGATTAAACACACCACATAAAGTGAAAATGGGAGTATCTGCCTGCCCACGTAACTGTGCGGAAGGTGGAATTAAAGATGTAGGGGTTGTTGGGTTAGATGGTGTATGGGAAGTATATGTTGGAGGTAACGGTGGTACTGAATTGCGTAAAGCTGATTTACTCGTAAAAGTGAAAACACAAGAGGAAGTACTAGAGTATACGGCAGCATTTTTACAATATTATCGTGAGAATGCTAGTTACTTGGAAAGGACCTCGCATTATGTGGAACGAGTCGGTATTGAGCATATCCAAGAGGTTGTAAACAATGACCAGTTGCGAAAAGAACTAAATGAACGGATGGATGAAGCGCTTGGTGTTTATAAAGAGCCTTGGAGTGAGGTGCTGGAAAGTGAAACTACACTGAAAGACTTATATCAAAAAGTGACGGCAAAATAATGGATGGGGGAAGCAAAATGGAACAAACAGTAAGGAAAGTACTAATCGGAAATTACCAAGATTTACCTGTGAGTTTAGGAAAAGCTGTTGTTGTACGCGATAAAGAAATTGCTGTATTTCGCTTATCCAATGGAAAAGTAAAAGCAATTGAAAATAAATGCCCCCACCGTGGCGGGGTACTTTCCGAAGGAATGGTAAGTGGTGAGCATGTCTTCTGTCCGTTACATGACTGGAAGATCAATGTAACAGACGGATTAGTGCAAGCGCCAGATGAAGGCTGTGTACAGACCTACAAAACTACTATTGAAGATAATCAAGTATATGTAGAAATTCCTGAATAATACCTTACGGAAAAGCCATGTACAAATACATGGCTTTTCTAATAAATTAATAATTGTACAAAACAAATAGCTAGCAACTGTGAAATAACTTTCATAAGCTTTTACTTTCTTCCGTTCTTTTGGAGTTGAGTGTAAGTTCAACGCTGCGGAAGGCGAAGTGTTTTGCCGAAGCGCTATTCCAGTTATCTCATAGAATAAATGAAAAGAAGTCAATAGTTTTGCAGTAGTTATCTACTAACTAATGAACATTAGGCTAGCAATTATAATATCGGAGGGAAAACAAATGGGGAAGGTATACTTGGTTGGGGCAGGTCCGGGAGACCCAGACTTGATTACGGTGAAAGCATTAAAAGTTATCCAGCAAGCAGACGTTATTTTATATGACCGACTCGTTAACCAGGAATTATTAAATGAAGCGAAACCAGAAGCAGATCTTATCTATTGTGGGAAATTACCTAAATTACATTTTATGAAGCAGGAAACAATTAATCATTTACTCATCAAATATGGAAAAAAGAAGCAAATTGTAGTACGCTTAAAAGGAGGCGACCCCTTCGTATTTGGCCGAGGTGCTGAGGAAGCAGAAGCTCTGGTGAGAAATGGTATACTTTATGAAGTGATACCAGGTATTACTTCAGGAATTGCAGCACCTGCATATGCAGATATTCCGATTACTCATCGAGAATTAGGTCGTTCTTTTGCAGTGGTAACAGGTCATTGTAAAAATGGTGAACCATCTGATATACAATGGGATTATTTAGCTAAATCGGTAGATACGTTAGCCATATATATGGGAATGAGTAATCTTGCTTTTCTTACCGAAAAATTAATTAATGCTGGAAAATCATCGCAAACACCGATTGCAATCATTCAAGAGGCGACTACCGCTAATCAACAGGTCGTTGCAGGGACATTACAGAATATTGTAGCGCTTGTAGAGCAGTATCAAGTGCAAAATCCAGCGATGATTATTATAGGAGAAGTAGTGAAAGTAAGGGAAAAACTACAATACTTAAAAGATAGAATGCAAGAGCAAGAGACTATTTCTGCTTTAGAAGTATTTTAGGAGTGAAGAATAATGGAAGCCGTCGTCTATATTTGCCATGGAAGTAGGCTGGAAGAATCCAAATTAGAGTCTTTCGCACTAATCAATCAAGTAAAAAAGAATGTTCCGATAACCATTCAGGAGACTTGTTTTTTGGAATTACAAGATCCTAATTTAGCCACAACCGTTCATAAAGTAGTTGAAAAAGGTGCGACCAAGGTATACATTATGCCGGTCCTTTTACTGACAGCAGGCCATGCAAAAAAGGATATTCCTGACATGATCGAAAAAGAAAAGAATAAACACCCAGGGGTAGAGTTTGTTTATGGACGTGCAATTGAAGTAGATAAAAAAATGATCAATATTTTAACAGATCGAATAAAAGCATGTACGAACAATCTGGAAGGGATCGATTTATTACTTGTAGGTCGAGGAAGCAGTGATATTTCAGCAGTCAATGATACGGAAAGAATTGTCAGTATGTTACGAACTCATTTTCCTGATAATACTGTAGAAAAATGTTTTTTAGCAGCTAGTAAACCAAAATTCGAACCTTTTTTACTGGAAAAAGTGAAGCAAGGTAAGTCTGTTCTAGTCCTGCCATATCTGCTTTTTACCGGATTACTAGATAAGGGGATGAAAGAGTATATTGGCTCGATAGAGTTAAGAGAAGGTCAAAGAATATTACTTGCCGAATATTTAGGACATCATCCGAATGTAGTGGAGGTATTGACGGAAAGAGTGGAAGAAGCCAGAGAGGGAGCGAATCGAAATGCAACAATGGCTGAAAGAAGTAGCTAGAGGAAAAAAAGGTGCAAAGGATTTAAATTATCAACAGACACTGGAGGTTGCCGAAAGCATTTTTTCCCAAAAAGCTACAACTGCACAAATTGCTGCTTATTTGGTTGCTGAAAGAATAAAAACGGAGACGCCTGACGAGTTGTTGGCATTTATTCATAGTTTACAAAGATATACAGACCAACTAGATTTATCAGAAGAAATCAGAGCAAAGACAATAGACTTTGCCGGACCTTATAATGGTCGGAATTCCTTTGCAGCAACCATTCCTGTTTCTTTATTATTAGCAGATTACGGTATACCGGTATTTCTTTCAGCAAGTGACACGTTACCACCAAAATATGGAACATCTTTAAAAACAATTTTTGCGGAATTAGGAGTGGTGGTGGATAACGAACGTGAACAAGTAGCCAAAACATTGGTGGATAGCAATATAGCTTTTGTCGATACAGAACAATACAGTCCTCCACTCGCTATGTTACGAATGATTCGTGAGGAGATTGGCGTTCGAACATTATTCAACACAGTAGAGAAGCTAATTAATATTTCACAAGCAAAGAATGTAATGTTAGGAGCATTTCATCGGACGGCCATTAACAAGCTAGAAGGCGTCTTTAGCCATTTGGATTACCATCATGTATATATTGTTCAAGGCATGGAAGGTTCTGAAGATGTACCAGTACATCGTAATAGCTTTGTGTTTGACTGGACGCCTGAAGGATTACATTCTTTTATCGTCAAACCGAAAGAATATAGGTTAGAAGTTAAAGAATTTGATAAGTCTATTAAATTGTCTGCTAATGAACAAGCAGCTATTATTCATTCTATTTTTTCCGGTGAAGCAAAACAGGAACACCAGTATTATTATTATCAAATCTTATTAAATGCTGGCTTACGCTATTATTTATTTAAGGTTACCGATTCGATTGAGGAGGGGATTGAGATAGCAACAGAACAAATAAAAACTGGTCGTGCAATGCGGAAGTTACAAGAATTCCAAAAAGCCAAGGATGAGAGGTAAATATCGCTCACCCTTGGCTTTTTACTTTTTCAAACCAAGCTAGCTGTTCTTTTCGGGAATAGAGCGGATTTTCTACAATTTCATGTAATAATTCATTTCTGGTGGTAGCAGAGAGGTTTAACTGTTTAATTAATTGTCTAGCTTCGAACAAAAAGTCGATATATTGTTCATAATGATTTGGTAGCTCTTTTTCGATAGATTTTTTTAACTTTTTAGCTAAAATTGGACTTGCTCCGCCAGTAGAGATAGCGATCTGTAATTTTCCCTTCTGAATGGTAATAGGGAAGTGAATATTACCAGCTTCAGCTTGATGTGCGGCATTTATCCAGGCAGATGATGGAGCATTCTTCCTTACATATTCATTTGTGATAGAGTCATTTGTCGCAATTATAATGAGATCTGCCGCCTGAAAGTGATCAAGGTGACATTTTGTCTGGATCCACTTGATGTTATGTAGCTGGATAAGTTGATGTAGTGACTCTGTTAAGCTGGGACTAACAATTGTGGTGTTGTCCTTAAATGGAAGCAAGCGCAGAACCCTTCGTTCAGCTACTTTTCCGCCTCCAATTATCACGATTTGTTTGTTTTGTAAATTTAAAAAAAAAGGTAAATAGGTCATTGATTCCACTCCTAATCTTTATTGTAGTATTCAAACAGTGTCAAGGCAAGCTAATTGACAGAAGAACCCTTCATTACTTAAACTGAATATAATTTAATTAGCTAAACATATTTTGAAGCTGAGATAATGGGGAAGGATGGTAAAATGAAACATATTTTTAAGAAAGGCAAAAGCTTACAAGGGCCTACTTTGCTTCTGTTGCATGGTACAGGGGGAACGGAAACGGATTTGCTACCATTAGCAAATATTATCGATTTAGATGCAAACATTTTAAGTGTACGTGGAAATGTCTCAGAAAATGGAATGTCACGATTTTTCAAACGATTAGCAGAAGGAGTATTTGACGAAGAGGACCTGATATTACGTACGAAAGAGCTTCATGAATTTTTAGATGAGGCAGCGGAGGAATATGGCTTTGATCGTAATTATGTAATTGCAGTCGGGTATTCTAATGGAGCTAATATTGCAGGCAGTTTATTATTCCATTATCAAGATGCGTTAAGTGCTGCTGTGCTACACCATCCAATGGTTCCTAGAAGAGGTATCGAACTTCCTGACCTTGCAGGAGTAAAAGTATTAATAACAGCTGGTCGGAATGACCCATTATGTACAGAGCAGGAGTCTATAGAGTTAGAAGAAATTTTAAAAGAAAATGGTGCTGATGTGGAGGTTCACTGGGAAAACAATGGTCATCAATTAACCCAGACTGAAGCAGAAGCAGCAAAAGAGTGGTATCAAAATAAACTATCTAATTAAAGAAGCTATGTATCTCAACAAAGAGATACATAGCTTTTTTAAATTAAATAGTTGGGAAAATTGGAATAAATTCCTCTTGCATTTTCACATTTTAAGTATATAATATAACTGTACTAAATATATTAATACAGTTAATACAATTAATACAGTTCATACACTAGAAAGGGAGGTTGTTATGTTTGAGTTGGATTTACGTAGTAGAAAGCCTATTTATGAGCAGTTAGTAGATCGACTGAAGCAGTTGATCATTAATAATGTATTGGAAAAAGACGAGCAGTTACCCTCTGTACGTGTACTTGCTCAGCAACTGTCGATTAATCCAAACACGATCCAAAAGGCGTATCGTGAGTTAGAGGCACAGGGATATATATATTCGGTGAAAGGGAAGGGAAGTTTCGTGAATCATGTTATGACGACCGATAATTCAGTTGAAAAGAAAAAGGTAATTGAACATCTGAGAAAGCAAATAGCAGAGGCATTGTTTTTAGGTGTAACCGTTGAAGAGTTAGAGAAATTGATGAGAGAAGTAGAACAATCTGTAACAAGGGGGGATGACGATGATTCAAGTTCAAAACATAGTTAAAAAATTTGAAAAAGAAGTGGTACTTCATGATGTAAGCCTAAAAATACAAAAAGGCTCTATTTACGGTCTACTAGGATCGAATGGTGCGGGTAAAACAACTTTGTTGAAGACTATTGCAGGTATCATTAAGCAAAATGAAGGAGCGGTAGAGCTAGAAAGGAAACCGATATTCGAAAATGTAGAATTAAAGGAAAGAATGATATTCATTCCCGATGCGTTGTTCTTTTTCTCTCATTATACAGTGAAACAAATGGCTAACTTCTATATGGATATCTATCCAAAGTGGAATCAAGAACGATTTCAGCAAATGCAGCATTTATTAGACTTAGATGCCGATCGCAAAATCCAACGTTTTTCAAAAGGAATGCAGCGTCAAGTCGCATTCTGGCTTTCGTTATGTGCAATGCCTGATTATCTTATTCTTGATGAACCGTTTGATGGCCTAGATCCTGTTATTCGCCGTAAAATTAAATCTTGGATCATTCAAGATGTTGCAGAACGGGAAATGACGGTACTAGTTTCCTCTCATAATTTAAAAGAAGTAGAAGATATTTGCGATGCAGTCGGGATTCTTCATCGAGGAAAATTGTTGTTAGAAAAAGACCTGGATGAGCTCAAATCTGATATTCATAAAGTACAGCTTGCTTTTAAACAAGAAGTAAATCCAACACAATTTGAAGGGCTAAATATACTTCATGAAGAAAAGCGCGGCAGTGTATATCTCTGTATTATCCGTGGTGATTATAAGCAAGTAGAAGCGGTTATCGAACAATATAATCCAGTTGTGTTTGATATTTTACCTTTAACCTTGGAGGAAATATTCGTTTATGAAATGGAGGGTGTAGGCTATGCCATCGAAAACATCTTACTTTAAAAAAGAATTATGGAAGCAAGCTTTCCGATCTTTCGGTTGGATTGGAATAGGCTATTTTCTCGCCCTTCTTTTCCTATTACCATTAAAAGTTATTATGGTGAAAACGAGAAATGATCCGGGTGATGTAAACCATTATCAAGAGTATGTAGATGGTCTCTTTCATATAAATGGTCCAGTACAAAGTATACTTATTTTAATTGTTCCTGTTTTAGCGGCTATGTATGCCTGTCGTTATATGCATATGAAAGGCTCCACAGATTTTATCCACAGTCTACCATTAAAACGGTCACAATTGTTTTTTCATCAATTTACAGTAGGTTACTTGATGATTTTGATTCCTGTACTTCTTACTAGTTTTATTCTTTTTGTCATGTATGGATTAATCAATGTGGATTTTATGTATCAACATGAGGATATTTGGAAATGGTTCTATGATACCTTAACATTTACAACTTTTATCTATTCACTTACGTTCCTTATTGGTATGTTTACCGGTATTTCAGTTGTCCAAGGTGCTTTAAGTTATATTATTCTTATTTTCCCTTACGGTATCTCTTTATTAGTGATGGAAAATTTAAGAATGCTGCTAGTTGGATTTAGTCCTGATTCGATCGTAATGTCTTATTTTTTACATGTATCACCAATTTATTGGATTTTTGAATTATCCACGCAAAGTAATCTAGAAATCGTCACTTGGTATTACTGGTTGCTTTCCATTGCTTTAATAGGTATTTCGTTAGTACTTTATCAGGCACGTCATATGGAATCAGCAAATCAAACCATTACATTTCCGGTAATAAAGCCAATTTTTAAATTTGGCGTAACCTTTTGTTTTATGTTGCTAGGTGGCACCTACTTTGGTCTTGCACAAGGATTATATGTAGGTTGGATTGTCTTTGGTTATATATGTGGTGCATTGCTTGGCTATTTGTTAGCAGAAATGCTCCTGCAAAAAACTTGGCGGGTGTTTGATCAGTGGAAAGGTTTTATGATCTATATTGGCATTTCTTTGTTTTTAATAGTATCGGTAATTTTCGATTGGTACGGCTTTGAAACCAAGGTTCCTAGTAAGGATGAAGTGGAAGGAATCTATTTTGCCAATGAAAATTTTCTTTATGATAGTGTCTATTATGATTCAGATGGAAACAGAATAAGTAAGCAAAATATTACTGATTCAGAATTAATACAAGATGTGCTTGATCTCCATAATTTTATTATTGCAAATGATCATATAGGGCAAAATAGATACCACCAATACACTGATGAATCAACGACTATTGATATTAGCTATCATTTGGACAACGGGAATAAACTGACACGGGAATATTTTATCCCGTCAATAGAAGAAATAGCGCATTATTTAAAGCCAATAATGGAATCAGAAGATTATAAACGATCAAGTTTATTTTGGTTGTATGACAAAAATAGTCAGATAAATTCAGTAGCCGTATCTGGTTATAATAGCAGGCAGCAAGTTACCGATCAGCAAACAATTACCAAAATCATGGATGCATTTAAGCAAGATTTCTTAGATGCTACTTATGTAGAAATGATTCAGAGTGGTAATCGCGAAATGAAAGCTCTTGAGTTTGGGCTTGGACCAGACAATTTTTATTACGTGCCTTTATTAGATAGTTATACAAGGGTATTGGATGTTTTAGAAGAAGAAGAATTAGATCGGGGACTTACAATTAATTCAGATGATGTAAGCAGGATTGCCATAACTCGATCCCTTGAGAATGAAGCTGTGTTTTATGAACTGTCTTATATGGAAGATATTGATCTGAACGAATGGATGATTGTGAATGATAGAGAGCAAATAGAAGAATTAGTTAATCTTAACAGTGATTCAGAAGGTAGTTGGGAAATTGGTTTTTATGGACCAACTAATGATTATTTTATTGATGCTTATCAAGTGCGTGAGGATCAGTTACCAAGTTATATTACAGAGTATTTTGAATAAGAGGGGGAGGTGTAATCAATGTTCACGGACGACTTTTATCAAGCATTAGTTAAACAGTATCAGTCAATGATGCACTATACAGCACTCAAAGTAGTCAAAGATCAGCAAATAGCAGAAGATGTTGTCCAAGAGTCATGGATCAAAGTAATGAAACAGCAAGTAGATATTGAAAAGATTGATAAATTAGGGGCATGGTTGCGAACTGTCACCTCAAGAACTGCAATCGATATTTTACGGAAAGAAAAGCGTCGTCAAACATGCTTGCTAGAAAGTCCATACTTAATCGAGGAGCTGGCAATTTGTTCCTCTAATGAAGTGGATGACCAGATAAACTGGAAAACCACATTGGATGAATTAGAGCAATGCATCAATAAAAGTAAGAAGCTAAAGCATGTGTTTCAATTAAAATTTAAAATGGAATTAGACGATGATCAAATAGCAAAAACATTAAAAATTAGTCGTTCAACCGTTAAAACGCGTATTTTCAGAACAAGACAATTATTAAAAAGGCACTATCAACTTAACGAAAATATCTTAAAACCAGGAGCTTAAATGTTTCTGGTTTTTTCTTTGGCAAATTAGGTTTATAATGATAGAAGTAATGTCAATATAAAAGGATGAATCACATGAGTTACATTATATATGTTGTCTTACCTTGGATATTTTTATGCTTATTTATCATTGGTGCCGTCTACAGTTTATGGAAGAAACTTGCTTATTGGTGGGGATTTTTAAGTTGTGCTGTAGGTGTCGTCATTTATTTAATTGGTAACGAATTAGTTGGCGGCTACAATGGGATGAGTCTTAGCTTAATTGGTACTTTACCTTTTACAATCGGTCTGTTCATCTTGTTCTTTCTTTTTATTGGTAGTAAATTCCAGTAAAACCTGAAATAGTGTCGGCTAGAAATTAGTTAAAAGTAAAAGATAGAAGTGTACCCCAAATGAATGGAGGGATACAGATGAGAAGAGGCACAAGAATCTTACCAATGCTTGCTTCAATCGGTATTGGAGCATATGCATATTATCAAATGCGAAGAAACAGAACAATATGATGATAAGAAAACTTGGCGGTAGCCAAGTTTTCTTTCCTGTTTCATATTTGCTATAATAAATTGATAACAATTTTTACGAATAGAAAGGGTTTTTGCTAATGGGGAGACAATACATAGGATATATTGGTTCTTACACGAAAAAAGAAAGCCAGGGTATTTATCGTTTCACATTGGATACAGTAGAAAAAAAAATAATCGACATAGACGTTGCAGCTAATTTGGATAACCCGACATACTTAACAATTAGTAACGATAATCAATATGTATACGCTGTTTCCAAAGAAGGAGATCAAGGCGGTGTTACAGCTTTTAGGATTACAGATGATCGCGGGACATTAGAAAAAATAAATAGCCAGTCAACAGATGGTTCAGCCCCTTGTCATGTCAGTGTAGATAATCGTAATAAGTTAGTGGTAGCAGCTAATTATCATACGAAGAAAGTAGAAGCATTTTCAACGAACCTAGATGGTTCGATAGAGCCACCAAATGCAGTAGAGCATGAGGGAAATGGTCCGCATGAGCGCCAAGAGAAACCTCACCTACATTTTTCAGGATTTACTCCAGACGAACAATTTGTAGTGGTAGTGGACTTAGGTAGTGATACAGTTACCACTTACCGTCCGGATGGCGATGTTCTCCAAGAAATAAGTGTATTAACAGTTAAACCTGGAAGTGGCCCACGTCATATTGCATTCCACCCAGATGGTCAATATGCTTATGTGATGACAGAGCTAAGTAATGAAGTAATTGTGCTTAAATATCATGAAAATGAGGGGACATTTGAAGAAGTCCAATACATTTCCACTCTGCCAGAAGACTTTACAGAAAATAGTCAGGGGAGTGCGATTCATCTTTCCTCAGATGGTAAATTTGTTTATGTAGGAAATAGAGGGCACAATTCCATTGCGATATATCGGATTAAAGAGGATCATACGCTTGAATTTATTGAATGGACACATACAGAAGGAGACTGGCCACGTGACTTTGTTCTGGATCCAACCGGACAATTTATCGTAGCGGCCAATCAAGAAACTGGAACATTAGTATTGTTCGAAAGAGATCAAGAAAAAGGAACATTAAGTTTACTACAAAAAAACATTAACGCGCCAGAAGCAGTATGCGTCAAATTTATAAAATGAGACTATGAGCAGAGGGGGCACCCCCTCTGCTTTCTGGACTTACAGACGTTTTAGCACCGAGACAAATCAACAAATTAAAAAGAGTAATTAGATAGAAAAACCCGAGTATGCATACCGCTTCGGCAAAATACTTCGCTTTCCGTGGGCGAACTTTAGCTAACTGTGTGAAGAAAAAACTTCACCCAGTGGATCTTCAGCTCGTGTGAGTTTCGAAGATAGGACGATCAAGTGTCTGTATTGGCTACAGGAAGTGACCGTAGTTAGCCGACCCACAGGAGTCATTTATTTTTGCCTGCACTTCGTTCAAATTGTTCGGATTCTCGTTCTACCTATTTAGTTATGTCCATCCTCTTTTCTTGGAATGAAAGTAAGTGGGAGGACAGAAGTCATATCATTATTCGAGTGTCCGCTTATTGATATCCACATCAATTAAGTCCATGTTTTCTTTTGAATCATAGCGTGAAATAAATCCATCACCATGACATATTGAGCAAGTATAGCGCCACTCTTCATCATCCATCAAAAGCCCTGTGCCTTCACAGGCTTTACATCTCATATGTTGGGAACCCATCGTTATTCTTCCTTTCTACATTATTTTTGTTTTTGCTTGATCCAATTAATAATCCCGCCTTGTAAAATAATATCGATGTGTCGTTTCGTTAAATCGTGTCGTACCGGAATTGTACGATCTGTTCCTTTCACCTTAATGTCAAATGTATCGGTAACTTGGATGGTTTCGTGGATATTACGGAATTCTAAAATATCATCTTGCGATAGATAATCAAAATCTGTTTCATTCACAAAAGTTAACGGAAGAATACCAAAGTTAATTAAGTTTTGTAGATGAATACGTGCGAAATCTTTCACCACTACCACTTTTAGACCTAAGTATCTTGGTGCAAGTGCAGCATGTTCACGGCTGGATCCTTGTCCATAATTTACGCCAGCAATAAGGGCGTGACCACCGCTATCTCTTATATTCATTGCTTTTTCGTAATAGTCCTCATCAATAATTTCAAAGGTAAATGTGCTGATTTTTTGAATATTACTGCGATAAGGTAATACTCTGGAACCGCCAGCTAATATTTCGTCAGTGGAAATATTATCACTCATTTTCAACAAAATTGGCAGATCAAAATTGTCTTTAATTGGCTCAAAATCAGGAATAGTTGTAATATTTGGCCCTTTCTCTAGTTCTACATCATTATTTTTTGGTGGTGCTTCCAGCATTCCTTCGGTTGTGAATTTTTTTGGTTCTTGAACATTGGGATAGCTCATGTCTAATGTTCTCGGGTCAGTAATTCTGCCTGTCAGAGCTGAAGCTGCAGCAGTTTCGGGACTGCATAAAAAAACACTGTCTTCTCTAGTACCAGATCTGCCCGGAAAGTTACGTGGCGTAGTCCGTAAACTATTTCTACCAGTTGCAGGTGCTTGTCCCATTCCGATACAACCATTACATCCGGCTTGGTGCATCCGTGCGCCGGCGGAGAGAAGGTTTGCTATGTGACCATTTTCCACGAGTTGCTCTAGTAACTGTCGTGAAGTCGGATTGATATCAAAGGAGATACCTGGTGCAATTTTTTTCGCTTTTACTATTTCACTTGCGATAGCGAAATCACGATAACCTGGATTTGCTGATGAACCGATATATGACTGATATATTGGTTCCCCTGCTACTTCCGAGACAGGCACAACGTTACCTGGGCTGGATGGTTTAGCTATTAAAGGTTCTAATTCAGATAAATCAATACTTTCGTGTTCATCATATTCAGCACCACGATCTGCCGTTAACTCGATCCAATCATTTTCACGGCCTTGTTGCCTTAAAAAGTCCTTAATTTCTTTATCAGATGGAAAGATAGTAGCAGTTGCGCCTAGTTCTGCCCCCATATTTGCGATAACATGTCGATCCATTGCAGATAAATTTTTGACACCGGGCCCATAATATTCAATGATTTTGCCAACTCCACCTTTGACACCATGACGTCGTAACATTTCAAGAATAACGTCTTTTGCACTAACCCAATCTGGGAGTTTTCCTTTTAATTCTACACCTATGACTTTTGGCATTTTTACGTAATAAGGCTCTCCTGCCATTGCCATCGCAACATCTATACCACCTGCACCTATGGCAAGCATTCCCATACAACCATTTGCACATGTATGACTATCAGAGCCAAGTAATGTTTTTCCTGGCTTAGCAAGCTGTTGCATATGGACAGGATGGCTTACTCCATTTCCGGGACGACTGTAGTAGATACCAAATTTTCGTGCCGCACTTCGTAAAAAAAGGTGGTCATCCGCATTACGAAAATCCTCTTGAATTAAGTTATGATCTACATATTGGGCAGATGCTTCTGTTTTTACACGATCAATCTCCATAGCTTCTAATTCGAGCATAACCATTGTACCTGTAGCATCCTGTGTTAACGTTTGGTCGATTCTTAAGCCAATTTCCTTACCAGGCTGCATTTCCCCTGATACTAGATGGTTACTAATTAATTTTTGGGTGACATTTTGTTTCATCTCATTTACCCTCCTAACGTTAATTTCCGACATATTTAGAATATACCTTACAGTTAATATTACACATTTTATTTATTTATAAACTTTTCATAACAAAAAAGCAGAAGGAATAAGTTTCCATCTGCTACGGATGATTATAAAGTGAGACTATGAGTAGTGGGGTTTTAACCTCCATTAATATTAGTGAACTTATCAGGGTGTTAGGTCTGTTATCCCAAAACTATCCCTGTGAAGTAGAGGGCTTACTTTATTGTGGAAGATACATTGCCCAAAAAAGAACTACTATAAATAAACCGTCGCAATTAGCAACTGCGACGGCTTTAGGAGAAGCTTCTTCGTTTTCATGTTCACTCCTGCTGAAGGGAGTTTCCCTTTATACCATTACTTTACACATATCGTTTGTTAAGGCAACTGGGTCTTCGATCGGTAGACCTTCGATAAGTAATGCTTGGTTGTACAAAATGTTCGTATACAGCTTTACTTTTTCTTTATCTGTCTTATGGGCATTTACTAATGCTTGAAAAATGTCATGCTTATTATTAATTTCCAATACTTTTGTTGCTTCAATGTTTTGATTATCAGGCATCTGTTTTAGCACTTTTTCCATTTCAATCGAAACATCCCCTTCAGCTGATAAGCAGACAGGATGTGTCTTTAGACGTGTAGAAAGTTTAACATCTTTTACTTTATTGCCAAGAACTTCTTTCATTTCTTCTAAAAGATCCTTATGTTCTTCTTTTTGCTTTTCCGCTTCTTTTTTCGTTTCCTCATCTTCTAAATCAAGGTCACCACTTGATACATTTTTAAATTCTTTGTCATCATAATTCATTAGCATCTTAATGGCAAACTCATCCACTTCGTCAGTGAAATAAAGAATTTCAAAGCCTTTATCCTTCACTAATTCTGTTTGTGGTAACTTCTCGATCCGTTCATGAGATTCACCAGTTGCATAATAAATATGCTCCTGCTCTTCGGGCATCCGTTCCACATATTCTTTTAGTGATACAAGTTTTTGCTCACTGGAGGAATAGAAAAGTAATAAATCTTTTAATTTATCTTTATTAGCACCAAAGTCTGTGTAAACACCGTATTTAAGCTGTCGACCAAATGCCTCATAAAATTTTTCATACTGTTCACGTTCATTTTTTAGCATACTTTGTAAATGGTTTTTAATTTTTTTCTCGATATTTTTCGCAATTAATTTTACTTGGCGGTCTTGTTGTAAGATTTCTCTCGATATGTTTAATGACAAATCTTCTGAATCGACAATTCCACGTACAAAACTGAAATGATCGGGTAATAGATCAGCACACTTATCCATGATGAGTACACCATTAGAATAAAGCTCTAAACCTTTTTCAAAATCTTGTGAATAATAATTAAATGGTAATTGTTCAGGAATATAAAGGATGGATTGAAATCTTACCATACCATCCACACTGATGTGGAGATGACTTAATGGTTTATCAAATCCAAAATGTTTCTCCTGATAAAAGCTTTCGTAATCTTCGTCACGCAGCTCTTGTTTATTTTTTCGCCAAATAGGCACCATGCTGTTAATGGTTTGATCTTCTATTACGTCTTCTAATTCTTCTTCATTATCTTCTTTTGGTTTCTTTTCGATGACTTCCATTTTAATAGGGTAGCGGATAAAATCAGAATATTTTTTAATAATTGATTTTAGCCTATATTCTTCAAGGAATTCATCATAATTTTCTTCTTCTGCATTTTCTTTAAGATGAATAATAATTTCAGTTCCGACATCTTGTTTATCATACGGTTCTATTGTATAACCTTCTTCACCGTCTGACTCCCATTTGAACCCTTCGTCGCTGTGAAGTGAGCGAGTATAAACGGTTACTTTGTCCGCAACCATAAAAGAAGAATAGAATCCTACACCAAATTGTCCGATAATCTCCTGTCCTTCTTTCATTTCCACTTCTTTTTTAAAAGCGAGGGAACCACTTTTAGCAATCGTACCTAAGTTTTCTTCCAGTTCTTCTTTTGTCATACCGATACCAGTATCCTTAACGATCAAAGTACGATTATCTTTGTTCGGTTCAATTCGAATATAATAATCATCTTTGTTAAAAGAAATACTATCATCCGTTAATGCTTTATAATAGATTTTATCGATCGCATCACTAGCATTTGAAATTAGTTCACGTAAAAAGATTTCCTTTTGTGAGTAGATAGAGTGTACCATCATTTCAAGCAATCGCTTGGATTCAGCCTGAAACTGTTTTTTTTCCAAATTAATCTCCTCCTCATCGTTCTTGTTTATGTATGTTAGCACTCTTGTTATGCGAGTGCTAACACATAATAATTATCACAAAAGCCTTGTAGTGTCAAGAATAAAAGCGGTTTGACTTCTTTGCGTCAATCACTTATTTTAAAAAAGAACAAGTATTTTGCTATTATAGTAAGATGTACATAATATAAGAGTTGTTCGGTTATAAAGGGGGAGTCGACATGGTCTTTGATTATCAAACACCACGTTATATTCATGTGATTGAGCAAATAAAAACCAAAATAAGTGAGGGAGAATTGGAGCCGGGTGAACGTTTACCGTCTGAGATGGAATTTGCCAGACAATTAAATGTCTCCCGGAATACCTTGAGAGAAGCACTAAGAATATTAGAGGAAGAAAATATTATTATTCGTAAACATGGAATAGGAACTTTTGTAAATAAAAAACCGGCTTTTTCAGGTGGAATTGAGGAATTATTCAGTATTACTGATTTTATAAAAAGGGAAGGTAAAGAGCCTGGTACAAAGTTACTTTTTCAAGGGATAGTAGATGCTGTCAGTGAAGATAAGCAAGAGTTAAACCTAAAAGACAATGATCCTGTCTATTTGGTGAAACGTGTAAGGACTGCTGATGAAAAACCACTAGTGTACTGCATTGATAAAGTTCCAGTTTCTTTTATTGGAGAGGATTATCGGTTTGAAGAGGAATCTATATTACTTTCTTTTCAGGAGAAAAAAGGGATAACGATTAGTTATGCAAAGGCTGAGATTAAAACAATCGGTTACCATGAAGAAATATCGAATATATTGGAAGCGGAACCTGAGCAACCGTTATTAATACTAAAACAGATTCATTATGATACAGATGACCAACCGATTTTATACTCTTTAAATTTTTTCCGGGCGGATCAGGTTAGTTTTAGTGTAATAAGAAAACGTATTTTATAAATACTACTACTAAAACATTCTGTCATAATTAATTGACTTGTTGGACGTCTTACCTATATAATGAATCCGAATTCAATGGCGATTTCGTAGCAACAGGGTATTAGACGTCCTTATAATTTGGAGTAAGTATAAAGAAGGAGGAATCATTACATGAGAATGGTCGATTTAATCGCAAAAAAACGCGATGATAAAAGCTTAACAAAAGATGAAATCAATTTTATGATAGAAGGCTACACAAAAGAGGAAATTCCCGATTATCAAATGTCTGCTATGGCAATGGCGCTATATTTTCAAGGAATGACGACAGAGGAACGAGTTAATCTAACGATGGCTATGGTTCAATCTGGTGATATCGTTGATTTATCAGATATAGAAGGTATTAAAGTAGATAAACATTCTACAGGTGGAGTAGGTGATACCACTACCCTTATCTTGGCGCCATTAGTAGCCTCTGTAGGTGTGCCAGTTGCCAAAATGTCAGGAAGAGGACTTGGTCACACTGGAGGAACAATTGATAAATTAGAATCTATTGATGGATTTCAGGTTGAATTAACAACAGAAAAATTTAATAAGTTGGTAAATGAACAAAAAGTTGCTGTAGTTGGACAAAGTGGGAATTTGACACCAGCAGATAAAAAACTTTATGGATTACGTGATGTCACAGCTACCGTTAACTCCATACCTTTAATTGCCAGCTCGATTATGAGTAAGAAGATTGCATCAGGGGCAGATGCCATTGTGCTGGACGTCAAGACAGGTTCAGGTGCATTTATGAAAAGCTTAGATGATGCGAAAGAATTAGCAAAAGCAATGGTGGATATTGGGGATGGAGCAGGACGTGAAACAATTGCCGTTATTTCCGATATGAATCAGCCATTAGGATATGCTGTTGGGAATGCACTAGAAATCAAGGAAGCGATAGAAACATTAAAAGGTAACGGTCCTGAGGATTTAAAAGAATTGTGTTTAACTTTGGGAAGCCAGATGGTATATTTAGCGAAACAGGCCAGCTCCATTGATGAAGCAAGGCAGAAATTAGAAGATGCCATTCACTCAGGTAAAGCTATTGATAAATTCAAAACATTTGTGTCCTCACAAGGTGGAGATCCATCAGTTGCAGATGATCCTAGTAAATTACCGCAAGCAAAATATGTGATCGATATTAAAGCAACACAGTCCGGTATTGTTAATGAAATAGTGGCAGATGAAATTGGTATTGCTGCAAGTATGTTAGGAGCAGGGCGTTTAACAAAAGAATCAGACATTGATTTAGCAGTTGGAGTAGTATTACAGAAAAAAATTGGTGATCAAGTATCAGAAGGTGAGACACTGGTTAAAGTATATAGTAATCAGGAAGACATAACAGAAGTAGAGCGAAAAATTATCGATGCCTATACAATCCATACGGAAAATAATACAAATCTCTCATTAATTTACGATATCATTCACTAATAAAACCTTTTATGTAGTAAAGGGTATCATCAAAAGAGGTTGGACATCCTACAAGGAAGAGTATAAAATAGGAGTGACACATCATGAAAGAAATTGCCCTCAGTTTACTTGCTGGAATAATAGTTGGTATCTTGTTTAAATTTATGAAATTACCATTACCTGCACCTCCTGTACTTGCAGGGGTCGTAGGTATTTTTGGTGTTTATTTTGGAGGGCAGATCGCCGACTGGATCAAATCATACTTCTAGAGTTAGTAATAGAAAGGAAGGTCACCAATGAAATCATTTAAACGTGTTTTTTTAATTGTATTAGATTCTGTGGGAATTGGAGAAGCACCTGATGCCGCACAATTTAATGACGAAGGTGCGGATACATTAGGACACATTGCAGAGCATATGAATGGCTTGCAGATGCCTAATATCGGAAAGTTAGGTCTGAGTAATATTCGTGAAATTAAAGGAATCGAAAAAGCAGCGCAACCACAAGCTCACTACACCAAAATGCAGGAAGCATCAAATGGAAAAGATACAATGACAGGTCACTGGGAAATTATGGGTTTACATATCGAGCAGCCTTTTCAAACATTTCCTGATGGATTTCCTGATGACTTAGTGAAGCAGCTAGAAGAACAAACAGGACGAAAAATTATTGGAAATAAACCAGCATCAGGTACTGCGATTATCGAAGAACTTGGTGAAGAGCATATGAAGACAGGCGATTTGATTGTTTACACTTCAGCGGATTCTGTTTTACAAATTGCCGCACATGAAGAGATTATTCCAATCGATGAGCAATATCGAATTTGTAAGATTGCTCGAGATCTAACGAAAAATGAAAAGTATATGGTCGGTCGAGTAATTGCCCGTCCGTTCATCGGTGAGCCAGGTGCATTTGAACGAACATCTAACCGTCATGATTATGCATTAAAACCTTTTGGAAGAACAGTAATGAATGATTTAGCAGATGCTAACTATGACGTAATTGCATTAGGCAAAATATCGGATATTTATGATGGGGAGGGTGTAACAGAAGCCATTCGCACAAAAGACAATGCAGATGGCATGGAGAAATTCATTCAATCTATGGATAAAGAATTCCATGGTTTGAATTTCCTTAATCTAGTTGATTTCGATGCCAAATATGGACACAGACGTGATCCACAGGGTTATGGAGAAGCATTAGAAGCATTTGATCAACGTTTACCAGAAATGCTAGATAAATTGCGTGATGATGATCTATTTATCATTACAGCGGACCACGGTAATGACCCAGTACATCATGGAACAGATCATACAAGAGAGTATGTACCCCTTCTTGTTCGTCATAATCAAATTACTAATGGTAAACAATTAGAAATTAGAAGAACATTTGCTGATATTGGTGCTACCATTGCAGACAATTTTGCTGTAACATTACCATCAAATGGGAAAAGTTTTCTAAGGGAGATTTTATAAGGAGGAGGCTGTTTTAGATGAACCAATTAACCGAATCAACTGCTTATTTACAAAAGAAGATCAAAACACAACCTACAATCGGTTTAATTTTAGGATCTGGTTTAGGTATGCTGGCAGACGAAATAGAAAATCCAACGAAAATTAAATATGAAGAAATTCCTGGATTTCCTATATCAACTGTAGAAGGACATGAAGGACAATTGGTAATCGGTAACCTTCAAGGTGTCGATGTAATTGCCATGCAGGGGCGTTTTCATTACTATGAAGGATATGGATTAGATGCGGTTACTTTTCCTGTTCGTGTTATGAAGGAATTAGGGATTGAAAAGCTATTAGTAACCAATGCAGCAGGTGGTGTAAACCGTTCTTTGGCACCAGGAGATCTTATGTTAATTACTGATCATATAAATAATACCGGGCAAAATCCTTTAATTGGGGAAAACGTGAAAGAGCACGGCGTTCGTTTCCCTGATATGTCGACAGCTTATGATCGTGAATTACAACAAATTGCCAAACAAGCTGCGGAAAAATTGAACATTCCTTTAAAAGATGGTGTTTATGTCTGGAATACTGGCCCAAGCTATGAGACTCCAGCTGAGATCAGAATGTTAGAAACAATTGGAGGGGACGCTGTAGGGATGTCAACTGTACCAGAAGTTACTGTTGCGCGTCATGCTGGTATCAAATGTGTAGGTATTTCTTGTATATCGAATATGGCAGCAGGAATTTTAGACCAACCTTTAACACATGATGAAGTCATCGAAACAACCGAAAAAGTTCGAGAAACCTTTTTACGATTTGTTAAACAGCTGATACAAGATATTGGTTAATAAAAAAGGGGAGAAGCGATGATGGAAAAACAATTAATCGAAGAAGCGAAAAAAGCACGTGAAAAAGCATATGTTCCTTATTCTAAATTTAAAGTGGGAGCAGCATTGCTCGATGATAAAGGCAATATTTTTCACGGATGCAATATTGAAAATGCTGCGTATTCCATGGTTAACTGCGGTGAGAGAACGGCATTATTTCATGCATATGCAAAAGGTTCCCGAAATTTTGAAATGATTGCAGTGGTTGCAGATACAGATCGACCGGTGTCACCTTGTGGAGCATGTCGGCAGGTAATGGCAGAACTGTGCGGTCCGGATATGAAGGTAGTCTTAACGAACCTCCAGGGAGATATAGAAGAAACAACCGTTAAAGATTTATTACCAGGAGCATTTATTGCTGAAGATATGAGCAATGCCAAGTAACAAAGGAGGATGAAGATGAGTTTAGCAAATAAAATTGATCATACAGCATTAAAACCTAATACAACGAAACAACAAATTGAAACACTGTGTGCAGAAGCGAAAGAATACGGCTTTTATTCTGTTTGTGTAAATCCGACATGGGTAAGTTATGCAGCACAATTATTAAGAGGAACCGATGTAGCAGTTTGTACCGTTATTGGTTTTCCTCTTGGGGCAACTACTTCTGCTGTTAAAGCTTTTGAAGCAAAATATACTGTGGAGAAAGGTGCAACCGAAGTAGATATGGTCATTAATGTTGGGGCCTTGAAGGACGGCAATCTTGAGCTTGTACAAGCGGATATTGAAGCGGTTGTTCAAGCAGCTGCAGGTAAAGCGTTAGTTAAAGTTATAATTGAAACATGTTTACTAACAGATGAGGAAAAAGAAACAGCATGCCGATTAGCAGTTGCTGCAGGTGCAGATTACGTGAAGACTTCAACAGGATTCTCAACTGGAGGAGCTACAGTCGAAGATATCGCATTAATGCGTGAAACAGTTGGACCAGATATTGGTGTTAAAGTTCCGGTGGAGTTCGTGATCTAGCAACTGCCCAGGCAATGGTGGATGCAGGAGCATCCCGTATCGGAGCAAGTGCAAGTGTAGCAATAGTGAAAGATGAAGTAAGTGATAGTGATTACTAAGAAGAGAGGATACAGCAAAACGTCAAGCTGTATCCTCTTTTTATCTTGATAGTTCTACTTCTACTTAATGAAACGAATATTTAGGCTCACCAAGGACAGTGACCCTGAAAAGCACCAATCACTTATCTGTATATAAGATAGAGCCAATATCGTTATCATCTAAATAATCTTCATACTTTTCATGCGCTTCATTAACACCAATATATTTTCCATCTATTCCTGCTAAAAGGAACCCTTCCAGTTCTTCAACGCTACCGACTAGTTCTTCTGAGTCGTAGTACATATCGTCATAGTCTTTTTCTGTGTTGTAAAAATCAGAAGGTCCGTCAGAGGAACCATATCTTTCCACACTTTGCCATGCGTCCTCACCATCAAACATTGTATGATCATCACCTTCTAGTTCTTGTTCATCAATATTTGAATGAAGAATGTCTTCTTCGATTGGTCTTTGTTTTTTTATATCCTGTTCAGCGTGTGCGATACAATGAGTAGTGGTGGGCATTGCTATCATACGTTCAGCAGGGATATCGTTATGACAAATCTCGCATTTTCCATAGCTTCCATTTTCGATTGCCTGTAATGCTTGTTTAATATCAGCTAATTCTTTTTCTTCGTGTTCATTCAGTGCAATGTCTTTTTCTCGTTCAAATAACTCTGAACCTGTGTCAGCTGGGTGATTATCATAGTTGGATAATTCGGAAACAGAGTCTTTATTGAGGGATTGTTCTTGGCCAAAATGATCTGTTAGATGCTGTTTTATTATTTTCTTTCGTTCCAATAATTCTTGTTTGCATTGTTCTATTTCTGTGGGATGTAGCAAATTTTGCACCTCCTTATATCTGTTAGTATGTCCGAAACTTCTTATCCCACTATAGAGGATTTTGGAAAATAAAATGGATAAAGGCAAGGGAAGAGGAGAGACTAAATAAAGACTTCAGCAATAAAAAAGCTGATTTCCTAATAATTAGAAAATCAGCCTGTCATGTTTAACCATGAGATTGTTCAAATTGAGATATTTTATCCGCGTGTGTAAGGGTCACAGCAATTTCATCCCAGCCATTTAGCAGCATTTCTCTCTTATAGTCATCTAAATCAAAGGAAGCCTCAAATCCTTGATCGTCATAAACAATTTTTGCTTCAAGATCAACGGTAAGATGATATTGATCGACTTCAGCATTTTTAATTAACGTCTCTACCTCTTGTTCCGTTAATTTAACTGGTAGGATACCGTTTTTGGTACAGTTATTATAAAATATATCCGCATAGCTTGGTGCAATGATTACTCTAAAACCATAATCTTGTAATGCCCATGGAGCGTGCTCTCGTGAAGATCCGCAACCGAAGTTTTCTCCAGCTACCAAAATAGATGTTCCTGTATACTTTGGCTGATTTAAAGAAAAATCTTCACGCAATTCACCTTTTGAATTAAACCGCCAGTTATAGAAAACGAATTGACCAAACCCTTGACGTGAAATGCGTTTCAAAAACTGCTTTGGAATAATTTGATCTGTATCTACATTGGCACGGTTTAATGGGTAAACAAGTCCCTTATGTTTACGAATTGGTTCCATCTTTCGTATCCTCCTTTATCATTAGCTTGGTGTTGGAACACTTAAATGACGAACATCAACAAAGTGACCTTTTATTGCCGCAGCTGCAGCCATTTCTGGACTAACTAGGTGTGTTCGAGCACCGGTACCTTGACGACCTTCAAAGTTTCGGTTTGAAGTAGAAGCACATCGTTCACCCTCTGGTACCACGTCATCGTTCATTGCCAAACACATACTGCAACCAGCTTCACGCCATTCAAATCCTGCCTCTTTAAAGATGAGATCGATGCCTTCTTTTTCAGCTTGTGCTTTTACACTGTGGGAGCCTGGTACTACAATTGCTCGAACATTAGGGTTTACTTTCTGTCCTTTCACAATTTCGGATGCTCGGCGTAAGTCAGCAAGACGAGAATTGGTACATGATCCAATAAATACATGTTCGATTTGTACAGAAGAGATTGGTTCGCCACCTTCAAGCCCCATATATTCTAAGGCACGTCGAATTTCCTCGCGTTCATTATCATTATGCGCATCTTCTAAAGTTGGCACATTTGCACTTACAGGGATACACATACCAGGATTTGTTCCCCAAGTAACCTGTGGTTCAATCTCATCAGCATCAATCTCAACTTGCTCATCATAGACAGCACCCTCATCGGTTGCTAAAGCTTTCCATTCTTCGGCAAGTTGATCAAATGCTTCACCTGCTGGAACATGGCGCTTTCCACGTAAAAATTCGACTGTTGTATCATCTGGACTGATTAATCCTGCTCGAGCACCAGCTTCGATGGACATGTTACATACAGTCATCCGACCTTCCATTGACAGGTCGCGAATTGCTTCACCTGTATATTCGATAACATATCCGGTACCGAATTTGACACCAAATTTTCCGATAATTGCTAAAATTAAGTCTTTTGCTGTTACACCTGTACCTAATTTGCCGTTAACTTTCACATTTAATGTTTTCGGTTTTTGTTGCCAGATTGTTTGAGTTGCCAGTACGTGTTCCACTTCACTAGTACCAATACCAAATGCCAATGCTCCAAAAGCTCCATGAGTGGAAGTATGGCTGTCACCACAAACAATTGTTTTACCAGGTTGTGTTAAACCTAATTCTGGACCTATTACATGGACGATTCCTTGGTCTGGATGATGAATATCTGCTAAAGGCACTTCAAACTCTTCACAGTTTGTTTTTAATGTTTCCATTTGTGTTTTGGAAACTTCATCTTTGATTACATTACGGTGGATAGTCGGTACATTGTGATCCATGGTTGCGAATGTAAGATCAGGTCGACGCACTTTTCGCTTATGCATTCTTAGTCCTTCAAACGCTTGAGGGGAGGTAACCTCATGAACTAAGTGCAAGTCAATATATAAAAGATCCGGCTTTCCTTCTTCATGATGAACAATGTGTTTTTCCCAAATCTTCTCAATAATTGTCTTTGGTTTTCTCATCTATTTCACTCCTTACGTTAATAATGAAAGGTTAAAAGGTTTGATTAGAAAAAGTTTCGCGCTTTTCTATTTGGAATAGGTTACACCGGTGGTTCACTTGCTTAGTTAATCGCATCTACGATCAACTGTGTCATTTCCGATGTGTTGACCAGCATACCATTGTCACTTTTTAAATCCGCAGTGTGATAGTTTTGATTGACTACTTCTTCCACTGCATCTTCAATAGCTTTTGCTTCTTCATTCATATTAAATGAATAACGAAGCATCATGGCAGCAGATAGGATCATCGCAATTGGGTTGGCAATTCCTTTCCCAGCAATATCAGGTGCAGAACCATGTGCAGGTTCATATAAGCCAACACCATCTTCTGCTAGACTGGCAGAAGGAAGCATTCCAAGTGATCCAGTTAAAACAGAAGCTTCATCACTTAAAATATCACCAAACATATTTTCCGTAACAATAACGTCAAATTGTGTAGGGTTGGTGATGAGTTTCATTGCCGCAGCATCAACTAATACATGATCAACAGTAACTTCTGGATAAGCTGCTTTTTTTTCTTCCACAATTTCTCTCCATAGTTTACTAGATTCCAACACGTTAGCTTTATCAACGGAGGTTAGTCGTTTATTACGTAACTTTGCACTTTGAAAGGCTTTATCTATAATACGCTCCATTTCTTTTCGTGTATATGCCAATGTATCTACAACAGCATCTCCGTTCTCAAGGCGTTCACTAGGTTGGCCAAAGTATAGTCCACCAGTCAGTTCCCGGACAATGAGTAAGTCGCTACCTTGTATGATTTCCTCTTTTAAAGGAGATGCATGTAAAAGTTTCTTGAAGCCTTTAACAGGACGAAGATTCGCATATAAATCTAGCGCTTTACGAATACCTAATAAACCACGTTCCGGTCTTAAGTCAGAAGGGTTCTGATCCCATTTAGGACCACCGACGGCACCTAATAAAACAGCATCTGCATTTTTACAAGCTTCAACCGTTTCATCAGGTAGGGGAGTTCCGTGTTTATCAATGGCAACTCCGCCTATATCATAGGAAGAAAATTCAAAAGATTTATGATATTTTTTGCTAATTGCTGCTAGTACGTCTTTGGCAGCATAGATAACTTCTGCTCCTATTCCATCACCCGGAAGCAGGACTATTTTATCTGTCAATTCAATGACCTCCTACATATGGGACTTAGATTGCTTTTGGTTAAAGTGACTATGTTCAGTGGGGGGATTTGCCTCCGCTGATCAATAGCGAGACTTATCAGAGTGTAAGTGTCTGGTACTCCGAAGGAGAAGAGGGAGTCTTACAGACGTTTCACACCGTAGTAAATAGCGCGATTGACACCATTTAAATATGCCTGTACAGCTGCTTCTAGCACATCTTGTGCGGAACCACGTCCACTTACTGCTTTTCCATCAACGGTTAAGCTAACATGAACTTCTGCAAGTGCATCTCGACCTTGACCAATCGAATTTAACTGGAAATCAGTTAGATGTGTTTCCTCCGCAATAATTTGATCTAAAGTGTTATAAAGTGCTTCCACACTCCCTGACCCAGTGCTTGTATCTTCTACTTTTTCGTTATGAGGAGTAGATAATGATACCGTTGCGCTTGGTTGATCATTAGAGCCATATTGTACTTGGAAATTTTCAAGCTTATAACGTTTCACATTCGAGGTATCTGTTTGGATATCGGTAAGGATTGCAAACAAATCATCGTCTGTTACTTCTTTTTTTCGATCTGTTAATAGTTTGAAGGATTTAAATGCTTCTTTAATCTTATCCTCTGGAAGGTCATAGCCAAGCTGCTTAATTTTATCGGTAAATGCATGGCGACCGGAATGTTTCCCTAAAACCAAATTATTCGAATGAACACCAACTAATTCTGGTGTAATAATTTCATAAGTTTGCGCATTTTTTAACACACCATCTTGGTGAATACCAGATTCATGTGCAAATGCATTACGGCCAACAACCGCTTTGTTTCCAGGAACAGTCATACCAGTGAATTTACTTACCATATCACTTGTACGTTTAATTTCATTTAAAACTAAATTAGTATAATAAGGATAATAATCATTGCGAATTTTTAATGCTACAGCAAATTCCTCTAATGATGCATTACCAGCTCGTTCACCAATACCATTAATAGTACCTTCTACCTGGGTTGCGCCATTTTCTACTGCAGCAATCGAGTTAGCTAATGCCATTCCTAAGTCATCATGACAATGACAGGAAAGGTCGACTTTATCGATATTCGGTACATGTTCTGTTACATATTTAAACATTGCGCCATATTCACGTGGCATAGTGTAGCCAACTGTATCTGGTAGATTAATAACAGTAGCTCCTGCATCAATTACTTTTTCAATGATTTTTGCTAAAAAATCTAAATCTGTTCGGGAAGCATCTTCAGCAGACCATTCAACATGATCAAAAAATTGCTTACCGTACTTTACCATTTCAACAGCTGTTTCAATTACTTCCTCTGGTGTTTTCTTTAATTTATATTCCATATGAATAGGGGAGGTAGCGATAAACACGTGAAGTCTTGGATCAGCTGCATTTTTAAGTGCATCACGACATGCATCGATATCTGATTTAACAGCACGCGCTAAACCCGCTACAGAAACATTCTTGACTGTTTCTGCAATTTTTTTTACCGATTCGAAATCACCTTTGGAGGAAGCAGGAAATCCTGCTTCCATAATATCTACCCCAAAGCGTTCTAATTGTTTAGCAAGCTCTAATTTTTCTAGTTGATTGAGATTGACGCCGGGTGATTGTTCACCATCACGAAGCGTCGTATCAAAAATCTTAATTTGCGTCATTAGAGACCACTTCCTTTTTATTAATTGCCTTTTGCTTAACAAATGGCATTAATTCACGCAGTTCTCTACCTACCTTTTCAATTTGATGTTCGCTTTCTGCCTTTTTAATAGCAGTGTAACGAGGGCGATTCGCTTGATTCTCAAGAATCCATCCTTGCGCAAATTTACCTGTTTGGATGTCGGATAATACTTCTTTCATACGTGCTTTTGTATCTTCATCTACAATGCGCGGACCTGACATAAAGTCTCCCCATTCAGCTGTATCAGAGATGGAGTGGCGCATGTTCTCTAATCCACCTTCATATAGAAGATCCACAATTAACTTTAATTCATGGAGACATTCAAAGTAAGCGACTTCTGGTTGGTATCCTGCTTCCACTAGTGTTTCAAAACCAGCTTTCACAAGTGCAGAAGTACCCCCGCATAGAACAGCTTGCTCACCGAATAGATCAGTTTCTGTTTCCTCTTGGAAAGTAGTTTCAAGTATTCCTGCACGACCTGCACCAATACCTTTGGCATATGCAAGAGCAACATCTTTAGCTTTGCCAGTTGCATCTTGGAAGATGCCATATAGAGCAGGTACACCAGCACCTTCTTCATATGTTCTCCGTACCAGGTGGCCAGGTCCCTTAGGGGCTACAAGGAAAACATCTACATCTGCAGGTGGTACGATTTGATTAAAGTGAATATTGAAGCCATGTGCGAATACAAGCGCATTTCCAGCTTCTAAGTTAGGCTCAATTGCATCTTTATAAATAGCTGGTTGATTTTCATCTGGAAGTAAGATCATAATTACATCTGCTTCTTTAGCTGCCTCAGCTACAGTTTTTACATCTACACCATCTTCTACCGCTTTATCCCATGAACGGCCTTTACGTAAACCTACCACTACATCAAATCCACTTTCTTTTAGATTTAAGGCATGAGCATGACCCTGAGAACCATACCCGATAATTGCGATCTTTTTAGATAGTAATACCTCTTCATTAATATTGTTGTTGTAAAGTACTTTTGTCATAAAAAATACATCCTCTCCATTAATATTTTTATAATAAAGTTAATTATTATTAGCCTAAGAAAGTATAATTTTTGGCTATATGTCTAGCTATGAGCTCTCCGAAAAAGGTGAATGCTCTGCGCTTATCTTATTAGCCTAATAGTGATTGGAAATTGCCATCTTTTGTATTCGGCTGCTGTCCACGAACAAAAGCAGTTAAGCCTGTACGCGCCAGTTCTTTAATACCGTATGGTCTAAGCAATTCGATTAATGCTTCTACTTTATCTGGTTTACCAGTAACTTGAATGGATAAGCTATCTTTACTTACATCGATAATCGATGCACGAAAAGGTTCGATTATTCCTTGTATTTCAGCACGTAATTGACTGTTGCTAACAATTTTAATTAATGCCAATTCGCGTGCAACGATGGCTTTATCTGTTATATCTGAAACTTTAATCACATCAATTTGTTTATTTAATTGTTTTGTTACTTGTTCTAATTTTTGAGAGTCTTCGACATCTACAACAAAGGTCATTTTGCTCATGCCATCCGTTTCTGTTCTGCCAACAGAGATGCTTTCGATATTGAATTGTCGTCGTTGTAGAAGACCTGTTATACGGTTTAATACACCACTGCGATTTCTAACTGTTGCGGTTATAATTCGTTTCATGGTTTCACCCCTATCATTTCATTTAATCCTTTACCAGGTGCTATCATAGGGAAGACATTTTCCTGTTGAAGTACGCGAGCATCAACAAGTACTGGACCTTGATAATCAAAGATTTCTGGTAGTGCTTGGATAAATTCATCTTGGGTTGTAACTTTTATTCCTTTTACATTATAGGATTCTGCTAGTTTTACAAAATCTGGCTGAATACTAAAAATGGATTGTGAATATCGCTCGGCATAGAATTTTTCTTGCCATTGTCTTACCATTCCCAATGCTTGGTTGTTAACAATAATTACTTTGACTGGTAAGCCTTTTTCTTGCAAGATGGATAATTCTTGTAGCGTCATTTGGAAACCACCGTCACCAACAATAGAAACCACCGTTTCTTCTGGTTTGGCAAGTTGTGCGCCTATCGCAGCAGGAAAGCCAAATCCCATTGTACCTAATCCACCAGATGATACCCATTTGTGTGGCTTGGTGAACGTGTAAAACTGTGCTGCCCACATTTGATGCTGTCCTACATCTGTTGTTACAATAGCATTTCCTTTGGTTGCTTCGTACACTTGTTTAATAACCCATTGTCCGATCATTTCCTGATCTGGATTATTAAACCATAGCGGATAATTTTCTTTATTTTCGTGAATACGAACAAGCCACTCATCATGTTCAGGTTGTTGGATATCATGGGTTAATAGCTTCTGTAATGCTGCTTTAGCATCTCCAACAATCGGTATATCAGTAGCAACATTTTTGCCAATTTCTACTGGATCAATATCAATGTGAGCAACTATTGCATTTGGTGCAAAAGATGATAGTTTACCTGTTAAACGGTCGTCAAATCGTGCTCCGATGTTGATTAATAAATCACATTCGTAAATGGCAGTATTCGATGCATACGTTCCATGCATACCAGCCATTCCCATAAACAATGGGTGATCGCCTGGAAATGCGCCTAATCCTAAGAGGGTGGAGGCAACTGGCAACGAAAATTTTTCAGCAAATTCTTGCACTTCTTCTGAAGCATTCGCAAATAAAATACCTGCACCTGTTAATAAAACCGGTTTTTTCGCTTTACCAATTGCATCGGCAAGCTTTTTGGTCTGCAATGGATTGGGCTTCGTTGTTGGCTGATATCCTGGTAAATCTAATTCAATGTTTGCTTTGAAGTCTTCTTCTATAATTTCTGCTGATATATCCTTTGGCATATCAATTAATACTGGTCCTGGTCGTCCTGTTGTGGCAATATGAAATGCTTCCTTCATAATCCTAGGTAAATCGTACACATTACGTACTTGATAGTTATGTTTGGTTATCGGTGTAGTAACGCCCATAACGTCTACTTCTTGAAAGGCATCAGATCCGATCACACCTTGCGCAACTTGACCTGTAATAATAATCATCGGTAGGGAATCAATCATTGCGTCTGCAATACCAGTTACTAAGTTGGTCGCACCTGGCCCTGAAGTAGCAACCACAACACCAGGCTTTCCAGAAACTCTTGCATATCCCTCAGCAGCATGAATGGACCCTTGTTCATGTCGAGCCAGGATTTGATCGAAAGCATCTTGAGCTTTATAAAGAGCATCGAAAATAGGCAAAGCGGCTCCGCCTGGGTAACCGAATAATGTATCAACGCCCTCGTTGATTAACGATTCGACAAGTAAATCAGCTCCTGTTTTTGGTTCTTTATATTCTTTTGCTGATTCTACTTGTTTTTGTGTTCTTTCCATTCTAATCCCTCCTAAATGTTAGAATCTGAAAATTAACATAAACTATCACTATTTCATTTTCTTTATATATAAAAAAAGGCCATTTCTAACTTGTTCCTGCTACTGAATAGCAAACAACAAGGGAGAAAAGGCCTTTCTTTTCACGGTACCACCCTGATTCACAATATTCTCACAAATATTGCCTCATGAAGCTGAACATAGTACAGCTTCATTTTGATAACAGGTGTAATAACACCTGGCTATGCTTACTAAGCGAGTGTTCAACATAGCACTCAGGGATGAGTAATCGGAATAGGTGTATTACCGAGCTTCCACCATCCTCGGCTCTCTATTAATACATGATCCTAATCCTTTCTTCCCGTCAACGTTTTATAGTATCATTTATAATTTTATACTATCGGATTGATTTTATCCTGTCTACATATTTTTTAAAAATGGGTAATATTCAGAAATATCTGATTGACGACAATAATACAACCAAAAAGCCTTTTGGTCAACCGTTTTTTAATAATTTTCTGACATTTTTTTCGCGAAAAAAAATGTGGTAAGCGATTACAACCCTGCTGTTACTTTATCTTACAATGAAGATTTTTTTCTGTTTTACAGCTTTGTAATTTGTTATATATAATGGAATAGACGGATAGGAGAGATATTAAATGTCACAGCTCTGTGTAATACCTTGTGGAAAAAAGAAAATATGGGATAAAGTCCCAGATGAAGGACCAACAAAGGCAAAAAATGCTTACATAGGTGTTCTGCATACGTTATGTCGCCAATACGTCGAGATGTATTTTGAGGATTGGGTAATCATCTCAGGAAAACACGGATTATTGCTTCCAGATGATATTGTTGCAGAAAATTATGATGTTACTTTTCGCCCAAACGATCCAAAGGTTATTACGCTTGAGAGATTACGTAAGCAAGTACAAGTTAAGCATTTGGATCAATATCGTGAGATTGTTGCTTTAACAGGAAAGAAGTACCAGTCTATTCTTAATCAAACATTTCATTTTGCAAACAAAATCGAATACCCATTATTAGGAACAAGGGGTATTGGCGATATGCAAAGATTATTAAAGAAAAGTATCCAAGATAGCGAACCTCTACATTCAGGAAGAAAGGAGTAATAGCATGAAAGCTTATGTAATTCAAAATGGAGAATATCAGTTGAAGGATGTACCTGAGCACTATCCAGAAGGACGACAAGTGCTAGTGCGTCTGAAAACAGCTGGATTGAATCATCGTGACCTTCAGATTAAGGAGCGAATTGGCAAGAAGACGGAGTACTATATACTTGGATCAGATGGTGCCGGAGTGATCGAACGAACTGGTGAGGAAGTTACTCGATTTGAAGGCGGGGAAGAGGTAATTATTAATCCTAGTTTAAATTGGTATGATAATACAAATGCACCACCGAAAGACTTTGAAATAGTCGGGGTACCATTTAATGGTACATTTGCAGAACAGATCCTCATATCTGAAGATTTTGTTGAAATAAAACCAAACCATTTACGTTGGGAAGAAGCAGGAGTATTTGCATTATCTGCCTTGACTGGTTACCGTGCATTGTTTACCCAAGGTCAAATAAAAGAAGGGGAAACATTATTTATTCCAGGAGTAGGGGGAGGGGTAACATCCTTTATTATTCAAATGGCCAAAGCTGCTGGAGCAAGGGTCATTACTACTTCAAGAGAAACGGAGAAGTTGAAACAGGCGGAGGTGTTAGGTTATGACCGCGGAATTTTAACTAGTGAAGATTGGAAAAACGCATTAGCAGATGAAGAAATTGATATCGTGATTGAAAGTATAGGTGGTGCTACGTTTAACAGGTCTTTAGATGTTCTGAAGAGGGGTGGCAGAATTGTAACCTTTGGCTCCTCTACAAACGATGAATTTACTTTTAATTTACGTTCCTTTTTCTATGGTCAATATAAATTAATCGGATCGACCATGGGGAGTAGGGAAGAGCTACGCGATTTAATACAATTTATCGAAAAACACGATATAAAACCATTCCTTGATAAAGGATATCCATTGGATGAAATCGACAATGCTTTTTCTTATTTAGCATCACAAAAACAGTTAGGAAAAATATATATTCATATGTAAAAGGAAAAGCAGATGGGCCAAATAAAGCTCCATCTGCTTTAATATTTAATCTAAACAGGAATTATATACTTTATCAGAATGGAAGGATGTTACACAATGAACAATTACCATTAGTTTGTAATGTTTATCTATTCACCTGATATGTTTTGTCGGATTCGCTTATCCTTTTGGCTTGAAAAGTATGGCGCCTATCATGCCGAAGATAATTGCTGCAGATATACCAGAACTTGTTACTTCAAACATACCTGTAACAACACCAATCAGACCATGCTTTTCTGCTTCTTCCATGGCACCATGAACAAGAGAATTACCGAAACTCGTAATAGGAACGGTAGCACCTGCCCCAGCAAAATCGATTAACGGTTCATATAATCCGAAACCATCTAAGATAGCTCCGGCTACCACCAAGGTACTTAATGTATGACCAGGAGTCAGCTTTCCTACATCAAGTAATAGCTGTCCAACTACACAGATTAGCCCCCCAACTATAAACGACCATAAAAAAACCATACTTCATCACCTCTTTCTTAATTATTTTCAATGGAAACTGCATGTGCAATGCATGGAATCGTTTGTTTTTGCTGAACAGTTAATGGGGATAACAATGCACCTGTAGCAACTACTAATATTCGATTACATTCCCCTCTTAACAATTTATTAACAAAATGGCCGTATGTAACAACTGCCGAACATGCTGTACCGCTAGCCCCAGCAAATATTGGCTGATCTGGTTTATAAATGATCAATCCGCAATCGACAAATTGCTCATCACTAATTTGATAATTATTTTGATGTAACAAGTCTAAACAAATATCCCGACCGATTTTAGCTAGATCTCCTGTAATAATGTAATCATAATAATCAGGAGAAATGTTCCGATCCTTTAAATGTCTAGTAATAGTGTCATAAGCAGCAGGGGCCATTGCACCCCCCATGTTAAAAGGATCTTTCAGACCTCGATCCACGACTTTTCCAATTGTAGCTGAAGTTACTTTTGGGCCGTTCCCATTCTTAGCAAGAATAGCGATTCCAGCACCTGTTACAGTCATTTGAGCGGTGTCAGGCTTCTGGCTTCCGTACTCATTGGGATAACGAAATTGCCTTTCTACGGCAGAATTATGACTTGCAGCACCGGTCATTACATAATCAGCTTTCATTTGATTGATAATTAAAGCCGACAGCGCTAATCCTTCCATGGATGTTGCACAAGCATTAAAAACACCTAAAAACGGTATCGATAAATTTCGTGCCGCAAAATTTGAAGGAGTTAGTTGGTTAATAAGGTCTCCATGTAGAAAGAACTGAATGTCACTTGGCTCCAAAGTGGCTTTTTCAATTGCAATGTGACATGCATCTTCAATCATATGTTGATGTGCAAGTTCAAATGATTTTTCATCCATCCACTGATCCGTATAAAAATTATCAAAATCATTTGGAATATTGCCTTTTTCCTCAAACGGTCCTCCTACTACACCTGTGGAAATGATCGATGGAGGAGTATCAAAAATCCAAGTTTGTTTACCTGTCATCATTATGCGCCACTCCAATATGAAAAAATAGTTTTAATTAAAGCAATAATAAAAGCAGAAAATACACCAAAGAGTATTACTGAACCAGCTAGTTTAAACATATTTCCACCTACACCTTGAACAAACCCTTCTGTACGGTGTTCAATTGCGGCGGAAATAACTGCATTACCAAACCCTGTCACTGGTACAGCTGTACCCGCTCCTGCAAATTGAGCAATACGATCATATACGCCAAAACCAGTTAACAACATGGTAATAAAAATTAAAGTAGCAACAGTGGGATTGCCAACAGTTTGTTCAGTAAAATCAAAAAAATACATATATATAGTGGAAATAACCTGACCAATAAGACAAATAAACCCGCCAATTAAAAATGCTTTCATGCAATTTTTTAATAATGGCCGTTTTGGTTCTTGTGTTTTCTCATATTCTTGATAGCTATTCGGGTGATCTTTCATTATTTATCCTCCGTTATGTTTGTTCTTTTGAAAGTTTTTTTAGCTCTTTTAATTTTTTTAAGGCTTCATCTTTTGATAGTTCTTGATCTTCTAATTTTGTTAATTCCATATAAAATTTTTGATCTGAAGTTACTTCAATATCTTTTATATCTGTTAAATTTTCTAGGTCTTTTTTTATTCTTTTTTCAATCTTTTGTTCTACTGCCTGCCTGAGCGGTGTTGCATTAAAAGCAATAAAAAGCTGATCATCAATATGGATTGCTTTATAGGATGCAATATCATTTGACTGTTCATCCAAATATGTTTGTGCTATGGATGGGATAGTGTTTTCGTCATGTGTATTAGCTGTTTCTGAATTTAACATGACAATATCAGATGTATCGCTTTGCACGGTAGAGGAAGAGCCTTGATTGTCCTGATTGTTACACGCAACAAGTATTAAGGTACATAATATGGAAATGATAGGTAACACTTTCATCTTTTCTGTCCTCCCTTGAATAGAATAGCCTTTATACATATCTTGTAGAAAATTGAAAAAAGTATGCATTTAAAAATCCTTGCAAAATGAAACCAAATCCTTAGGAAATTCGTCTATTTAAAATAAAGAAAAATAGCGAGGAGGAGTGACATATGTGGAAAAAATACTCCATAGTCATCACTATAATCGCTTGTATTGGGACTATTCTACTGTTTGTTGTGAAGGATATCCAAAAAACTTCCTTAGTTGAAACAGTCAAGATTGAAGAACAATATGAGGATTTTATTGTACATATACAAGTAGAAGAAACTAGTGAAGGATTTCAAGTGTTACGTTCTATACAATATTTAGGGGATGAGGTTATCGTAATTTTGCACAGAACCCCGTTAACACAAGTTACGGTTGACGCAGACAATGCTACTTTTACTGGGAGTCCACTATCTAAAAAAATGGAACCCGATTATCAATATTACCCACAAGAGCCATTAAATTTTCCAGCTTTAGAAAAAGGGGATCATACGTTATATGTGCATACTCAGTTTTTCATAGATGGAGAAAGGATAGATATTAAAACAGAGGAAACTATCTCATTTCAGTAAAAGACATAGTATGGAGGAAGGCTAAATACCCGGTCATAGTAATGATCGGGTATTAGAAGTATAACACGTAATAAAACCAAAAAAATGAGGATAAGCAGTAATCCCTCAAATGCTGGAATAAGCCCCCTTTTATCCAATTACATAAAAGAAATTATAAGCCTAATTGTCAATATTGAATAGTTGCTCCTGTTTCTCCGAAATTATCACTTCCTGCACGATGTTATCCGATAATTGTTGATAGTTAATGGTAATGGATTCTTCATCGAACCAATCTGCTGATTGAATGCGAATATTATTCGGAGGAGGAGGTTCAAATTTCATTGTCGTCCATTCGTTAAGATCGAATACTTTCCATGAATCCGCTTTAAATTCTTCTAAAATAAAAAAAAGTTTTGATTGGTCGTGAGAAGGAATGACTTCTTTTATATGAATTAGATCATCGATAAGAAAAGAGCGATTGGGTTCTTTTCTATCTAATAAAAGATAGGAACAATTGGTTTGAACACAATTAAAAGATAGTAGATAAAGGTTGTCAAGGTCTAGTTTTTCAAGCTCCATATTGGAAATAGCTTCATCTCTATTTTTAACAGTGTTGAGATATGCTCCCAATATAGTAATATTCTTAGTATTTAATGTGATAATCTCATCTTCTAATAAAAATTCTACTTCCAAGTTTTCTTTTTCTTGTGGTGTTTCTTGTACTTCCTTTTGATCTAATAATTCATCTATTGATTGTTCTGGATCTTCCTTGGTAATCATTGGTTCCGTATTTTGATTACTACATGCAAGCAAAAATAATAGTGAAGCAATCATTATTTTTTTCAAATTAGCACCCCCTTATATTACTCCATTTGTTCTAAATTGAGTATTTTCAGTTGGTCATTTTCATAACCTACAACCAATAGATAATGAAGTGATTCCTTAACTTCTTTATATTCCTCGTCTCTAACTGTTATCTCTACAGTTATATCCATATGAACTTCCTCGTTTTTAGTTTCTAAAATGACTTTATCTAGAACAGATAGATCAATGAGTGCTTGGAATAATTGTCGAAATTCGGTATAACTAGTTCTGCCTTGATATTTACTACCTAATAATGAATAGGCGTTAACATAATCTCGTAAGGTAATGTTATCTAGGAAGTACTCCGTAATATAAAGAGAGTCTTCCTTAAGCTTTTCTTGATCAATTTGTTGTTCAGTAGGAGATAAATAGGTTAAATCGTCTTCTTCCAAATTTTCTGTCCATTCTGCAACTATGTCAGCCACTTGTGTAATCGGTATACTGAATCCAATGTCTGTATCAGTAATTCCAGCAGAATTAATGCCAACTACTTTTCCAGTGTCTCTTAAAATAAGTGGACCGCCACTATTTCCGTGTGTGATGTTAGCGGATATTTGATAAACTTCATCATATTGGTAATTATTAATAGAAAATGAGCGATCAGTACCAACGATTAAGCCCAAAGAAACACTATTTTGAATACCTAATGGACTCCCGATAGCAATAATTTCATCGCCAATTTCAAGCTGTTTCTCTGTCTCAAGTGCTATTGGTTCCAATTGCTGTAACTCTGGTACACGAATGACTGCAAAATCTTGCTCTTCTCCTATTCCAACTACAGCAGCAGGATATTCTCTCGCATTCGCTAGCTTTACAACTATGGTATCTGCATTTTCAATTACATGTGCGTTCGTAATAATGTCTCCTTGGTTATTTATCACAAAACCTGAACCTGTCTTTGAATCCATATCATTGGAGCTTTCGATTTGCACAACTGCTTTTTGTGATTGGTGAATAATATTTTTTAAATTGATTTCATTTTCACTTTCGATTTTCGCAGCTACTGTATTATTTATTTCTAAAGGTTGCTTATTCGTGTTGATGAAAATAATTATTGCTGTAATGATTGCCGACATGAGGATGATAATAGCTAAAAATATAGGAATATACTTTCTTTTCTTATACATGAAAACCCTCCGAAGTTTAATCTAAGTACCATGTAATTTCTTCTACTTTCGGTGTTAATCGCTCAGAATCAGATTCAATGTCAAAATGCGTAAATTCGAAATTACCTACTTCCCCAGGGTATAATGTCTCCGGGAAAATATAAACATCATTCTCTAATAATGTATTATCATCCTTACCATTGACTGAATAACTAACTAAAATAGAATGAATGGGTACTGTTGCAACACTTTTAAGTTCGCCAGAAATGATCCAGTTATTTTTATCTTTGTTTAGATGAATATCGATTAATTCTAATGCGTGATGCTCATTTAATTCTTGTTCTTCCTCAAATGCAGAAAAAGCTTGTTCAATTCGTTGTTCCTGTGCAGATTCGAATGCAGTTTTCTCCTTATTGACCGTAGTTTTTAAGCTCTCTAATTGTTCAGAGCTTTCTATCACTTTTAGGGTATCCTCAATGACACGTAATGACTGTGAGAATTGAAGATCTTCTAATAAAGATGCTGCCTCCTGATAGGTGATCGTTACTAACATTTGAATTGCCTCTTCTTGCAACTCAGTTACTTGGTCATGATTTATATCTTCTATTTCCCATATTAATGCTTTTAAATCATCTGTAGAAGGATTATTAGTTAATTTATATGTTGCTTGTTTTAATAAAGTTTGATTTTTTATTGCTAAGTTTTGTTCCATTATTTGATCTGTTAAATCACCAGTAAACTTTTGTAATTCACTTTCGGAATGACGAATAATGGATAATGTCTCAGCATACTGATTTTGCTCATTTAATTTTTCGATTTGATCGAAATTATTTTCTACCTCAATAGCAACATTTAGAAAAGCTTTAACCTCTTCGGCTGCAGGGAAATTCTCTTTATATTTTAGTGCTTTTTCCAATAAAGTAATAGCCTGCTGATAATCACCAATTAATGCCATTTCTGTTGCTTCTTCATAGAATGCGAATGCTTTATTAGATTGATAGGTTGTCACAAAATAACTCAAACTAACAATAAAACAAGCGATTAACAGTGATATAACAGGCAAGAACCACCATTTTTTTGATGGTTTTACCGGTAATGTTCTTTTACTTATATCTTCTGGTAATCTTTTTCCACAAGAAATGCAGTATGTTTCTCTCTCTTGTACTTGACCACCACAGTTTGGACAATAAAACAATGTAATACCTCACTTTCAAGTCTAACTAAGCAGGATAAAATTATTATAGCATGAATCGCTTCTATTCTTTAGAATGTAACAAAGGATTAAGGAAAAAAATAAAAAATCTTTATTAATAGCTGAAATTTAGGTATAATAAGCGTAGAAAAATGGAAAAATGAGGTGTAGAACGTGAGTTTAATATTTGGAATTGTATGTTTTGTGATTTTAATCGGGTGTATGGGCTATACTATCTTTGATCGTGTCAAATAATGGAGAAATACAAATAAAACCTCAATAGAATGTCTATTGAGGTTTTATTTTGATAGTGAGTTTGCTCATAACGTCCATATATTTCTACATTACCATTTGTCATACAAATTAGTCATTTACTTGTAAATTCTCGATAAATATTTTATAGTTAATACATGTATATTAAATACATCTATTTGGAATTTCCCTTTATTTACAAGGGTTTATAAAGTTACTTGTATGTATCGGGGTATTAAGGAATAGGAAAATAAACGGAAACACTATGCTTCCGCAAGAGAAAATAGTACAATATACCTGATAGTAAAATAGTTAAGCCAATGTCTATCAAGGGAAAATTTAGCAAAACGAATGTCGAACTGGCAGGAGACTTGCTAGATAATCTTTTGCTAGATGAAAGAAATGTCTATTTTTGCGGTTTGCTTTACAATAAAACGTTTTTTTGGGATAATCAATAGCGTTTACCATATGTACTTTTGACAAATCTAATTTAGGGGGTAACTCGGTAGATGTCACTATATCCAGTAAATTTAATAAGTAAGATAGAACAATTACGAAAAGAAATGACCGACGTTGCTCTCAAAAAAGGCATTACTAGCAAAGAATCACTTCACATTAGTCAAGAGTTGGACGAATTATTAAATGATTATGAACATTATAAAAAAATGCAAAATAATAAGAAAAAATAAATTTTGATGGATGATAATGGAAACATTATACGATAAAGCCCGTTTCAACTGATTGAAACGGGCTTCTACATTTATTAGACAAATTTCCTAGAGTATAGGACAGGACTATTTATTTTTAGAGATAAACGGCTCAATACGATCAAGGCCTTCTTTAAGTGTGTCCATATCATAAGCATATGATAAACGCAAAAACCCTTCACCATATTTGGAAAATGCACTGCCTGGTACCAAAGCAACTTTTGCTTCCTCTACTAATTGCAAAGCTATAGAGAATGAGTCTTTTTTTAAGTGAGTGATATCCAAGAAAAAATAGAATCCACCGTCAGGTAAGTAAGTGTCAATACTCATTTGTTTTAACCTTTCATAAACATAGTCTCTTCTTTCTCGGTAGACCTTTTTCATTTCAATAGGATCTTGTTGACCATTTTTAATAGCCTCTAAAGCACCGTACTGACTTACGGAAGATGCACAAGATACATTATACTGGTGGACTTTGAGTATATGTTTTGCTAGCCAGTCGGTTGCAAGAATATACCCAATACGAAAGCCAGTCATAGAATGTGATTTTGAAACACCATTAATAATGATCACTTTATTCCGAATGGATCGAAATTGTCCTATAGAAAAATGACTTGTATCATATACAAGCTCACTATAAATTTCATCAGCAATTAAAAAGATATTATGCTTTTCGATGATCGATGCAATTTCCTTCAGTTCTTCCTTTGTAAGTGTTACGCCAGTAGGATTGGAAGGATAGGGGATAATAATTGCTTTCGTTTTAGCAGTAATATGCTTCTCAATTAAATCAGCCGTTAATTTAAAGCCTGTCTGTCGAGTATCGATCGAGATAGGTATGCCGCCAGCTAATTGTATTAAAGGTTCATATCCTGGATAAACAGGGCCAGGTAACAGAACTTCATCACCGTCCATTAAAAGTGTCCGGAGTGTAATATCAATAGCCTGTGACGCACCAACAGTCACAATAATTTCGTTAATAGGATCATAGTCAAGCTGATAATTTGTATTTATAAATGAAGCTATTGCCTTTCTTAAAGCTAAAATACCAGCATTATGTGTATAAGTTGTTTGATTGTCATCTATTGCTTCCTTTGTTTTTTCTTTAACATGGGAAGGGGTAGGGAAATCTGGTTGGCCAATAGTTAGTGATAGGATATCCTGCTTGTTTCCTACCATATTAAAGAATTGGCGAATCCCTGATATTTCAATATTTTTCACTTGCTCATTTATGTATGATTCCAACGTATATACCCTCCTTCATTTCCTCTTATAACTAGTATAAAATTTGGAAATAATAGTACCAATTATAAAAAAGACTAGCATTATTTTATCATAAAATGAATAGGAGGGCACTTAATGGCTGAAGAGGTATGGAAAGAGATGATAAGAGTAACTGATGTTCTTTTATTAACAATGCAAGCCGAAGTATTCTTTGTCTTTTATATAGTCAGTGGATTAATTATTATGTATTATTTATTCCAACCATTTGTTAAGTTTATGATGGTATTAGAATGGAATACCTTACTAACGGTTATCTTTGTAGTTTTATTAATGTTTTTAATAACATCTACATTAACTGATGTTCCAGATTGGAGATATGTTCTTTATGGTATCTTAATCTTTTCTATTATCATTAGTATAAAAAGAAGTATCGCTATCATGAAAAAAAAACAGCCTCATTCGAACTAGAATATTAGTTGAATATCTCTTATCTCAGCATGCAAAAATTAGTGATAGCAGGAAGATGAGTATATCTTCCTGTATTTTTACGAAGAAGAACCGTTACCAGTGCTTTTTTCTTTTGTGATAGAAAGGAGATAGAGAAGCGGCTTGTTGTTTAAATGGCTTATAATATGGTCGACGCTTGTCCTTTGGTTGTTGAATAGACCAGTTTAAAAACTGATAAAGGATGGCTTTGGCTTTAGTTAAAGAAAGTGTAGGCTTTTGATTACAATAGCTATCATCTAAATGGCCGAGATGGGGGAGTGAGTTCATATCCTCTTTCCCAGGTGGCATGTGAAAGTAGTAATCTCCAATTTGAACTAACAAAATGGAGTGTTGTCGACTTTGTTTTGGATTGTTAGAGTAATGTAAGCCCACTTTTTTTGCTTTCCGTTCCTTTATTAATTTTTTCATCGCTTCTTTTTTTAAGTGGTATAAATGAGAAGGATCTGGCGCTGTTTTTGCATGGCGATTGACAATAAATAAAGCTTGACCTATTTGTTTAATCTCTTCATCTGAATCCTTCATTGACTCACCTTCTTTTCCATTTTTCACAATAAAAAGTAGAAGGATGTCATCCCTTCTACTAGTTACTTTAATTCATTGATTGGATATCTTCAACTATTTTTTGCATATTGTCAGCTTTTTCTCCATCGTAGCCTTTTATTGCATTCCCATCCGGTGAAACTAGATAGAATGTTTTGACATGAACGACTTGATCACTATTATCCGGATTTTCAACAAATGCTTTAAATGAATTCTGGGCAAATTGTTTAATTTCTTCGTCTGTATATCCAGTGAGAGCATGCCAATTATCAAATGTCCCGCCACGTTGTTCAATGTAATCTTTTAATATTTCTGGCGAATCGTTAGTTGGATCCACGCTAAATGAAACGAGTTCTGCATCAATATTTTCTTCTGCTAAAAGACCTTGAAGACGGGCCATATTTGCTGTCATTGGCGGACAGATCGTTTCACAATTAGTAAAAATCATATTAGCAACCCAAAATTTACCATCCAACTCACTTTTAGACAATTCCTCTCCATCTTGGTTAGTAAAAGTGAAATCCTCTACTTCATAGGAAAAGTCCCCTTCATATTGTTCATTATCACTACAGCCAACTACAAAAAGTGCAGCTAATACAATCCATATTACTTTATATTTCATTGTTTCACCTCGTTTATGATTTCCTTAACTGGTATATCGTTATTTCAGGTTTGCAGAAAAAGCGATATGGTAATCTAGTCGTTCCTATACCTCGACTTACAAACAATTGTAATGGCGAATTTCCAATAGTATAGGCTCCCTCTACATACTTTTCGGCTAAGTGCGGAGTATATATATATCCGATGAATGGTATTTGAACTTGTCCACCATGACTGTGTCCTGATAGTTGAAAGTCAATAGGATAGTCTTTTGCAATATCTGCATAATCTGGTTCATGGGCTAGGAGTATGGTCAATTGTTCACTGTCGATTCCAGCAATTGCTTGCTCTATGTCAGGTCTTCCTAATAATACATCATCAATACCAGCTAAATAAATCATATCACCATTTTTATTAATCTGTCTGTGATCATTTTGTAACAATTCAAAGCCACTCTGTTGAAATATATCCATTAACATATCGGTACCATATCCACCATGGTCATGATTCCCGTAAATCCAGAATTTACCGTCCTTTGCATTTAACTTATCTAACAGCGGAATTAACCTATCGTCTAGTTGGTATATACGTGGGTTATCAATTAAATCTCCGGTAAATACAATCATGTCAGGTTCTAGTTGATTTATTTTATCTATTAGTTCTGCAAACTGATCTACTGTATAGTGGAAGCCGATATGAGTATCAGAAAATTGCACTATTTTATACCCTTCAAAAGCAGTTGGTGTTTTTCTAGAATGAATATCTACATAATGCACATCTAACATATTCGGTTCAATTTCTCTAGCGTAATAATAAGTACCACCGCTCAGACCAAATAATGTAATGATGCCCCCAAAAAATCGTTTTAAAAATGTTCTTCGGTTCATACTGTTAAAGCCCTCTCCATTAAATCGAAAATATATGTGTTTCATTATAGCATGCTATGAGGTGAATAGGATATCCATGCGGTAAATTACACAAATTATTTAAATTTATGTTAAAATAAAAAAGGTGATATTTACAATAACTCCTTCACCAAAGCCAAAAGGAGTGTACCATATGTCGAGTGTAATTAAAAGATCATTAACTGATTTGACTGTAGATGATTTAATGATACCATCAGAAAAGGTAGCGCATGTACAAGTAGGTAATCCTGTAGAACATGCTTTACTTGTCTTGGTTGAATCAGGTTATTCGTCTGTTCCTGTGTTGGATCTGGATTATAAATTCAAGGGTACCATTGCCAAAACACCGATTTTAAAAAGTGTAATGGGAATAGAGCGATTCGAAATGGAGAAATTGGCCGAGACGAAGGTTGAGGCAATTATGCAAACGGAACAACCTACTTTGACAAAAGATACTGATTTTTTAACTTGTCTGAAAGTTGTCATTAATCATGCTTTTGCATGTGTCGTAGATGAAGAAGGATACTTTCTCGGTATTCTAACAAGACGTGCTATTTTAAAAGAGGTTAATAAATCATTATATACGACAAAATAATAATACTTGTAAAAGTAATTTATTTTTTGGTACATTTATATCAACTATTAATATTGGAGGAAGAAGACAATGAAGCAAATGGATGCACATGAGATTATCTCTTTTATTTCAAACAGTAAAAAATCAACACCTGTAAAAGTATATGTTAAAGGTGTAGAGTTGGATAAAATTGAAGCAACTGGATCAATTCAGACGTTCCTTAATGAAACAAATGGTGTTATTTTTGGCGAGTGGAAAGAAGTAAAAGGATTACTTGATACATACAGTGATAAAATTACGGATCACGTAGTGGAAAATGACCGCCGAAATTCAGCTATTCCATTATTAAATATGAAAGACATTAACGCACGAATTGAACCTGGAGCGATTATTCGTGAGCAAGTAGAAATTGGTGACGGTGCAGTAATTATGTTTGGTGCCATGATCAATATCGGTTCTGTAATTGGTGAAGGAACAATGATTGATATGAATGCATCTTTAGGTGGGCGAGCAACAGTAGGTAAAAATTGCCACATCGGGGCAGGTGCCGTATTAGCAGGTGTTATTGAGCCACCTTCTGCACAGCCAGTAATTATTGAAGATGGGGTTGTAGTAGGTGCTAATGCAGTAGTTCTGGAAGGAGTTCGCGTAGGAGAAGGTTCTGTTGTTGCAGCAGGTGCCGTTGTAACGAAGGATGTTCCGCCAAACACTGTAGTAGCTGGAACACCGGCTAAAGTAATTAAAGAAATTGATGACCAAACCAAATCAAAAACAGAAATTATGGAAGCATTAAGAAAATTAGATGATTAATAATAGGAAAAAGACAGGGTCATGTAGATCCTGTCTTTTTTAAGAAAGGACTATGCAAGCACTCATCTAACTTTTTATGAAAAGAACGGATGAAAGCCTTATTTTCGCTAGTTCGCAGTTTGTATTTAGGATGACAATGGAAGAGAGGAAGTTTTTGATGAATAAGGAGCAGTTAGTGGCAATTAGACGTTCATTACATAGGATACCTGAGCTTGGTTTTCAGGAATTTAAAACACAAGTTTTCTTGTTGGAAACGATTAAAAAGATGAATCGACCAAATATTGAAATTACTAAATGGGAAACTGGTTTGTTTGTTTTGGTAAAAGGGAGTAATCCGAAGAAAACAATAGCTTATCGTACAGATATCGATGGTTTGCCAATTACAGAAGAAACAGATTACCCGTTTAAATCACAGCATCCAGGTCAAATGCATGCATGTGGGCACGATTTACATATGACGATCGCTTTGGGAGCACTTGATGAAATAAGTGCAAATCCAATTGAGAACAATGTCCTCTTTATTTTTCAGCCTGCAGAAGAAGGACCTGGGGGGGCGGAGCCTATGCTTGCCTCTAATACATTTAAGCAGTGGAAGGTAGACAGTATTTTTGCATTACATATAGCACCTGAACTTCCAGTTGGAACGGTTTCTAGCCGACCTGGTATCTTGTTTGCCAATACAAGTGAGCTATTTCTTGATTTTACTGGTAAGGGGGGACACGCTGCATATCCTCATTTGACAAAGGACATGATTGTTACAGCAAGCACCTTTGTTACACAATTACAACAAATAATTTCAAGAAAAGTAGATCCATTAGATAGTGGTGTTATTACGATAGGGAAAATGACAGCTGGTACTGTTCAAAATGTTATTGCAGAAACTGCTCGATTAGAGGGAACTATTCGTACATTACAACCTGAAACGATGTCTATAATTAAAAGTGAACTGGAAAAATTTATTAAAGGATTTGAGATTGCGTATGATTGTACGATTAAAGTAGATTATGGAGCGATGTATTATCAAGTAAGTAATGATAAACGTTACGTTGACCAATTTACCAATGCCGTTGAAAAAGAAGGAATTCAGTTTGTTGAAGCAAATGCTGCGATGACTGGAGAAGATTTTGGATATTTTTTAAGGGAGATACCTGGCTTTATGTTTTGGCTGGGAGTAGACTCTCCATATGGCTTGCATCACAGTAAACTTCAACCAAGCGAAGATGCGATTGAAACAGGTATTAAAGCAGTAACAGTGATGATGAGACAGAGCAGATAAAGTTTTACTCATATTTCAACTAAACATGCTAACTTATAAGTTGGTTCTTCTCATTTTTTTGTCTGAAATGAACAAAAACTCACTCTGTAAGAAGAGTGAGTTTTTGTTATTGTACTTGCATATTTCATAGTTCCAGGCAACTAGCTAGGTGACTTCGAATAAAAGTCATCTATGCCTAATCGATCTGGTTCATTCGTACCTACAGGAACCATTGCGCTTTTCTTAGTTATTTTTTTGTACATAAACTTGATGCGGAAATGGAATTTCAATATTGTTTTCATCAAACACTTCTTTAATACGTTTTCGAATATCTCTTTCTGCACCCCATTGTTCCATGCTTTTGGTTTTTCCAATAATTCGTAATACAATTTCACTCGATCCAAAAGCCTGTACACCAATTACTTCAGGCCCTTCAGCAAATCGAGGATCAGTCTCGAATTCCTCACATATATTTTTTAAGATGACCATTGCCTTATCTATATTTTCATCATAACTAATTCCTATATCAACTAGTGCACGCATATTACCTCTGGAGTGATTACTAACACCCGAAATTTCTCTGTTCGGTACATAGTGAAGTGTGCCGTCAAAGCCGCGAATTTTTGTTGTTCGTAAGCCAACTTCTTCTACAATCCCGTCATATCCAGCAGCTGTTACATAATCTCCAACATCGATTTGTTTCTCTAATAAAATGAAAAATCCTGTAACGATATCACTTACTAGACCTTGTGCCCCAAATCCAATTGCTAATCCTACAACACCTGCACCAGCAAGTAACGGCCCAATAGGCTGTTCAATAATTCCGAAAAACATTACGACAAAAATAAATATCAATGCGTAAGAAAAAACATTTAATAGTAATTTTTCTAATGTTTGCATTCTTGCTTCGGAAACATTTTGTCTTGTGCTTGATCTTTTTAAGGATGCAGAGATAATTTTTTTTCCAATTGGAGCTATGATAAGTAAAGCAATAATAAGTATGAAAATTTGTATACCATAACTGATTATTTTGTCCAATATGTAACCCCAATCAATTTGTAGTCCATTTTCGAACATATTTAGCCTCCTATAAATGATGATATTTCTATGATAGAAGAATGTTTTTCTAGAAGCAAATAAAAACTAATTCCTCAATAATAATCAACTTAAAAAAAAATTTTTAGAAAATAAGTCGAAAAGGTGGAAATTTATTTCGGATGCCGTTATATTTATACATACGTAAAAAATTTAGGGGGTGCAAACAGGATGGAAACATTTCAAAAGCTGAAAGATTTTTATTGGCCTTTTAAAAAATATTTCTTCTTATCAGTATTTTTCGTGATGATTGTTACTGGAATTACCGTAGTCTATCCAATCATCTTACAAATTACAATTGATGATGTGGTAATAGCGGGAAGTAATCAACTGATCCCGATTCTTGCCGTTGGTTTTATTCTCATCATGGTGATAAAGGGCATTGCCAACTTTCTCCAACAATACTTAGGTGACTTGTTTGGTGTTAAATCTGTTTATACTTTACGAGATGAATTATACAAAAAATTGCAAAGGCTTTCTTTTACTTACTATGATAATGCTCGTACTGGTGATTTAATGTCACGGTTAACGATGGATGTGGAAGGTTTTCGGTTTTTCTTGGCAGCTGGTTTCCGTGAACTAATTAGAGTATGTTTACTAATTATCATCAGTTTAGCGGTCATGTTTTATTATTCGATACCATTAGCATTAGTAACAATGGCTGTAATGCCTTTCTTAGCGGTTGTTGTCTACCGATTTGATAAAAAAGTACATCCGGCCTTTCGTAGTGTTAGAAAATCGTTAGGGCGCTTAAATACCCGTATTCAAGAAAATGTGAGTGGTATGAATACGGTCAAATCTTTATCAAAAGAAGATTTTGAAATTGATCGTTTTTCTACTAATAATGCTAATTATAAGGAAGTAAATATATTTACTTCGAACATCTGGTCAAGATATTTTCCTTTAATGGAGTTTATTGGCAATATTAGTATGGTAGCACTGTTAATTTATGGTGGCTACTTAGTAATTAATAATTCGTTACAATTAGGTGAACTAGTAGCTTTCTTTAGTTTGGTTACGTATATTATGGGACCACTAATGAACTTAGGGTTTATTGTCAACCAATTTTCACAGGCAAAAGCTTCAGGTGAAAGATTATTAGAAATACTGGAAGCAAAAGAAGATATTGAGGAAGAGGAAGACCCAATTATGCCAGCGCGTATTAACGGTCATGTTACGTTTAACAATGTTACCTTAACGTATATCGAAGATGATGATACAGCATTAAAAAATATTTCTTTCGATGCACCGCCAGGAAAAGTTATAGGCCTTATAGGTCCTACTGGTGCTGGTAAAACAAGTATTACTCAATTAATTACAAGATTTTATGAACCGGAAAAAGGAGAAGTTTTAGTCGATGGTAAACCGACAAGCTCTTATTCTTTGAAATGGTTACGTAAACACATTGGCTTTGTATTGCAAGAATCGTTTTTATTCTCGACAACAATTAAAGAGAATATTGCCTATGGAAATCCGGATGCCTCAATGGAGGATATTATTGCTGCTGCCAAGCGTGCACAGGCGCATGATTTTATTATGGAAATGCCTAAAGGTTATGACACGTTACTTGGTGAGCGGGGTATGGGACTTTCTGGAGGTCAAAAGCAAAGAATTGCGATTGCACGTGCAATTTTGATTGACCCAAGTATTTTGGTATTAGATGATGCTACTTCAGCCGTAGATATGGAAACAGAATTTCAGATCCAAAAAGCACTTAAAGAAGTGATGAATGGAAGAACAACTTTTATTATTGCACACCGTATTTCTTCTCTAAAACATGCTGATGAAATTCTTGTATTAGAAGAAGGAGAAATTAAAGAACGGGGTACACATGAACAGTTAATCAAACAAAATGGACCATATCGTCGTATTTACGATATTCAATATCGTGATCGTGACGCTATTATGCAATCTGTTGAATAAAAGGAGGGGACGGAAGTGGCTAAATCGATGACAGCAAAAGAAATGAAAAAAGGCAGTCCGCATTTAAATCGATTTTATTATCCATTGGATCAAGCGGTAGAGAAGCCGTTCAACTGGAAACAAATGTTACGGCTACTCTTTTATTTAAAACCATATGCAAAGACTTTAATGCCAGCAGCAATAGCGGCTATGCTAGTATCGACATTTGTTAGATTAGTTGTACCAGTATTGATAGGTACATGGGTAATTGATAGGGCGATTGCGGAACAAGACGTTAGCTTATTAACTTATTTGATTATAGCAATATCCATATTATATCTCTTAAGTTATGTAGCCAATACATTTCGCATTAGATGGGTCAATATTTTAGGTCAGCGAGTTATTCATGATTTACGAAAGGGATTATTTTCACACGTTCAACGATTATCACATAATTTTTTCGATAAAAGATCTGCGGGATCGATTTTGGTACGAATATTGAATGATGTTAATTCATTACAGGAATTATTTACGAACGGTATCATTAATTTATTGATGGACCTTGTTATGCTATCAGGTATCATTATCATTTTGTTTGCATTGAGTCCTCAATTAGCATTAGCAGTATTAATTATTTTGCCAATCATGTTTTTTATTTCTACCAAATTACGAAGAAACATTCGCCGTTCATGGCAGGACGTTCGAATTCAAAAATCACGGCTAAATTCACACTTGAATGAAAGTATGCAAGGAATCCGTATTACACAATCCTTCTCACAAGAAAAGGAAAATACAGAATTCTTCAATGGTGTAAATACAGATAACTATGAAAAAGAAAGAATTGCCATGAAGAAGAGTGCCTATTTTGGTCCTTTTGTAGAAATGAGTAATGCTATTGGTACTGTTATTTTAATTTCATACGGTGCACATTTGATTATAACTGGAAATATTGAGATTGGTGTGTTCGTGTCGTTTGCATTTTATTTAGGTATGTTCTGGGAGCCTATTTCTCGTTTAGGGCAAATTTATAATCAATTATTAGTAGCGATGGCATCATCTGAACGAATTTTTGAATTTCTTGATGAACAGCCTAATGTGGTAGAAAAGAATGATGCCAAAACTTTTGAAAATATGAAAGGTCACATCGTATTTGACAAAGTACAATTTTCTTATGATGAAGATCGTGTTGCATTACACGAAATTTCATTAGAAATGAAGCCAGGACAGACGGTGGCGCTAGTTGGACATACTGGTTCTGGTAAATCAACAATTGCCAACTTAATCAGTCGTTTTTATGACCCGACTAAAGGTGAAGTAAGAATTGATGGCCATAATTTACGAGACATGAGGTTGGATAGTCTACGAACCAATATATCCGTTGTCTTACAGGATACTTTTATTTTCTCTGGTACCATTATGGAAAATATCCGATTTGGTCGTCCAGAAGCAACTGATGAAGAAGTAATAGCAGCAGCAAAAGTAGTGGGAGCAGACGATTTTATTAACAGGTTATCAAATGGATATCATACTGAGGTTGAAGAGCGAGGGAATATCTTGTCAGCAGGTGAAAGACAGTTGTTATCTTTCGCGCGTGCATTATTGGCAGATCCTAGAATCTTAATATTAGATGAAGCAACAGCTAGTATTGATACTGAAACAGAAGTTAAAATTCAACAAGCATTACGGAAATTATTAGAAGGTCGTACGGCAATTATGATTGCTCACCGCTTGTCTACTATTAGAGAGGCAGATAATATTATTGTGTTGGAGCATGGTCGTATTTTAGAACAAGGGAATCATGATGAATTAATGAAGGCAAAAGGCGAATATTATGATCTTGTAAAATCTCAGTTTGAAATGTTAGACGCTTTATAAATTTTGTTGAAACCAGATATATTATCTGGTTTCTTTTTCTTTTCAATGTGATAAAATGAGTATGATTATTTACTGTTGGAGGAGTTGTATATGAAACGAGAATTCGCTGTAATTGGTTTAGGACGGTTTGGGGGAAGTATCTGCCGGGAGTTAAGCGCAGACGGGTTAGATGTACTGGCAATTGATATACAAGAGGACAAGATTAAAGAATTTAAAAATATTGCGGCACATGCTGTAATTGCAGATACAACAGATGAAAATGTATTAAAGGAATTAGGTATTCGAAACATTGATCATGTAATTGTCGCAATCGGAGATGATATCCAAGCAAGTACACTTACTACACTAATGTTAAAAGAATTGGGAGTCAACAAGATAACCGTTAAAGCTCAAAATGATTACCATGCAAAAATATTAGATAAAATTGGTGCAGATCATGTTGTACATCCAGAGCGTGACATGGGGAAACGTATTGCACATAGTATTATCTCGACAAATATTCTGGATCATCTAGAATTATCTGATGATCATAGTATAGTGGAGGTCAAAGCGGGAGATAAAATGCACGGAAAAACGTTACTTGAACTAGACATTCGTGCCCAGTTTGGCTGTAACGTTGTTGCAATTAAAGAAGCAGATGAAAAAGGGATTAATGTTTCACCAATGGCGACACAAGAAATCGAAAAAGATGATATTCTGATCGTTATTGGAGCTGATAAAGATATAGCACGATTTGAAAAACAGTTAGTGGTCGAAGATTAAAACCTTTGATTACGACAGTATTTAACTGATGAATAAAAACCCGTTTCAAATATAATTTGAAACGGGTTTTAGTTTATACCTCCATAATGATTGGTAAAATCATAGGACGGCGTTTTGTTTTATCATAAAGGAATGGTGCGATTGTATCGGTTATTTCATTTTTAATTTCAGACCACTGGGTAGTCTTACGTTCCATTACTTTATTTAAGTGCTTGGAAACAAGCTTTTGTGCTTCGTTGATTAAGTCCTCAGATTCTCGCATATAGACAAACCCACGGGATATAATATCTGGACCTGATGCTATTTTAAATTCCTTCATATTGATACTTACGACAACGATAACTAATCCTTCTTCAGATAGGATGCGACGATCACGTAATACGATATTACCAATATCCCCAATTCCGCTACCGTCTACATAGATGGAGCCTGAAGGGATTTTACCAGCAATGGCGGCACTATCTTTTCCTAATGCCAAAACTTCTCCATTATCCATAATAAAACTATGTTTAGGTGGTATGCCACAATCATCGGCTAGTTTCGTATGCTCTTTCAACATCCGATATTCACCGTGAATAGGCATAAAGTATTTAGGCTGGATTAACCTTAGCATCAATTTTTGTTCTTGCTGACCACCGTGACCCGAAGTGTGAATGTCGTTAAGTGGGCCATGAATGACTTCAGCACCTGCACGATATAATTGATTAATGATTTTGCTAACACTTAGTGTATTCCCAGGGATTGGTGAAGAAGAGAATACAACTGTGTCACCAGGGATAATCTGAATTTGACGGTGTGTACCGTTCGCAATTCTAGATAATGCAGCCATAGGTTCTCCTTGTGAACCGGTACAAAGGATGGTTACTTCGTTAGCAGGAAGTTGGTTAATTTGATGTGCGTCAATAAACGTATTTTTTGGTGCACGAATATATCCGAGCTCTTGTCCAATCTTAATAGAACCTTCCATGCTTCGTCCGAATACGGCAATTTTACGATTATGTTTAACAGCTGCTTCAACGACTTGTTGCAAACGGTGAATATTAGATGCAAAAGTAGCAAAAATTAATCTACCATCCACTCTGGAAAAAATATCATTTATACTGTCACCAACTACGCGTTCTGATAAAGTAAATCCAGGAACTTCACTGTTTGTACTATCTGATAACAAGCAAAGAACTCCTTCTTTACCTATTTCTGCCATTCTTGCGAGATTGGCAGGTTCTCCAACTGGTGTAAAATCAAATTTAAAGTCACCAGTATGAACAATATTTCCTGGAGGTGTTTTTACAACAATACCATAAGAATCTGGAATACTATGTGTCGTTCTGAAAAAGGACACAGCTGTTTTTCTAAATTTAAATACATCATCTTCTTGAAAGGTGTGTAACTTTGTCTTTCTTAATAATCCGTGTTCATCCAATTTATTTCGAATAAGCCCAATTGCTAATTTACCCGCATAAATAGGCACATTTATTTCACGCAGTAAATAAGGTAATCCACCAATATGGTCTTCGTGACCATGTGTGATGAATAAGCCTTTAATTTTATCTTGATTTTGCACAAGGTAGGTGTAATCAGGAATAACATAATCAATTCCTAATAATTCATCCTCAGGAAACTTGATCCCAGCATCGATAAGAATGATTTCGTCTTGGAATTGTACACCGTAAGTGTTTTTACCAATTTCACCTAAACCACCCAGAGCAAAAACCGCTGTTTGGTCATTTTTTACAAATTTCATACGCTAAGCTGTCTCCACTTTAAAAACAGGTGATTGTTGTTCATATTCTAAATGTGCCTCACTTAACAATTGGATTAATTCAATATTGATGTTCTTTCCTTTTAAAGAATCACGGACTTCTCTTTCAGAAGAAGCTTCAATATATAAACTCTTTGTATGCTCACGTACAGGTATTTCAGATGCATCTTCCTGATAAAGTACTTTATAAATCATGCTATCTCTCCTTTAGTTGTTATTTCTTTTTCGATTCTATGGTTTGTTTTGTTGATTGTTTGTAAAAATCTTTAGAATGCTTAATAGTAGTTGGTATACGTTTTCTCCGTAAAACTTCCCGAATGCGTCGTTTTAATTTTTCTCTTAAACGTTTTAACATAATTACCGCTCAACTCCTTCCTATTCAATAGAAAAGAAAAGCAAGTATTCAACGAACCGATCCAATCCCTATTACTTTATAGTATAGTATGATTTTTGAAAATTTGAAACAAAAAAGGTCAAAATTAATGAATTATTTTCTAATTATCTTAATCAGGGCGCTGATATCAATAGCTTTCACTTAGTTTTAGCTTTGTTTATTATACTTATGCATTTTCTTCATGGTATAATCAGAAATGGTAATTTCTTAGTACTAATTATAGAGGAGAATGAAATTGGGACAAAAAGTTGTGTTTCTTGATATTGATGGGACAATCTTAAATCATGACAAACAAATACCGCCTGCAACGAAAGAAGCGGTGAAACTACTTCACGAGTCAGGGGTGGTTGTAGCAATAGCTACCGGTCGTGCCCCATTTATGTTTCAAGATATTCTGAAAGAATTAAATATTCAATCCTACGTTAGTTTTAATGGCCAATACGTGGTATCCAATGGTCAGGTTATTTATCAGCAGCCAATTGCTGAAGATCAACTTGAAGAATTAACGGACTTTAGTGTTGAACATAACCACCCACTGGTTTATCAGGGGATAAATGACATGAAATCATCGGTAAGTAATCATCCACACATTAAACAAGGAATGGAAAGTTTAAAGCGAAGTCACCCGCTTGAAGACACAGAGTATTATAAAAACAAAAAAATATTTCAAGTACTATTATTTAATGAAGAAATCGAGCAACAAATCTATGAAGAGACCTTTCAGCAGCTGCGTTTTGTTAGATGGCATCAAGTTTCTTGTGATGTAATGCCCCAAAATGGATCAAAGGCGAAAGGTATTGAGAAATTTATTGAGGCTTTAAATCTTAGCTGGGAAGATACATATGCCTTTGGTGATGGCTTAAATGATTTAGAAATGATTGCAAAAGTTCATACAGGTGTTGCGATGGGAAATAGTGTACAAGAAGTTAAAGAAGCAGCAACCCTGGTAACGGACGATGTAGATCAAAACGGCTTAAGCAACGCCATGAGAAAATTATCGTTGATTAAATAAATGTACGTAAAATGAATTCATTATCGATTTTAAAAAAATTAGCATAAAAAACATATAACGCGAAGTGAGATGAGTCTTTTTTTATCGAATTTTGACGAGTGCTACCATTCGCTTCGGCAGAACGCTTCGCTTTCTTTGGGCTCGGCTTCAGCTAACTTGGTAAAGAAACCCACTTTACCAAGTGGATCTTCAGCTCTCGCTGTCCCCCAGGAGTCTTCGCATTCTACCTACGCTAATGAGATGGATTCCCTTTATGGAAGTGGAAGACTATAGATATCAATTACTAAGGATCTACGCTTCCTAAAATGAGAACTCTATGATAAGCGCAGGGAAAATATGTAGACTCCTACGGGAACAGCACGAGCTGAAGATCCCGGAGGAAAGCGATTGTTGCTTTCCGAGGAAGCTGAGACCGTGCCCGTGGAAAGCGAATATTTTTCCGCAGCGTATGCATGCACTCAAATTCAGAACGGGGATTAGTTCGGAGTACGTATCTACTATAAATCAGCTCATAAAGAAGCCCGTTTCCATTTTGGTGAAACGGGCTGTTTGTGTAGCATGATTTTATTATTGGTCACACGGCTTGGCGTTTTCAGGAACTGTAAAAGGATCTTGTTTATTAATACGATCATAAAACATTACACCATTTAAATGATCAATCTCATGCTGAAATACGATCGCAGCATAGCCTCTTAATTTAAGCTTTACTTCATTCCCCTCTAAGTCAATGGCTTTTATGGTAATCTTTTGATAGCGCGGAACATAACCAGGCACTTCTCTATCAACAGATAGACAACCTTCACCACTAGAGAGGTATGTTTCTGCAACGGAATGGCTCACAATCTTCGGATTAAAGAGCCCATAACTATATTCCTTCTCCTCAAAGTCTTGAAAGTGAACAGCAATCATTCTCTTGGAAATACCGATTTGTGGAGCCGCTAAGCCAACACCAGCACGCAAATCATATTTTTTAGCGATCTCTTCATCTTGACTATTTTTTAAAAACTGTAGCATTTCCTTCAATGTACTTTTCTCTTCTTCAGTAGGTGGTAGTTCTACCTCTTTTGCAACTTGTGTTAAGACAGGGTTCCCCTCTCTAACTATATCTTTCATTGTAATCATTGACATACACCTCTCATAAATATTCGTATTATCTATAATAACTAAAAATGAGGAAAAAATATAGAATTCGACTTTATCAAATTTTCACTTTTGTACAAACGGTCCATTTTTTTATGTTATAATGGATGGGCTTCAAATTATTAATGATGTTGCTTTAGGAGGATTTAGGGACTATGAAGAAATTATTTCTAATCGGCGTTTTGCTTGGAATGGTATTAGTTGGTTGTAGTGGAGAATCTGTTGCGAACGAGATGTATAACCACTTAGAAGAGACGGTAGAATTGGAGCGACCATTTGTTGAACAACAAGAGCCATTCACTGCTTTAGAAAAGGAAGAGCAGGAGCTATATAATCAAATTATTGAATTGACTGCTGATGAAATGGAAGAAATCACATCGCTATCTGAACAAGCAATTTCTACAATCGAAGATCGAAAAGAATTGCTACAGACTGAACTAGAAAGTATGAAGGTAGCTGAAGAAGAGTTTTCCCAAGTGAAAGAATATGTCGATGATTTGGATGAAGAACCTAAAGAAGTTGCCCTTGAAATGATTGAAACGATGGAACAGCGCTATGAGGCCTATCAACACTTAAATGACGCATATATAGTCTCTTTAGATGAGGATAGAATGTTATATGAATTATTCATGGACCAAGAACTTACGGAAGAAGATCTTCGTGATCAAATTGACAATGTAAATCAATCTTACGATAATGTAATGGCAATTAACACAGAATTTAATCAACTGACTGATGATTATAATCAACTTAAAGAAGAATTTTACAGAGCAGCTGACCTAAATGTTAGCTATGAGTAAAGCTTTCGATATATTCGAAAGCTTTTTTTCTGCTTTTTAAAAGATGACAAAAATAGTACAGATAAAAAAAGTTTATGAAACAGATTTGAATTAAAGCGCTTTAATTAATATCGGACACTGTTTGAAAAGCTTCTTGTAAAATTGTAATTAAATATTGCAAAGTGTTTGACCAACTAACTTCAATAAGCTAAACTATACATGAGTAAAAATTGTACCAGTATTATAAGTCAATTCTTATGTAACAGTTTTATTTAATTACATAGGTTGATTATTTTTGGCCTTAAAGGGTATAGCAATAATAACGACTTTGGTACAGATTTTTTAATCTTTTGGGAAAGCTAATTTTGATAAATTTAAATTAGGCTATAAAGGAAAGGAAGAGGTGAATTCTTTTGAAACGTACTTTAGAAAATATTGAAGAACAGTTTGAAACGTTTCAAATTCTGAATGAAGAAGGTAAGGTCGTTAACGAAGACGCTATGCCTGATCTTTCAGATGAAGAGTTAAAAGAAATTATGTATCGTATGGTGTACACAAGAATTCTTGATCAACGTTCGATTGCGTTAAACCGTCAAGGACGTTTGGGATTCTATGCACCTACTGCAGGACAAGAAGCGTCACAATTAGGGACACAGTTTGCGCTTGAAAAAGAAGATTTTATTCTTCCAGGTTACCGTGATGTACCACAGTTAATCTGGCAGGGACTTCCATTATATCAAGCATTTTTATTCTCTCGTGGGCATTACCATGGTAACCAAATGCCTGAAGGTGTTAATGCTTTAAGTCCGCAAATTATCATTGGTGCACAGTATACACAAGCAGCTGGTGTAGCGATGGGTATGAAAAAACGAGGTAAAAAATCCGTAGCTATTACTTATACTGGTGATGGTGGTACTTCTCAAGGTGACTTCTATGAAGGAATTAACTTTGCAGGTGCTTATCAGGCTCCGGCAATTTTTGTTGTGCAAAATAACCGTTTTGCTATTTCAGTACCAGTTGAAAAGCAAACTGCAGCGGAAACCCTAGCACAAAAAGCTGTTGCTGCAGGTATTGAAGGTATCCAAGTAGATGGTATGGATGTTCTTGCTGTTTATGCTGCAACAAAAGAAGCTAGAGAACGTGCTGTTAATGGAGAAGGTCCAACATTAATCGAAACGTTAACTTACCGTTATGGTCCACATACAATGGCTGGTGATGATCCAACTCGCTATCGTACAGAAGAGATGGACAACGAATGGGAGAAAAAAGATCCGATTGTTCGTTTCCGTAAATTCTTAGAAGAAAAAGGCCTGTGGTCTGAAGAAGAAGAAAATGAAGTAATCGAAAAGGCAAAAGAAGAAATCAAAGCTGCGATTAAGAAAACAGATGAACAGCCGAAGCAGAAAGTTACTGATTTAATTAGTAACATGTATGAAGAACTTCCAGCTCACTTGCAGGAACAAATGGAAGAATATAAAGCAAAGGAGTCGAAGTAAATCATGGCTCAAATGACAATGATCCAAGCAATTACTGATGCTTTACGAGTAGAACTAAAAAACGATGAAAATGTACTAGTGTTCGGAGAAGATGTTGGCCAAAACGGTGGTGTCTTCCGTGCAACAGAAGGATTACAAAAAGAATTCGGTGAAGACCGAGTATTTGATACACCACTAGCTGAATCTGCAATCGCAGGTATTTCCGTCGGTCTTGTAACGCAAGGATTCCGTCCGGTACCTGAGATTCAATTCTTTGGTTTCGTGTATGAAGCAATGGATGCTATTAATGGACAAATGGCACGTTTACGTTATCGCTCTGGTAATACACAAAGTGCTCCCATTACGATTCGTTCACCATTTGGTGGAGGTGTGCATACACCGGAACTTCATGCAGACTCTTTAGAAGGTCTTATAGCACAACAACCAGGTATGAAAGTAGTTATTCCATCTGGTCCTTATGATGCAAAAGGTCTTTTAATTCAATCAATTCGTGATAATGATCCGGTAGTATTTTTAGAACATATGAAACTTTACCGTTCTTTCCGTGAAGAAGTTCCAGAGGAATCTTATACACTTGAATTAGGTAAAGCGAATGTTGTTCGAGAAGGTAATGACGTAACATTAATTGCATATGGTGCGATGGTTCACTCTGCACTAAAAGCTGCAGAAGAACTAGAAAAAGACGGTATTGATGCAGAAGTGATTGACTTGCGTACAGTAATGCCTGTTGACTTTGAAACGATTATTAAGTCAGTAGAAAAAACTAATCGAGTAGTTATGGTACAAGAAGCGCAACGCCAAGCTGGTATTGCTTCCTATGTAGTATCGAATATTCAAGAACGAGCAATACTACATTTAGAAGCGCCAATCTTAACAGTAGCAGCTCCTGATACAGTCTATGCTTTTACACAAGCAGAAGAAGTTTGGTTACCAAACTATAACGATATTATCGAGAAAGTAAATAAAGTCATTAATTTCTAAGCAATAAAATCGAGACGGGAGGTCATATGAATGGCTTTTGAATTTAAATTACCTGACATTGGAGAAGGTATCCATGAGGGTGAGATTGTAAAGTGGTTTGTAAAAGCTGGTGAAGAAATTAAAGAAGACGATGTGCTTTGTGAAGTACAAAACGATAAAGCAGTTGTTGAAATACCTTCTCCAGTAGAGGGTACGGTGAAAGAAGTACATTTTGATGAAGGTTCAGTAGCTACAGTAGGAGAAACAATAATTACTATAGATGCTGAAGGATATGAAGATGAAGGTTCTTCAGATGATGGAGCTAAAGATGAACCAAAAGAAGCTAATAAAGAAGAAGCTAAAAATGACGAAGCGGGTAAAGAAGAAAAACAAGAGCCAACAGCTAAAGACCCGAACAACCGCGTAATCGCGATGCCTTCTGTTCGTAAATATGCACGTGATAATAATGTTAATATTGCAGAAGTACAAGGAACAGGAAAAAATAATCGAGTATTAAAAGAAGATATTGATGCGTTCTTAAATGGTGGTCAAAAAGCAGAAACAACTGCAGATCAAGCAAGTGAAGAACCAGCTCAAACTTCTGCTCCATCTGTTCCAGAGGGTGAATTCCCAGAAACTCGTGAGAAGATGAGTGGAATTCGCAAAGCGATCGCTAATGCAATGGTTAATTCTAAGCATAAAGCACCTCATGTAACGTTACATGATGAAGTAGATGTTACAGAGTTAGTAGCTCATCGTAAGAAATTTAAGCCAATTGCAGCAGAGCAAGACATTAAGTTAACATACTTACCATATGTTGTAAAAGCTCTCACATCTGCACTTTCTAAATATCCAATTCTAAATGCTTCTATTGATGATGATACTGATGAAATCATCTATAAGCACTATTTCAATATTGGAATTGCAGCAGATACTGAAAAAGGACTATTAGTACCAGTTGTTAAAAATGCAGATTCAAAATCAATTTTTACTATCTCTAGCGAAATCAATGAACTTGCTGTTAAAGCTAGAGACGGTAAATTAGCACCAAATGAAATGAAAGGTGCATCTTGTACAATTTCAAACATTGGTTCTGCAGGTGGTCAATGGTTTACACCAGTTATTAATTATCCTGAGGCAGCAATCCTTGGTATCGGACGTATTGCAGAAAAACCTGTAGTACGTGACGGAGAAATTGTTGTGGCACCAGTTCTAGCATTATCATTAAGCTTTGATCACAGAATTGTAGACGGTGCTACTGCTCAATTAGCGTTAAATCAAGTTAAACGTTTATTAGCAGACCCACAATTAATTATGATGGAGGGGTAAGAGATGGTAGTAGGAGATTTCCCAGTTGAATTAGACACACTAGTAGTAGGAGCTGGACCAGGGGGATATGTTGCGGCTATTCGTGCAGCGCAGACTGGTCAAAAAGTAACAGTTGTTGAAAAAGGTACTGTTGGTGGTGTATGTCTTAACGTTGGATGTATTCCATCTAAAGCATTAATCGAAGCAGGTCACCGATTCGATCATGCAAAAGGTGACGAAGCATTAGGAATTTCTGCAGAAAATGTTTCTGTTGACTTTTCAAAAGTGCAAGAATGGAAGAGCTCTGTTGTTAAGAAGTTAACTGGCGGAGTAGAAGGTCTATTAAAAGGTAATAAAGTAGATCTAGTACAAGGGGAAGTATACTTTGTTGACAAAAATACTGTTAAAGTAATGGATGATAAAAATTCCCAGACTTATACTTTCAAAAACTGTATTATTGCAACAGGATCACGCCCAATTGAATTACCAACTTTTAAATTCTCTGATCGTGTATTAGATTCAACAGGTGCACTTAACTTGAAAGAAATTCCTAAGAAGCTTGTTGTTATTGGTGGGGGATATGTTGGTACTGAGTTAGGTAGTGCCTATGCTAACTTTGGTACAGAAGTAACCATCTTAGAAGGTATGAAAGAGATCTTAGGTGGCTTCGAGAAGCAAATGAGTTCCTTAGTTAAAAAGAAATTAAAAGCTAAAGGTGCAACGATCGTAACGGAAGCAATGGCACAAGGTGTAGAAGAAACAGAAAATGGTGTGAAAGTTACGTATGAAGCAAATGGTAAAACGGAAACTGTTGAAGCTGATTATGTACTTGTGACTGTTGGACGCAAACCTAACACAGATGAACTTGGATTAGAACAAGTTGGCATCGAAATGGGCGAAAGAGGTCTTATTAAAATTGATGAGCAATGTCGTACAAGTGTCGATAATATTTACGCAATTGGTGACATTGTTGCTGGACCACCTCTTGCACACAAAGCTTCTTATGAAGGAAAGATAGCTGCAGAAGCAATTGCGGGAGAAAATGCAGTAATTGACTACAATGCCATTCCAGCTGTAGTATTCTCTGATCCAGAATTAGCTACTGTAGGTTATTCTGAAGAAGAAGCAAAAGAAGCTGGTTACGATGTGAAAGCATCTAAATTCCCATTTGCTGCGAATGGTCGTGCATTATCACTAAATGCAGCGGAAGGATTTATGAAGCTAATTACACGTAAAGAAGACGGCTTAATCATTGGTGCGCAAATTGCTGGCCCAAATGCAAGTGATATGATTTCTGAACTTGGACTTGCAATTGAAGCTGGTATGACAGCAGAAGACTTAGCTCTTACTATTCATGCTCACCCGACATTAGGTGAGATTACCATGGAAACAGCAGAAGTTGCTATCGGAACACCAATTCATATTGTAAAATAAAATTGAACAAAGAAGGAGTCTGCTCTTGCAGGCTCCTTTTTAAAAACAAAAGAATGCACAACCTACATAAACATGAAGGAATTTTTAATACTCATCACCAATCAGAATGGTAGAAAATATTTTTCACTAGTTCACAGTAGTTATTAATAGAAATGAACAGAGCAGGGTATGTTTATCTTTTTATTTTTTTAAAATGGAGGAATTTTCGTTGGTTAAAAAAAGTATCTATACATTGTTATTAGCAATATTAATCGGTCTGGTTGCATGTAGTGATAATAGGAACGAAGAAAATGAAGGAACTGACAGTGAAGAAGCTAGTACGGACGAAACTTCAACAGAAGATGTGGAGGAGCCACCAGTTACGGAGGAAAAAGACGACAATCAGCGTGAGGATGAAGAAAAAGTACAAGAAAGAACCGAACCATTGTATGAATTAGATGAAAACTGGAATCTGATCCCCCTTAAAGAAGGAACCGATGAAGATATAGTTTTACTTACAATTGACGATGCTCCAGATAAATATGCCTTAGAAATGGCACAGATTTTAAAAGAACTAGAAGTACCGGCAATTTTCTTTGTGAATGGTCATTTCTTACAAACTGATGAAGATAAGCATAAGCTTCGTCAGATACACGAAATGGGATTTGCCATTGGAAACCATACCTACAATCATCAAAGGTTATCAGATGTGGATGAACAAACTCAAAAGCAGGAAATAGTGGAATTAAACGATTTGATTGAAGAAATAATTGGAGAAAAACCAAAATTTTTCCGAGCACCACATGGCGATAATACCGATTATGCTAAATCAGTGGTGGAAGAGCAAGGAATGTTGTTGATGAATTGGACATATGGTTATGATTATTTTGAACCGTATACGGATCCAGAAAAGCTCAAAGAGGCAATGATCTCTGGTGAAGCGCCAGAGGCAGATGTTCCATACTCCTTATTAAGCCCCGGTGCAAATTTATTAATGCATGATAGAGAATGGACGGCAGAAGCATTAGAAGATATCGTGAAAGGTTTAAGGGAAAAAGGCTATCAATTTGCAGATCCGATGACATTAAAATTACCGAAAAACAATTAATCTTACATAAAAACACCGTCAAATTAACTAACTAATTAAACGGTGTTTTTGTTTGTATTAGCTAGTTAACAAGTTCTGTTGACAAAAAGCTCTAAATAAATTACCATTTATTTATTGATAAATAAAAACACGAGGATGATATCATGCCACCAAGAGAAGATAAAAAAGAAATGATTATTGATAATGCGGTACCAGTATTTGCAGAAAAGGGGTATTATAAAGCAACAACTGCAATGGTTGCAAAAGCTGCAGGAGTGACACAGCCATATGTATTTCACTTTTTCACAAACAAGGAAGAACTATTTAAAGCAGTAATTGACCAGGCTTTCAGCAGAATATACGATACGTTTTCAAACGTTCAAGCACCTGCTGATAAGTTAATTGAAACAATGGGAACTGCATTTGAACAAATCATTCAGACACACCGTGATGAAGTATTAATGGTTATGCAAGCACATGCAATTGCGGAGGCTGGTATTCGTGAGCATGTAAAAAAACTGTTCCTTACTATATTTGAATCCTTGACATTAAAATTTGAAAAGGCAGGGATTCCAAATGCAAAACAGACTGCATCACATTTTATCGGAACAGGTTTACTCATAACGGTTGCTGAAGTATTGGAATTACCACAATTATGCTATAAAGATAATTCTATGTAAAAAGGGAGTAATAAATCTCCTTTTTTAAAAATCCAATATTTATTTATCTATAAATAAATATTGTTTAAAATATAAACTGTTTGATAGAAGGGATGATTCATGTTCATGAAGGTTGAGCAAATAGTGAAAGAACCGTCTGTGAAATTGTTTGTAGGAGAACGTTGGCTGATCTGCACGGGAATACTTGGATTGATGCTTTCTTTAGGTATCGCCTTGTTCATCTTACTCAATGGTCATATTATACTACCTGAGGGGAATCTGAAGAACGCTTTTTCCTTTGATGCAGCTATAGGTATTTATGTTCTGTCTATAGCAGCGATTTTACCTCTTTCAAGATTTAGTGATCGTAAGAGGAATAGCGTTCGTTGGCTTATGATTATGGCAATTTTATATGGTTATGCCATCGAAACTATTCAAAACTTTAGAGGGCTTAATCCGCGCTTTTCCAATGTGGGGACGATTATGGATATCGTTGCTGGACTGTTGTTCGGAATTATATCTTTATTTCTTGTCGCATTAGCAATTGTGTTAACTGTTCATTATTTTCGATTAAAACCTCCATACGAGCGTCCTTTACTTTTATTAGGTATTCGTTATGCCTTTCTTTCTATCATAGTAGCTAACCTTGCCGGGATATGGATGATCATCCTTCAAGATCGGTTTACTGGCGATGCTGGAAACCTTATTGTACTTCATGGTATTGGATTTCATGCATTGCAAACATTAATTTTGCCAGCATGGCTACTAGAGAAAAGCCAATTGAAAGAAACGCTCCAAAAAAGAATAATACATTTTGGCAGTATTGCGTGGATGCTTATGATCTTATTTTTAGGAATTCAAACTGGGCTAGGTCGTTCTGTATTTGAGTTAACGATCTTACCAATCATAGGAGGCTGTTTACTAATAGCTTGGTTTACTACAGTTATAATGGCAGTTGTCCTTTTTATTAGGCAAAAAAGAAATTCGATAGCACTTGAACAATCAACCTTACTAGAGCGATCTAGTAAAAAAACTCTCTGACTTATCCATTAGCTCACATGAATAGTAATCACTGTAAATTGCTTCATAATCATATAATTGATTTTGTGCCAAGTAAAATACATTTGAGTAATTAGTTGTTCGTTGAAGGTGATTACAAATTAGCTAAAAATAACGATTGAACCGCTGCTTGTCAAACAGTTAGGCAGCGGTTCAACTCTGTAAATGAAGAACATTATTTTAATTAAAAACTACTCGTTCTTTCAAGACACGAACAGTTTCTAACGTTTCATCCTCTAATCCTTGTACTGGTAAACCAGACTTAATATTTTGGGATATATAGTCCAGATTTTCTTTTGATATGATCTCACCAGGAATAAAAATTGGTATTCCAGGAGGGTATACCATTATTGACTCTGCGCTAATTCTTCCGGCTGATTCCTTTAAAGGTATCACTTCATATTCTGCATAAAAAGCATCTCTTGGGCTGACAGCTAGAAAAGGTATTTCAGCAACTGATATTGTAATATCCTGTTGGTTTGCATTTTTCTCATAGCTTAAAGATAACTGTTGTAAAGCATTCATTAGATATTGAATATCTTCCTTGCTGTCGGCAGGGGTTAAAATACATAAAATGTTATACATATCAGAAAGTTCTACCTCAATTTGATAGTTTTTCCGAAGCCAGACTTCTGCATCATGACCTGTTATGCCAAGATCCTTAACAGAAATGATTATTTTTGTTGGATCATAATCAAAAGTTGCTTCTGAACCTAATAAATCTTTTCCTGGACTATACAAATAAGGAATTTGATTGATTTCCTTTCTGATAAATGCTGCGTGTTGTATAGTATTGGACAGAAGATCTGTTCCATGCTGATATAAATATTTTCTTGCAACATCTAGTGATGCGAGTAAAATATAGGAAGTGGATGTTGTAGTTAACATGGACATAACGGTTTGGACACGATCTGGATTGACTAGTCCTTCTTTAATATTTAATACCGAGCTTTGCGTAAGAGAGCCACCTAACTTGTGGACACTTGTTGCAGCCATATCTGCACCTGCTTGCATAGCGGACAGTGGAAGCTCATCATGAAAATGAATATGGACACCATGTGCTTCATCAACTAAAACTGGAACATGATAGTGATGAGCAATGCTAACGATCTGTTGTAAGTCCGCAGCAATACCAAAGTAAGTAGGGTTAATAACAAGAACAGCCTTTGCATCTGGATGAGCTAGCAATGCCTTTGCGACTGCATTTGGTGTTATTCCATGAGAAATCCCCAATGAATGATCTAACTCTGGATGAATAAATATCGGTATTGCCCCGGAAAATATAATAGCAGATGACACCGATTTATGAATATTCCTAGGTACAATTATTTTATCGCCAGGATTACATACACTAAGAATCATCGTCATAATTGCTCCACTCGTTCCTTGTACGGAAAAATAGGTATGATCAGCTCCAAACGCCTCTGCAGCTAATGCTTGAGCTTCCTTAATAATACCTTTAGGGTGATGCAAATCATCCAATGGTTCTATATTAATTAAATCGATTGCCAGCGTATTATAGCCGATAAATTCTTGAAACGTTGGATCCATTCCTTTACCTTGTTTATGTCCAGGAATATGAAATGCCTTTGGCTCTTTTTTTATATGTTGTAGTAAACCACTAAACAGTGGAGTATCATTCTGATTCATGCTCTTCTATTGAACTCCTTTACCAATTTTGAAATATAAAGCAAAAGGTATTATAGCAAATCCGTTAGTGAATAGCTAGTTATATCGCTATACATTACAAAATGAACATGATAAAATACGAGCGAATCCAATCGTGAGGTGTTAAAAATGAATTATAGCTATCCTATTGATGAAACATGGACAACTAAGGAAATTATCGATGTCGTTAATTATTATTCCTTGATTGAGAAGGCATATGAAAAAGGGGTAGAAAAGCGAGATTTAGTAGCAGCATACAATCGGTATAAAGAAATTGTACCGTCTAAAAGTGAGGAAAAAAAATTAGATAAGCAATTCGAGAAGCAATCAGGATATGTTCCTTTTCGAGTTATTAAAAAAGCGAAAGAGTTATCAGCAAAAGATAGGATTAAAATGTAGCGAAGCAATGATGGAACGAATGTCAATTATCATGTAAAAAAAGCTTAAAGTGGCTAATTGCCTATACTTTAAGCTTTTCATTATGAAGATTAAAAGAACCTCAAAAACGGCACAGTAGCTTTTGTGTCTCTCGTTTTGCATGTGCTTTTCTTTGTTATAGTTCCATTGATGAACGGTACAATGGTGCTAGTGTCTCAATTGTTTCTCTAATTGTTTGGATTAGCTTGTCACCATCCTGGACGAGCGGATCATTAGCATCAATTCTACGACCAATTAAAAATTCACCTTTTTTAACATTTTTAAATCGTTCGAGGCTATTTAGTAAATCAGCTTCAGAGAGTGTTACTGCTTCATTTTTCATATGATCGAGTGATATATGGTAGTCTTTAGGAACGCTATTCTTAATATCATCGATATCATGCAAAAACTTTTCGGCGATCTCACTTTTATGGGGGAGTTCGTAAATATACGCTAACCAAATAAAGAGATTATCATCCCATAATCCAACCTGAAAATGTGGATGCTTTTTATAACCACGTTTGTTATGACAATAGGCAGACCATGTATCTTTAGGTGGATTTACGGTACGTCTTGCGTGTTTTGCGATATGCAAATGCATTTCACGACCAGCGAATGCCTCTAAATCCTCTGCAATTTCTTCATATATTCTTTTGAATTTTGGTTGAATTCTTTCCTGTATGGCTTCCATTCGTTCATCAAGACCATCAATCTTAAATGTGTCAAAATCATTTTGTTGAAATCCTTTAAACGTCATTTTGTTTCACCTTTCTATCTAATTAATATCATTTTAATATTATATTAATTATTATTTATTTGCAAAGAAATAGTATACATTTTTCAATTAACTGAATATTTGCTAAAATAGTAACTACCCTAATGAGAATGGAGGAAGGTTGATGGATGCAGCCACTCGTCAAAAGATTTTTGAAGATGCAAAACAATGGATTTATCAGGCGGGTCAACTAATACGTAATCAAATAGATGATCCATATCAAATTGATACAAAATCAGATGCAAACGACTTAGTTACTGCGGTAGATCGATCTACTGAACAATTTTTCACTAAAAAAATAAGAGAAAAATATCCATCTCACTCTATAGTTGGTGAAGAAGGTTATGGTGATAAAGTAGAGTCATTAGATGGCACATTATGGATAATTGATCCAATTGACGGAACGATGAATTTTGTACATCAAAAACGAAATTTTGCCATTTCGATCGGTATCTTCCATGATGGAATTGGAGAAATAGGATTGATTTATAACGTAATGGAAGATATTTTGTATAGTGGAAAAAGAGGAGAAGGTGCTTACCGAAATCAGGACAAGCTTCCACTACTAGGTGAGGAAGTTACCTTGGAAACTAGTATTATTGCATTAAATAGTTCATTGGCCTGTGAAAATAAGCGAATTAATGAAAAGAAAGTGCAACAACTGATTCATGATAGTCGTGGTACAAGGTCGTATGGTTCAGCTGCATTAGAATTTGCTTTCGTGGCAGAAGGAATAATTGATGCTTATCTAACGATGAGATTAGCTCCATGGGATTTTGCTGCTGGTTTGATACTTGTGGAAGAAGTAGGGGGAATCACCATCCAAGCAAATGGACAGCCTGTAAACCTTTTGGAGAAAAATACTATATTGACTTGTAATAAGGCAATTAAGGAACAATTAATCGATGAGTATATTGAATTTAAATAGAAAAAATACTAGCAGTCTTACGATTGCTAGTATTTAACTGGATTCTTTTCTTTTTAATAAGATTCCATAACCCATAAGTGCAAAGCCTACTAAGAGTGCAATGATGATAAACCAGACACTTCTAAGTGCAACACCAACACCTGCAGCGGAAAATGCTAAGATAACGCTTAAAGCTAGTAGGAGTTTAGAAAATTGAATATTCATTGTGCCACCTCATCTATATAATCGCTTTTTTTAGCATACCATAAATTTAATAGAAATTGTATTTAACAAGGGATTAAAGTATAATAGATTTGTTTGAACGTATAATTTGGAGGTTTCACATGCAAAGAGAAACAGTAATTCAAGTACCTGACAATTTATGGCCAGTGGCAGATTTTTTTATGAGCGAATTAGGTGGGGAGGTAAATTTAGCTGATGAAAGTGAGATGGCAATTCTAATCAGAGGGTTTATCTTTCTTTATCTGACAGTTGTCATATTCGCTATTTTTGCCTATAAATTTGGTTTTGCCAAAAAGCTATCACCGCTTAAGTCATTAATTATTTATATTTTATTAATTATAGGAACTTTCTTTTTAACCTTAATATTCGGTTTGAATCTTCCATTAGCAGAAAGTTTATTTATCATTGCAGTAGTAATGGGTGTCTATCGCCTAAGACTTTACCAAGAACGAAAACAGAAACCAAAGGCTGAGCAGTAACTGCTCAGCCTTTTTTTAATAGAGATAGTTATATCGCATTGTTCATGTAAAACAAAAATATTGTCAAGGGCTATGATAAATATTGGTCTTGTACTTCTTTTTTTCGAAATAGCTTAAAATTACCCGTTTTATGCCTTCTTATCGTATTTTCTTCGATACGCTTATCGCATTCAGGGCACATATAGGTGTGTATTAATCGGTTACGCAATTTTTTAGCTTTAGAACAATCATTATCTATTTTATCGATTTTATCACAAATCACACATTTTACTCGCATTGTTTCACCTCAAAGATAACCAATTCACTTACTTGATCATATTGTAACATAAATTTCACATTTACCAAAGTTGTGAAATAATGTTTAACAGAGAAACGTCTGGGTATTGATATAGTAATAATAGAAAATGTGGAAGGGTGATCAATATGCGTAAGAGAAGTATTGTAGGAATGGTCGGAGCAGCTGGATTAGCTACTACATTATCCATTTTATTAATGGACAAACCGAAAAGAAAAAAATTTGCAAAAAAATGGGAGGATTGGAAAAATTCTATTTCAACTAGTAAATCTACCTTACCGATAGAAGAGGCGGGCAATCCAAGTCAAGATAATATAGAAAATGCAAAAATGGTTGCAGAAGGATCTCAGTTTGGAGTGAACTATTACAATAAAGTGAAACAGTAATAGAAGCCAACATGTGTTGGCTTCTTTCTTGTAGACAAGCTTCTTGCATGAGAGGATATCCATTAACGGCTTTTCTGATGATTGGATTGCTCTTCATTAATTTCTTCCAGTTCTTGCTGATCTTGCTCATCCATCATTTGATTATTGTGATCTTCATTTTCTGTTTGCTTTTCATTTAAAGGTAATTCAGGCATCCAACGGCCGGTAATGTTCCCTAGCTCTTCTGTAATAGCTTCAATCGGATGTCCTTCCTGCATTTTTTGTCCCATTCCTTGTATACGTTCATGTAAGTCAGCATCCGCTACAATAATTGCTCTTCTGCCAAATGGATCATGTTCTAATGCTTCCAAAACAGAATATTTGATTGAACCTACATGAGAACGATCTAAGTCCTCATCTACATCAATACTGACAATAACACCGCGATTAGTAATCAAAGCAGATGCATTATTGACGTTTGGCACCTCACTAGCCAAATTGGCTAAATATTGAGCTTTTTCTTGATTATCCATATCATCTGTCGGTGTTGGATCTGAATTCTTTACTTGAACTGCTCCATAATCATCTGTTTGCCGAGCTAAGTCATTTTCTTGTACATCCTGCTGACAACCAATTAATACAGTTAAAAAGCACAACAGATAAATGTACTTCATAAAAAATCCCTCCTTCTTCTCTGTATATTTTTTGTTGAAATTAATAAAATATACTATCTGAGAAGAAGAAAGGAGTAATGAGCTATTTTATTTCGATAACTTGGATACCTTTAATTGGTTCATCTTGATTTGATCCATCTCCGAAGTACAAATAGGCAGGACCATTTTCCTTTATTTGTTTACCATCGATAGAGAATAATAAATATGATTCCAATAATTTATTAATTGAAATAGTATACTCATTATCATTCGTTCTTAAAATTGCTTCTGAAACGTTCTCATTTGCTTCAGCATTTTCGATAAATTCTTTTATCGGCATAAGGTAGGAGTGTTTTAGTAATTCTTTTTTATTGAACTTTTGGATACTATGGTTGACTGGTGGTTTATTTAATTTACTGTTGGATTCGATTACATCTTCATTAGTAGCAGATGATGTGAATGCCTCTTCTAACTTTATTTTCCTGTCATCAAAAATCCATACACTCGGATCAAGTGTTATTGGATATTTCACATTCCCTTTGATTTGAATAATCACTTTTCTTCACCTCTTCATATATAGCATTACTTATTAGCATAGCAAAGTATAATAGAAAATGCATTCCACATCTCTTATTTCTAATAAGGTAATATAATAGATACAATTCCATTTTATAGTAGTCATGTACAATAGTGTTATCTTGCATTTTTATCTTATTCACGATAATATTAAAATTAGAAGTTTTAATTCGGAGGGGATTTCGTGATACCTGAAGTTGCTTTAAGTAAAGAGGAGCAAGCCTATGCCCTTCTAAAGGCTGATGCTGATAAGATTTTGCAATTAATTAAAGTTCAGATAGATAATCTAACAATGCCGCAATGTCCTTTATACGAAGAAGTTTTGGACACGCAAATGTTCGGTTTATCCAGAGAAATAGATTTCGCCGTAAGGTTAAATTTAATACGGGAAGAAGATGGGAAAGCATTGTTAGAAAATCTTGAAAGGCAATTAAATGTTTTGCATGAGGCATCTCAAAAAGTATAATATTCATCCCTAAGAAACTTTGCCTGCGTGGCAAGGTTTTTGTATTTACGGAATTATATAAAATGTACTATGTTAAATACTAACTTTATTATGATAGAATGAGAGTAATAAATTACTAGATACTGAGGTAGTCGTTATGAAGCAAAAAAGAAAAACATTTGATTTTTTATTGGTGTTATCACCATTATTATTATCAGGCTTCGGTGTAGTGATGATCTATAGTGCCAGTATGGTTACATCCGTATTAATCCGAGAAGAGCCTGCTTATTCATTAGCTTTAAAGCAAGCCATGTGGTTGGCTGTTGGTTTAGTTTTATTTATTTTTGCCAGCTATTTTAAGTATACCTTGTATCTTAAGTTAACGAAGTGGATCGTACTATTAATGTTTACTAGTCTTCTCTTATTAGAAGTGTTTGGAGTCACACTTAACAATGCAACATCGTGGTTAGTTATCGGTCCATTTTCCGTACAGCCGGCAGAATTTATCAAAATCGGTTTAATAATTTATTTAGCTGCTGTGTATACAAAAAAGCTTGCTTATATAGATGATTTTTTCAAAGCAGTTTTGCCCCCTTTAATTATTACTAGTGCTTTAACTGCATTGATCATCAAACAGCCTGATATAGGTACTGCTGCTATCGTATTTGCAATTGCATGTACAGTAATTTTTAGTTCGGGAATCAAGTTTAAACATTTGTCAATCTTGATATTAGTTGGCTTGATTGTGTTAATTGCAGTTGGTTTCCATATGGTGACAGATGTAAGAATATCTAGGTTTACAGGGGCATATCAACCTTTTGCAGATCCTGATGATGGTGGGTATCAGCTCATACAATCTTTGATTGCAATTGGCACAGGAGGCTTGACCGGAGTAGGACTTGGACAAGGTATTCAAAAATTAGGTTATCTGACACAAGCCGAAAGTGATTTTATTATGGCCGTTATTTCAGAAGAGCTTGGAATTTTTGGTGTGTTATTTGTACTGGTGAACCTAAGCATTATTGTACTAAGAGGGCTATTTATTTCAAAGAAATGTGATCATCCTTTCGGTAGCCTATTAGCAATTGGTATATCCTCCATGGTTGGAATACAAGCGGTTATCAACTTAGGAGCAATTAGTGGATTATTACCGATCACTGGTGTACCTTTACCATTTGTTAGTGCCGGTGGATCATCACTACTAGTCTTATTATTCTCAATGGGGATTTTAAATAATATTGCTCGTCATGTAAATTATCAACGATTTAATGAAGAAAAACAGGATACAGAGGAAACGATAGTCCCAACAAAATCAACAACAGGAAGATTAAGAAGGAACTACTCCTCCTAAACAAAAGGGTAGATCTTTTCTTTATTTGTAAAAAGCAAAGCCGAGTATGGCTTTGCTTTTTTTGTACGCAGGCAAACTAAAACAGTTAAAATTTCGAGTGCGAATCAATGATAGGAAGAAGCTACAAACATGATCCATATCTTTGAGCAAAGGACAACTGCATGTTACATTTCTAATTTGGATAAGAAGTGGAAATTAATAGATTATTTACACTGCTTACATGTTCAGAAAAAAATCGAGTTTTTTGTTGCAATATTCCAAAAGTCACTATATAATCTTTATAGACCGACGGTCAGTCTATAAAGAATGGAGGGAATACATGAAAGTTATGAAGGATCGGGATGAACGAATAAATGAAATTAGGCAAGCAGCAGAATATTTATTTACTACAAAAGGATATTCAAAAACGACAATCAACGACATCTTAAAGAAAGTTGGAATAGCAAAAGGTACATTTTATTATTACTTCAATTCTAAAGAAGAAGTAATGGATGCTATTATCGAGCATTATATTGATATGACTATTTCCCATGCGCAATCAATCGTTGATCAACCATCCTTAAGTGCTCAAGAGAAACTGTTTCAAGTATTGATGACACAACAAATTGAAACAAATCGAAAAGATCATGTGATTGAAGAGTTACATCAAGCAGATAACGCAGAAATGCATCAAAAAAGTTTGGTCGCTACGATTACAAAATTAACTCCAGTAATTACAACTATCGTGGAACAGGGAATTGACGAAGGAGTTTTTCATACTTACTATCCGCAAGAAACTGTGGAATTTTTATTAGTATCCTCTCAATTTTTATTTGATGAAGGTATTTTTCAATGGGAGGAAGAACAATTAGCGAAAAAAGCTATAGCATTTGTAGAACTCGTCGAAAAAAGCTTAGGTGCTGAGCAGGGAAGCTTTTCATACCTTATTCAAAAGTTGAACAATTCTAAAATAAAAGGAGATGATGTTATTGAATAATCAAGAAGTAATCCAGGAAGTGGCCTTAAAGTCAGGAGTACGTGAGTCGGATTGTGAAAGAGTACTTCAAGCATTCGAAGAGGTATTAAATAGTCAATTAGCAGATTCATCAAAATTTGGCAATGCTTTTGATAAAGTGTATCAAGTATTACATTACTTCCATAACAAGAAAAATACCAAGTAGGTGAAACAATGGGAGCGATCGTTCAAGTAGATAAGTTCACCAAAAAGTATGGCAAATTAACAGCTATTTCGCCGCTTTCCTTTCGAGTGAAAAAGGGGAGTGTATTTGCCCTGTTAGGTCCGAATGGTTGGCTTAACCTATTCTAGTTTTGTTATACCATAATGGTCGTATTTATGATTTATGTCGGTCTTACTTTTTTCAGGGTTTGGCTTATTTATCACAACTGCAGTCAAACAAGCACAATCCTATCAAATTGTCCTCCTAGCTATTACAACACCGATAACATTTCAGTGTGGTGTCTACATTCCATTAGATTTACTTCCTAGTACACTACAATATTGTAGCATTATATAATCCAATAACATTTGCTACAGCTTTTTTCGGGGAATTAACCTAGAAAAAATACCTCCAGAACAACTCTCACAGAACAGGTCACCTATCAATTAAGTGACTACATTATTACTCCGTATATGAGCATGGTTATTGTAATTGTTTTTAGCATCATTGTTTCTTTTCAGCATTTATGGAGCTTTCAGCGTGTGGATTTTTCTACACTTCATCGTTCGAATAATTCCAAGGATATTTTTCAACTATAAAGAGTAAAGGGGATAAGCCATGCTTATTCAACTAATGAAAAAGAATATTAAGCGTAATAAATCGATTACGGGAATTCTTTTAGTGTTTTTATTTCTCGCTTCCATTTTAATTACAAGTGGTTTAACTATTGTTGTAACATTAATGCAGGCGATTAATAACTTCGCTGTGGAAGCAGATGCTCCAGATTATGTCCAGATGCATAGTGCGGAGATGGATGAAGGACAAATTAGAGAATGGATCAATAATATCCAATTCGATCACCGATATCAGACAGTTGAGATGATTACAGTAGAAGGCACTTCGATATATATTGGAGATAATCCGAAGTCGGAAGTGAATAGTGTGATGGATATTAGTTTTGTCATGCAAAATCGAGAGTTTGATTTTTTACTAGATATGGATAATCAAATTGCCTATCCGGCAGTCGGGGAAATAGGCGTACCCGTTTTTTATATGTTACGAGATCAGTTAGAAATTGGAGATACCATAACCTTTAAGCATAATGATGCTACCATCAAGTGGACAATTAGTCATTTTATACGAGATGCTTTAATGAATCCTGCCGTTGTTCATTCAAAACGATTTCTCATTAACGATAAGGACTATCAATTAATTGCAAATATAGTAGACAACCGTGAGTACCTTATTGAGTTTAAAGCTAACAATGAGCATGATTTGGATATGTTGATTCAATCTTATCAAAGTGCTGCACTTCCACAACAAGGTCCAGCAATAGACAGGCAAGCGTTTCAAGTATTAAACAGCGTGACAGAAGGGTTAGTTGCAGTGGTATTATTGGTTATTAGTTTTTTACTTATCTTGATCGCACTCGTTTGTATTCGTTTAACAATAAGTGCCACATTAGAGGAAGACTATTTTGAAATAGGTGTTATGAAGGCAATCGGTGTTACACCTTTGCAAATCAAGTATATATATATTGGAAAATATTTGTTAATATCTAGTGCTGCTGGTAGTACCGGATTTTTGATTGCTAAAATAATGGAACCTGTAATAACAGATCGTATTACAAGTTATTTCGGTAGTGTGGCCTCAAATGGATGGATTGTTACTGCTTCGTCATTTGGTGTATTACTAATGATTATGATTGTTTTTATATTTTGTTATCGTACTTTAGGAAAAATCGAAAACATTCGTGCTGTAACGGCTATTCAACATGGAAGAACCAAACAACTGAAAAAAAATCACTCCTTGTTTTCAATGGAAAAAAGGATACAGTTGCCACTTTCTTTCATAATGGCAATTAAAGATTTTTTCCATCAATTTAAAATGATTTTATTTTACATTCTTGTTATTATTACGTCTACATTTCTGATTGCAGTTCCAATTCTTTTATATCAAACGATTAAATCTCCATACTTTATGTCGTACATGGGGATTGGACAGGGAGATATCCGGATTGATTTACCTGCAAGTACAGATGATGCAGAAGATTTTCAAAACATTTTACAGTACTTGCAAGGTGATAAAGAGGTAAGAGGCTATGCCTCGCTTGCTACCTATTCATTTCAATCCCCTACCCCTGAAGGAGAAGTTGAAAAGATAAGGGTTGAGTCAGGTGATATATCACGTTTTTCCCTTTCGTTTATAGAAGGGCGTGCACCAAAAAAAGAATCGGAAATAGCACTATCCTATTTATATAGTAAAGATTTTAATAAAAAAGTTGGAGATGAGTTCTTATTATTTGATAACGGTACATCAATACGAATGACTATAACGGGCATATATCAGGATATTACCAATGGCGGAAGAACTGCGAAGGCTATATTAGTTAGTCAAGAGCAGCAACCATTACATTATGTAATTAATCTGCATGTGAAAGGAGATATCCAAAGTAAGTTGAGAGAATATAGAAGCGTGTTTCAATCCGCTAAAATTACACACTTAGAGGGATATAAGCAGGAGACACTAGGAGACACGATCAATCTTATAAAAATAATGGGATGGGTAGCGTTTGCTTTAGCAGTCATCATTTCGATCTTAATTGTTTCCTTGTTTATCAAGCTTGTTCTGGCAAGAAAACGAGAGGAGACAATGATCTTACAAAGTATCGGTTTTTCAAGAAGTTATCTACAAAAATACTATTTTTACTTTTTTAGTGTACTAAGCATAGTGGCAACATTATTAGGAATGATGATAGCAGTGACGATAGGTGAATCGATCGTTAGCTATATTTGGTCCTTCTTTGGTGCTTCCAATATTTCATTTGAGCAGGAAGCTATTCAGCTAGTAATTTATCCAGTACTATTCCTGATTCTCTCTATCATTGTGACGATATGGCTCGGTTTAGAAACGCTGAAATCTTTTTCGGATAAAGAATGGAGGGGTTAAATGGAAACAATTCTTAAAGTAAAAGATATGGAAAAATCAGTACCTGAGCAGGAGCTGCCGATTTTGAAAAAGGTAAGCTTACATGTTCAAGAAAAAGAGTTTGTTGCTATCATGGGGCCGTCAGGTTCAGGCAAATCAACATTACTTTATTGTGTAAGTGGAATGGATAGGGTAACAAATGGGCAAGTAATTTTTAATGGTGCTGATATAACTAAGTATACAGAAAAACAATTAGCACAGTTACGACTACATCACATTGGATTTGTTTTTCAACACATGTATTTACTACACCATTTAACAGTGGTGGAGAATATTATTTTACCAGGTTATTTAGCGAAAAGAGAATCTCGAGGAAAAGTAATAGAATATGCATATAATTTAATGACACAATTGGAAATTAATCATCTTTCAGAACAAGCAATTACAAGTATTTCGGGTGGGCAACTTCAGAGGGTAGCGATATGCCGAGCACTAATCAATCGACCTACCATTATATTTGCTGATGAGCCAACTGGCGCATTAGATTCACAGGCTACAGAAGAAGTGATGAGCATATTAGATACGATTAATCGACAAGGAACTACAGTTGTAATGGTTACCCATGACCCACATGTTGCTGCCTATGCCAATCGGATCTTTTATATGAAAGATGGTACTATAATCAACGAGAAACAAAACAAAAAGAGTATGAATCTAACGGAAAGAGAGGAAAACTTAGCGGACTGGTTGCAAGGAATGAAGTAAAGGTTATACGTTCCTAATGGAGATTGGTACAAAAGCTAACTTTTAGAGGGGGATAAAAACCCCCTCTTACTTAATTGTTTACTATTGCGTTACTTATTTTAATTCCTCAGCTTTCATACTACGGTAAGATAATAATAAATAGTAACATAATAATCCGAAATATAATGTAATAAATAAAGCATGTAATAAAGCGATCATAAGATTACCTATAGTAAAAATAACGAGTGCACCTAAAATCACCTGGATGGAAATCAGAGCAGTTGCAATTCCCCAACCTTGATACATTACTCGACTATTCCGATAATCCTTTTTAATACGGAAGAACAAAATCCATGTCCAAATAAAAGCGATACCCGCCAACAATCGATGCCCCATTTGTACCCATTGTCCTAAATGGGAACCAAAACTCAGTGGATTACCACTTTCACAAACAGGCCAACTCGGACATGCTAGACTTGAATCAATATGTCTTACCAATGCTCCAGAATAGACGACAATCATTATGTATATAGCTAACCAAACGAATTGTTTACGAAAAAAAGAAGAAATAACTAAAGAATCCGCATCAAATTTATGATCTACTTCAAAGATCAGTAATGTTAATAGTAATACTGCTGCAAATGATATGAGTGAAATCCCAAAGTGTATTGCTAAGACAAAATCTGATTGAGACCACAAAACAGCTGCTGCTCCAATTAGCCCTTGAGCAACAAGAAAAAAGAAGGAAATAAATGCTAAGAATTTAGTTTCCCTTATGTGGCCAATTTTTCTCCAGGAAAAAAAGGATAATAATAGAACTAAAATACCTGCAATGGAGGATACGATTCGATGACTTAGCTCAATAAACATTTCCATTGACCAAGTACCATAACAGAAAGGCCAATTTGCACCGCATCCCATACCTGAATCAGTTTTAGTTACTAATGCACCACCAACAAGTACAAAAATCATTGCTAGTGTTGATAATACTGATAAATATTTTAAAAATTTCATCCTCACTACACCTCATCAAACTTTAACCATTCTACTAAGACTTAACTATAAAATAATGCCTAGATAAATTAAACAAATAAAACCCTTGCAAAGTATTTATGTATTATGCTAGAAATAAATAGGGTATAATAGAATGACTTGAATTCAAAATCCTATTCATTATAACAAATAAAACGAATTTCGTGTCGATTAAGTACTTTATGAATGAAGAGTTCACAGAAATGTCATATTTCTAAATCAATAATAAACATAAATAGCGAAGCAATAAAATACATGGTACAATAACATTGTTTGATAGTTTTTAATGGTGAGCATTATGGTATTAATTTTACAAGTTTCTATGTTTTGGACTGATGGAAAGGAGGTAACAACGAAGATGGATAAGATGGGATTTTCTTCGAATGAACCGGTTTTGTCAACAAGTACAAATGAATATTTGTATAAATGGTCTGAATTAAAATCATTGTTGAAAGTCGGTATTATTAATTCGAATACTATGACTGCATTTGCAGGATTTTGGTTAGCCTTATTCTATACAGGTTCCTCCTTGACGCAATATTGGCATGTTTTATTAGTAACACTTGTGGGTACAGCATTTGTAATCGCTGGCGGATGTGTCATTAATAATTATTATGACCGAGACATTGACCAGGTGATGAAAAGAACAAAAAAACGCCCTACAGTAACTGGAAGTATCGACTTATCACATGTATTAATAATTGGTATTTCACTATCAGTAGTAGGTGTATTAATATTGTCTTTAGCTTCTGTGCAAACGGCTGTGTTTGGGGTAATAGGATGGTTTAGTTATGTTGTATTATATACGATGTGGTCTAAGCGCCGTTATACGATTAATACGGCAATTGGGAGTTTATCAGGTGCAGTACCACCTTTAATTGGCTGGTCCGCAGTTGATCCAAATTTACACGTTATTGCTTGGATATTATTCCTACTTATTTTTATATGGCAAACGCCACACTTTCTTGCAATAGCGATGAAAAAGATAGATGATTACCGAGATGCTGAGATACCAATGTTACCAGTAGTACATGGTTTGAACATCACCAAAAGACAAATGATTGTATATGTAGTTTGTTTATTACCAATTCCTTTTTTATTATATGAAATAGGATTTATTTTTGTCGTATTAGGGACTATTTTAAATATAGGTTGGTTAGCCTTAGCACTAAAAGGATTATTTACCCAAGATAATAAAAAATGGTCTAATCAAATGTTTATTTATTCACTACTTTATTTAACAATTATTTTCTTTGGGATGATTATTATAACTTTACCGGCTAATTTGTTATAATAAAGTAAATTTTGTCAGTAGAACTTGATTTTTAATCAAGTTTTTCTAAATAATATATTAAGTTAAAAAGAAAGAGAGGGTTAAACATGAAAGATTGGATGGGAAAAATCCGAACTCTGTCATTATTTTCTTTTTTGGTAATCATACTTTCAGCGTGCGGTAAAGAAAACTTAACTGCATTAGTGCCAAAAGGATATGGGGCAGAGCAATCATTTAATGTCATTATCATTTCAATACTTGTAATGATTGTGGTCTTTGTTGTCGTAATGGCAATTTACCTGTATGTTATTTTGAAGTTCCGTCAGAGAAAAGGACAAGAAGATTATATCCCTAAACAAACAGAGGGGAATAAAACGTTGGAAGTAGTGTGGACAGTTATCCCGATTTTGCTTTTAATCATCATTGCTGTTCCAACTATTGCAAGTACATATGATTTAGCAGATGAATCAGCTAAAGAGGATAGTATTAATGTTAATGTGACAGGTTTACAGTTCTGGTGGAATTTCGAATACGCTAATGAAGGGGTTCAAACTAGTCAGGAAATGTATATTCCTGTAAATGAAAGAGTTTATTTAAATATGATGTCTAGTGATGTAATCCACTCTTTCTGGGTACCGTCTATAACAGGAAAGATGGATGTAAGCCCTGAAAACGAAAACACCATGTACATTGAAGCATATGAAGAAGGTGTTTATTGGGGGAAATGTACAGAATTTTGTGGAGATTCTCACTCATTAATGGACTTTAAAATTATAGCAGTGAGCCAAGAAGAGTATGATCAGTGGATTGATGGTATGCAAAACACTGACCCAGAATATACAGCTGAAACAGCTACTGCTCAAGAAGGGCAAGCATTATTCGAAAATAGTTGTTTAAGCTGTCATGCAATAGATGCAAGTGCAGACCATCCAGTAATTGGTCCTAACTTAGCAGATTTTGGTAACCGCGCAATGGTTGCAGGAATTAGTGACTTCACTAAAGAAGAAATTGTTAGATGGATTGTTGATCCAGCAGAAGTAAAGCCAGGAAATGGTATGTTAGACGCACCATATCTTGAAGATAATTCTATTGGTGAAGAAGAAGCGGAACTCATCGCTGATTTCTTATTGGAATTAAAAGCTACCGATGAACCGCTAGATAATGTTCAACATTTTAGAGAAGACGAAGCAAGAGATAACTAAAGGGAGGTTAACTTAACGTGAGTACAATGGTAGCTACGAACAAAAAAGGCTTCGGTGCCACTTTATGGGATTACTTAACAACAGTAGACCATAAAAAAATTGCTATTATGTACCTAGTAGCTGGTGGTTTCTTCTTTATCCTTGGTGGTTTAGAAGCACTTGCTATTAGATGGCAATTAGTAAAACCGATGAACGACTTTGTAAGTGCAGGATTTTATAATGAGCTAATCACAATGCACGGCACAACAATGATATTTCTGGCAGCCATGCCCTTAATTTTTGCCTTTATGAATGCGGTAGTGCCTTTGCAAATCGGGGCACGTGATGTGGCATTCCCATTTTTAAATTCATTAGGTTTCTGGTTATTTTTATTTGGTGGAATCATGTTAAACGTAGGTTGGTTTACAGGAGGAGCAGCAGATGCTGGATGGACAGCATATGCACCACTTTCTACTACATCACTTGGAGAAGGGGTAGACTATTATGTTTTAGGTCTACAAATTTCTGGTGCAGGTACATTAATTGGTGGTATTAACTTCCTTGTAACGATTGTCAATATGCGTGCGCCAGGTATGACTTATATGAGAATGCCACTATTTACTTGGACTGCTTTTGTGGCAAGTGCACTTATCCTATTTGCATTTCCTGCATTGACAGTTGGTTTATTCTTAATGATGTTTGACCGATTATTTGGTTCAGGTTTCTTTGATCCGTCAATGGGTGGTAACGCTGTTATCTGGCAACACTTATTCTGGATTTTCGGTCACCCTGAAGTTTATATCTTAGCTTTACCTGCTTTTGGTATCTTCAGTGAAATCATTTCAACTTTTTCAAAGAAACGCTTATTTGGTTATACTGCTATGGTTTTTGCGACAGTATTAATCGGTTTCCTAGGCTTTATGGTGTGGGCTCACCACATGTTTACAGTTGGTATGGGACCTGCAGCAAACTCCATTTTCGCAGTTGCCACAATGGCGATTGCCGTTCCGACAGGTATTAAGATTTTTAACTGGTTATTTACCCTTTGGGGAGGGAATATCCAGATTAACACTCCAATGTTGTGGGCATTAGGCTTTATCCCCACCTTTACATTGGGTGGTATGACAGGTGTAATGGTTGCGGCTGCATCTGCAGACTATCAATATCATGATACTTACTTTGTTGTAGCACACTTCCACTATGTAATTGTTGGTGGTGTAGTATTTGCATTGTTGGCAGGTACACATTATTGGTGGCCAAAAATGTTTGGTACTATATTAGATGATAAGTTAGGGAAACTTACTTTTTGGTTATTCTTTATCGGTTTCCATTTAACGTTCTTTATCCAACATTTCCTTGGATTGATGGGTATGCCAAGACGTTATTGGGTATATCTAGAAAATCAAGGTCTCGATTTAGGAAACTTGATCAGTACGATCGGGGCATTCTTAATGGGAGTTGGAACAATTGTTTTATTAATTAATATTATTAAGACATCGATAAAAAATGAAAAAGTAAGTGGAGATCCATGGGATGGACGTACTTTAGAGTGGGCAATCCCATCACCACCACCGTTCTATAATTTTAAGCAGTTACCACTAGTACGTGGACTAGATCCATTATGGGTCGAAAAAATGGATGGAAGATCTGGTATGACACCTGCAGAGCCGATATCTGATATTCATATGCCAAACAATTCCTTCATACCATTTGTAATATCTTTAGGCTTGTTTATCGCAGGATTTGGCTTCATCTATCAAAAATATGATCTATCATGGTTAATTGTATTATTTATTGGTATGGGGATCACACTAGGAGCAATGTTAGTTCGATCACTAAAAGATGACCTAGGTTACCATATCCATAAAGAAGACTTGCAGAAGGAGGCAGAGGAAAAATGAGTGAACAAGACGTACTAAATCCAAAGCACATGCCTCATGACCCTGAAAAAGCCACCTTAGAAGGTAAAAACAAATTTATGGGCTTTTGGTTTTTCCTAGGTGGAGAAGCTGTACTATTTGCTAGTTTGTTTGGTACTTACTTAGCCTTAAAGGATTCTACCAATGGTGGGAGATCTTCTGAAGAATTATTTGGTTTAGAATTAGTTTTCATTATGACTATGTTGCTTTTAACTAGTTCTCTGACTAGTGTTTATGCAATGTACCATATGAAAAACCATGACTTTAAGAAGATGCAATTATGGTTAGGAATTACAGTTGCACTTGGTTTAGGCTTCCTAGCCTTCGAAATTTATGAATTTTATCACTATATTCATGAATATGAATTTACTATGCGATCTTCTGCTTTTGGTTCAGCATTCTATACACTCGTTGGCTTTCATGGTGGTCACGTTGTCTTCGGATTATTATGGATTGTAACGTTAATGATCCGCAATGCGAAGAGAGGTTTAAACTTATACAACGCTCCTAAGTTTTATATTGCCAGTTTATATTGGCACTTTATTGACGTTGTATGGGTATTTATCTTCACAGTAGTTTATCTCATGGGGGTGCTTTAATAAATGGCTGACAAAGTATCTGGAACTACTGAACAATTTGATTTTGAAAAACAAAAAAGAAAAGATGAAATGAAGCAGCAAGTAATTACATTTTCTTTAATGATTATTTTCACTATTGTAGCATTCGCAATGGTCATATCAGAATTGGATAGACTGTTTGTTATACCTGTATTATTGGTATTAGCTGCTATCCAGGTCGGATTTCAAATGTACTACTTTATGCATATGAGCCATAAAGGGCATGAGCTACCAGCTTTAATGTTCTATGGTGGCGTCTTTGCAGCATTTTTAACTATTCTAGCGCTTGTAGTGTTAGTATGGTGGTAATACGAAAAAGCTTGAGAAGTAAATCAACACTTCTCAAGCTTTTTTAATAGGAAAATAAAATAAGTGATATTAACAATTGTGAAGAATGTGTATCGCTTTTTTCTTTAATTTAGCTAAGGCTATTTCCATCTCTGTAAGAATTGTGGTGAGATAACTATTTAGTAATGATCGTTAGTTTACACAGATGATAAATGAAAAAAGTAGAAATGAAAGGGGCTTAATGTCGTGATTACAGATTTTTATGTATCTGTTCATTAAATTGTTAAAAACGAATGTTTATATTACTTTTTAATCACTGATAAGTTCGCTATAATAAGAACTAGTTGCTATGATACAAAATGGAGTGATAAATATGTGGCAAGACTTACAGATTTTCGGTTTTCGAGCATTATGGAGTCCTTACTTTATGCTATTTATATTAAGCTTAGCTGTTCTTTATTTTTTCCTTTTCATCAATCGACAAGATGATAAAAAGGCGGATATAAAGCAAATATCTTATTTCTACAGTGGTTTAATCCTCCTTTATATTATAAAAGGATCTCCCGTAGATTTATTATCGCACATCATGTTTACAGCTCACATGATCCAGATGGCCTTGTATTATTTACTTTTTCCGATTTTGATTATTAAAGGACTACCTGTATGGGTATGGCAAAAGGTTTTTAATATATTTGGACTTGGTTCAATCTTACGCTTATTAACCAAGCCTTTAATTGCCTTATTATTATTTAATGGTTTGTTTTCTATCTACCATATTCCAGTCGTTTTTGACTATGCTAAAGCAAATGAAATGGCACATACACTGATTACTTTAACGATACTCGTTGCCGCATTCATTGTCTGGTGGCCGATATTTTCACCAATTAAAGAGATGAATAAAATGCCACCTTTACTTAAGCTTGGTTATATAGCTGCAAACGGTATTTTAATTACTCCAGCTTGCGCCTTAATTATTTTCTCTACTACTACTATTTATACTACATACAGTGCATCAGGTGCCTGGGTTCAGGCGATGGCATTATGTGTACCTAGTGATGTATTAAGTGGCTTATCTTTAAGTGGTCCAGAAATGTTCTCACCATTAGGTATGTTAGAAGACCAGCAGCTTGGGGGCATTGTGATGAAAATAACACAAGAAATTATTTATGGTGCCATCTTAGCTCGTATTTTCTTCCCATGGTTCAGAAGTGGTGCAGATAAAATTGACCCGATACCAGCTAACCATCATACAGAGCAAATATAAATTGGAAGGATAGGATCTAATGGAAATATTACCGACAATAAGTACCTTTTTTATCGTATTAAGTGCAATTCTTGTAGCTATTGGCTGGCGTTTAGTTGTGAAAAAAAACTACAAAGCTCATAAAAAAGTAATGATAGCAGCAGCAGTGAGTGCATTAGTGTTTTTTATCATTTACATGTCCAGAACAATTTTCATAGGGAATACAAGCTTTGGTGGGCCAGAGGAGTACGAGATTTATTACACGATATTTTTAATATTCCATATAATATTAGCTACTACAGGAGCTGTCTTTGGAATTGTTACCTTGATTTTAGCTTTCAAGCGAAATATAAAAAAACACCAGAAGATTGGTCCAGTGACAAGTGTTATCTGGTTTTTCAGTGCAATAACAGGAGTAATAGTCTATCTGTTATTGTATGTCTTCTATGAAGGTGGGGAGACAACGAGCTTAATAAAAGCAATATTTGGAACCTAAAAAACCGAGCTTTAAGCTCGGTTTTTTTACATATAAGTGCTTATAACTTAGCTGGTAAAATGTCATCAACTTTTATCCTTGCGCAACGCAGAATAGTGTGGTTACCATGGGAAAAAGAAGCGGAAAAAGTCTCTCGCTTCTTTTACACTTTGAAATTCATTTTTATAATACCTGCTTCTTTGGCTGAATTAAAAGCAATTACTAGCATTGGTCCAATTATAAACCCAAGGATTCCTAATAGCTTCAGACCGATATACATAGCAATAAGTGTTGCAAGTGGGGATAAACCAATATGTTTTCCCATTACTTTTGGTTCTACGGTTCTCCTAATAGCAAGAAGAATTACTGCTAGAATGGCTAGCTGGACACCAACTAATACTTCACCAGTTATTAATAGATAGAGCGCCCATGGACCTAAAATAGCAATTGAGCCTATAATCGGGATAAAATCAATAACCCAGATTATTATGGACATAATTAACGCATATTCAGGAACAATAAGGTACAATCCAATAAGTGATACAATAAAAATGATGATACTCACTAGAAATTGAGCTTTAAAAAAGCCTAGAATTACATGCGATAAACGATCATTCATAAATTTTACTTTTTCTGCTGTACTTTCTTTTAAATGACTATATGCTTTTGCTTTTAAACGAGGAAGTTCCAGCATAAACATAAATAATGCGATTAAATATACAATTAAACTTACCAGGTATTCTGGTACTTTACTTGCTATCTTAGCAATCTCCTCGATTCTTACTATCTCTCTTATATTGTTACTCAATGCAGTTGTAGTAGATTGTATTTGTGTTTTTACTTCCTCGACGAGCTCAGTAGGTAAATCTTCGGTAAAATGATCAAGGTCTGATTCCCATTCGAGGAGCTGATTATTTAGCTGAACAATGTATGTTGGAACGTTCTCAGCAAAGCTCACTACTTGACCAATTGTTTTCGTTACTGCATATGTTCCAATTGTACTAACGATGATAATAAACAGGATAAATACAACAGTAACTGATAACTTACGATTTAACTTTAATTTTTTAATAACCCATCGTACAACAGGGTTTAGAATTAATGCAGTAATAAAGGCTAATATGAGTGGAATGGATACTGGTAAAATGAAAATAGCCACTAATATTAGAAATAGAATGACAAAAAATAACTTGAGATGTTTTTTATTGAGATTTTTCATTTAAGTAATATCGAAACTCCTTTCAACATCAGGTGTACATTATATATGCCTTATGAAAAACGGCTGTATGTTAGATACAGCCGTTTTTTATTAGGAAAGTAGACCATTACTTTATAAAAGGTATCATGTTTTCTTTTGCCTTTTGTAATAATTTTACCGCTCTTTCAACTGTAGATGGTGGAAAATTTTCTTCCTCTCCGTATTCAATTCCGTGAGGATAATAATGTTTTCCCAATAATGGTGTTAATAATTTAATCACTGCATCGCCTCTATCAACATCACCCTCAACTGCATAACCCTGTACTCTTATGTAATAGGTGATGTTTTTCTCAGGAGAGCCGATTTTATAATCATATGTAACACGTTCATAATCCCATTGATCTGCTCGGACAAAATTCGCCTTTGCCATGGCATGATCTAATGGTTCTAAATCAATTAATACATCTTCGATCTCTGTGTTTGTAATTTTCATACTTTCACCTCATCAAAAAATAATCACTAAAACTATAATAGTATGAAATGCTAAAAGATGCAATTTATAAAGGATTATTCCTTCTAAAAACTTTCATGAAAAATCTAGAGTAGCATATATTTTAGTAATTACAGGTCAATAATAGGTGGGATTATATGAAAATTAAAATGATATCATTTATCTTCATAGTTTGTTTAATAGTATTTATCAGTCTATTTTACTTTAGTCAACAAGATGAGCCCCAGGTGGCTCTTTATCACAAAAATCCTGTATTAACAAAAAGTGAAAAGTTACACCTTGAAGAAGATCATACACTTATCGTTCAGCAAAACGCAGTGTGGAAATATGTCAACCAAGACATTGAAGAATTTATAGCTGTTTATGGAGAGCCTGATCGCAAGGATTCTTCCTTATATGGTTTCGATTGGTGGATATTTCAGAAAGACAATTACTATATTCAAGTAGCGGTGCAAAATGAAACAATTATTAGTATTTATTCCAATTCTGAGACTTTAGATTTCCACCCACTAGTTATTGGGCAATCATCGGAGGAAATTTCGGATATCTATCAATTAAAAGAGGAAATTGAGTTTGATCATTTACGTTTTAAATTGACTGAAGAAGATTTGAAGCAGAGACCAGTTGTAAGATTGTCAGAAGAAGTATTTGCTCAATTATATATGGATCAGTTTACGGAAAAGTTATCAGGGTTGCGAATATTAAATAAAGAAGGCTTTGAGTTATTGAAACCATATGAATTATACTACTGGGGTGAAATAAAAGAAGTGGATCAACCGGATCAAAATCAATGGGAAGAAATCGAGGAAGGTTTAGAGCAACAGATTTTTGATTTAACAAATGAAATTCGGTCGCTACATGATTTGAATACTTTAACATGGGATGATCAAGCAGCAGAGGCTGCCAAAGCACATAGCAAGGATATGTTTGAGGAAAATTATTTCTCTCACTATAGTTTAAATGGGGATGGACTGAAAGAGCGTTTAATAGCCGCTAATGCCTCCTATTTAGCAGCTGGAGAGAACATAGCAGCACATTATATAGATGCTCCAGCCGTCATACATGGCTGGCTTAATAGTGAAGGTCATCGGGAAGCATTACTCAAAGAGGATTATACACATTTAGGAGTAGGTGTCTATCAATCATTTTACACCCAAAATTTCATTCAAAAATAATGGTGAGATCACCAAAATAGGTAATTTGCATATATTGTGGTAGAGAAGTTGTAGGAGAGGAGCATATCAATGAGAAAAACATCAGATCCTTCTGTACAACAGTTTAAAGCCTTTATTCATGAGCATCCCCTTCTAATTAAAGAAATTCGTCAAGGGAAAACAACATTACAAGAAGCTTATGAAAAATATATGTTATTAGGAGAAGAAGATCCTTCTTGGAGTAAATACAAGTCCAATCAAGACGAAAGTTACGCAAAGTCTAATGACGACTCGACCAATCAACTTTATCAAAAATTATGGAAACATCTAGAACAATTAGACTTGGATCAGGTTGAAACACATATCAATGATTTAAACGGAGCAATCAATAATATTGTGACCCTAATTGATCAGTTTAAACAGTTTCGTAATAATCAAATGGGACAATCACAATCAAACAAATTTTTCTATAACCCAAAAGACTAGGGAGGCCTGTAGATGGAGCCTGAGACCTACCGATTTATTCAACAAAGAGAAGATTTGTGGCGCTTTATCCGTTTAAATCCGGAATGGTACCGATATTTAACTAGAAACCCGAATAGTATAGCAGAATTAGAAACGGAAGCTAAACAATTTTATGGTAAAACACTACCTCAGCGTTTAGAAAAAACGCAACAAAATATGCAGATGATACGATTATTGATGCAAATGGCAGACTCTTGGAATGATTAGAGTGCTGCCTCTTTTAATTCTTTCTATTAATTGGTATGATAATAATATGGAGGTGTAACCATTATGCTTGCTACAATGGAAATTGTTGACATTTTAGATAAATCAGAAGCACTAGGTCAGATGGTTGTAGAATCTGATGTTATGCAGGATTTTTATAAAGCAAAAGAAGTAATGGATCAAGATGAAAAAGCACAAGAACTAATCATGCGCTTTAATCAAATAAAGAAGTCATATGATGAGGTAGATCGTTTTGGCAGGTATCACCCTGATTATAGTAAGATTATGAAAGAAATACGTGTTGCTAAGAGAGAGATGGATATGCACGATTCAATTGCTGCGTATAAAATGGCTGAAACTAATCTGCAAAAATTCCTAGATGAAATTAGCCAGTTGGTGGCTTTTAGTGTAAGTGATAAGGTGAAAGTACCAATGGATGGTGCAGCTCTCAAAGATGGTGGCTGTGGCTGTGGATCTGGTAGTAGTGGCTGTGGTTGTAGAGCTTCTTAGCGAAATGGATGAAAGGCAAGGTGACCTGATGATAGTGAAAAGACAAGGATTAATCGTTTGGTTTCATCAAATGAAACATGTTAAACATATCAAAAAATTCGGTCATATGGTACATGTGTCGAAAAGGTTAAAATATGCGATGATATATGTAGATCAAACCAATTTAGATGATACATATCAATCGCTATTAAAGTTACCTTTTGTCACAAAGGTAGAACCTTCTTACAAGCCATTTATTAAAACCGATTTTGAAAATAAAGTGTTAGATAAAGAAGAAAAAGAATATGATTACAAAATGGGTATTTAAAGAAGAGCTTAGTCGGACATAACATGTATCAAGTAATGGGAAAGTATAGCTGGAACAAAAAAACAACCTGCAGTTCATTAATAACTGCAGGTTCTTTTTATTTTCTTATAAAGAAAATAAAAAGATAAAGGGAGAGGAGAAACCGGAGGAAGAACTTATGGGGAAATGTAAGTCTTCTCCGTATTTAAGCAACTTTATAGGTTGCTATATCTAAAGTTTGTACAATAATGTTTGCTTTTATACAAATGAATTTGAGAATTTCACTATTTTCATGCTATAGTAAGATAGATTTAAAAAGCAGGAAAGAGGGGAATATTTTGAGAATAATTGCTGGTGATCTTAAGGGTAACAGAATTCAGCCAGTCCCTAATCAATTAACACGCCCTACGGGTGATAAGATAAAAGAATCTTTATTTCAAATGATTGGCCCTTTCTTTAACGGAGGAATTTGTCTCGATTTATTCGCAGGAAGTGGCGCATTGGCGATAGAAGCGATCAGCAGGGGAATGGATAGTGCGATTTTAGTTGATAAACAGTCAAAAGCAGTCTCTATTATTCATCAAAACGTTGACCATTTACATATTAAAGATAAAGTTGAAATATATCGTAACGATGCCTTCAGAGCATTAAAGGCCATTCAAAAAAGGGAATTACAATTTGATATAATCTTTCTAGATCCTCCATATCATAAAGTCTCGTATGACAAGTTGTTAAAAAGTATTAGTACAATTGACATTATGAAGGATAACGGACTGATTATTTGTGAACATGATCCGCATACTAAAATGGAAATAGACAATCAAAGGTATGATGTATGGAAAAGCGAAGTATACAATAATACTACAGCAATCACAATTTTTAGGAAAGGTGTGAAAGGTGTTGACTAGACTTGCAATTTGTCCAGGTAGTTTCGATCCGGTAACAAATGGTCATCTGGATATTATTCTTAGAGGAGCTAAGGTTTTTGATAAAGTAATTGTTGCCGTTTTTAATAATCAATCAAAAAAACCATTATTTTCTGTTGAGGAAAGAGTTCACCTCTTACAAAAAGCAACAGAAGATATCGATAACGTATCAGTAGATGCATGTAATGGCTTGTTAATGGATTATGCGAAAAGCAAAAATGCGCAGGCAGTACTAAGAGGATTAAGGGCTGTCTCCGATTTCGAATATGAATTACAGATTACGTCAATGAACCGAAAATTAAACGAAGAAATTGAAACATTTTTCATGATGACGAATAATCAATATTCTTTCTTAAGTTCAAGTATGGTTAAAGAAATTGCAAAATATCAGGCAAATGTAGCAGATCTAGTGCCTCCAGTAGTTGAAGAGGCACTAAAAGAGAAATTTAGTATTAGCTAATTTTTCTGTTTGATTAAAATTATTAGATAGATACATAATGCCGTCAACGTAATAATGAATCCGGATTGTTCAAAGATCGTGTAGATAGTTTGGATGTTGTGAATCGAAGGCTGAGCCGAAACAGATGTGATAGTATCCTGAGTTAATTGGCTTTTGTAAATAGGTACATATAAAAGACAAACAATAATACTAGCAAAAACACCATGTAATAAACGTGCAAAGAAATAAGGAGCAAATCGTATGTCTGTCTCGGCCAGTATACTGGCGACTTGAGCTTGGACAGAAAAACCATTAAAGGCCAAGATAACGGAAACTAAAATAGCTTTTATTAAAGTAGAAGTCTCTGTATTGGAGACTTCGTTTGCTCCTATGGTTATTTCAAACAAGCCTGAGAAAAATGGTAGAGCCATCTCTGTTGGGATATGAAACCAGCTTAAGATAACAGCAATGCCTCCAGAAAGAAATTGTGCGATTTGCACTTCGCGGAGGATCTCTGTTAACACAGAAAAAAGAATAATAAATCCACCGATAATCAGTAACGTTTGAATGGAGTGGGTTACTGAATCCCCCAATATTTTACCAATCGCTCTTTTCTCTTTTACTCTTGCTAAGTGTAGCTGTGAAAAAGCTTTAGAAATGGAAAAATGCTGTAATGAATAACGTTTTCTATCGTGATTTTTGTAAAATCGCATACAAATACCGACAAGAAAATTACTAGTATAATGAGTAATAGCTAATAAAATACCTAATTGATGGTCATGAAAAAAACCGATCGAAACGGCTCCGACTATAAAAAGTGGATTAGATGCATTGGTAAAGCTAACAAGTCTCTCTGCTTCTGTTTTTGTTAATTGATTTTCTTGTCTTAATCTTGCGGTGAATTTTGCCCCAGACGGATAACCGCTAGCCATCCCCATAGACCAGACAAATCCGCCTACCCCAGGGACATTAAATAATGGTCTCATCACCGGTTCGAATAACACCCCGATAAAATGTACCACTCCAAAGGCTATTAATAATTCTGCCATTATAAAAAAAGGTAATAATGAGGGGAAGACAACATTTGCCCAGACATCTAAACCTCTTTGGCTAGCTTTTAATACTTCCTGAGGAAAGGTTATAATCATGACAGCCATAAATGCGGAAGCTGATGCATAAATAATAGAATACAACTTTTGCTTCAAGTTTTGCACTCCTTTGATAGCACTTTTCTGTACCTTTATTAAAATGAGTAGTAAAATATGTAGTGTTTTTAAGTTTGTCCTACATTTAAATATACGCAACAATAAAGGAGAAATATGACATATCGTTAGATAAATTTGAATGACCACGAGAAAGAAGGGATTACATGTTTCAAAATAGAGACAAAGCAAAGATACTGGGGTTTTTCATTGGGTTAATTATCATTTTTTTAGTATTTAGTTATCAGTTACCATATTATATTCATAAACCGGGACATGCAGATCCACTCAACCCTGTAGTAGAAGTCGAAGGTGCATCTGAGAGTGAAGGAGATATGCATCTAGTAACAATCCAAGGCGGTAGAGCAACTCCCTTTCAATATATGCTAGCGCTATGGCGAGATTATTATGATGTACTCCCTATTGAGGAAGTACTACTGGATGGCATGACAGATGAAGAATATCGCCAAATGCAATTAATGATGATGGAAAGCTCACAAGAAGCTTCAACTGTTGTGGCTTATGAAGCAGCGGAAAAAGAGATTAACATTGACTATGAAGGAGTTTATGTTGTTTCCGTTGTAGAGGACATGCCTGCAGATGGGATATTACAATCGGCTGATCAAATACTTGAAATTGACGGAAATATTATTTATGAAGCACAGGATTTGATCGATTATGTTACTGCAAAAGATGTAGGAGATACGATTTCATTAACCATTGAACGTGATGAGGAGACACTTGAGGAAGAGATTCGCTTGCAAGCTCTAGAGGAATTAAATGGGCAACCAGGAATTGGGATACAGCTCGTTACCAATCGTAGTGTTACGGTATCACCGGAATTAACGTTTTCTAGTGGCGAGATTGGTGGTCCGAGTGCAGGATTGATGTTCGCATTAGAAATTTATGATCAGTTAATAGAGGAGGATATCACAAAAGGTTATCAAATTGCTGGTACAGGCGAGATCGATTATCAAGGAAATGTGGGTAGAATAGGAGGCGTCGATAAAAAAGTAGTCGCGGCGGATCGGGCAGAATGTGATGTGTTCTTTGCACCTAATGAAAATGGGAGAGAAAATTCTAATTATCAAATTGCCAAACAAGTTGCTGAAGAAATTGGAACAGATATGGAAATAGTGCCTGTTGACACTTTTGATGACGCATTGGATTACCTCAATAATTTATAACAAAGGAGATTGTGCCATTATTTAAGACACCTTGATTATGGTGTCTTAAATAATGGTTTTTGATATGCTTGTTTTTTTAATTGTTGTTGAGAAGCTTCCGGTAAAATACTGTAATAGGCATGATCAACCCGATCTTCAAACGCTTGATAGGGATATGGCTGTTTACTGCTTGTATACCATTTAACATCGACTTCTTTTCTTCGGACACTTAAATAATTTTGTCCAGTCTTACTCATAGCTAAAATACGAATAGCGGAAGGTTTTTCTTTATGCACTAATGATGCAATATCACTTGTGCGCGTATTTGTCAATATATGGGTGAAAACTCGTTGCAAACTAGTCCAAGTATATCTTTTTGTTTTCAGCAGCTCCATCCAATTAGTGAAAGTTTCCGCTTGTTTAGCGGTATTTACAATTCGATACTCTAATCCTTCCTTTACACCTTGTATATCACTAAATTCTTCGCTTCTCATTGTTAAGACACGATATTTCAATAAATGAAAATATGCTTCCCAATAATGCCAGGAACGATGTCTTTCTTTATAACCTATAAGAGCTGCTTTTGTTATCGACGGAACAGCATCGTTTAGTTGTTCTATATTTGCATCTTTTGCAAGTAGTTGATTTCGAATACTTGTGGCACTTGCAATGGAATCATGAATTTCTCGATCATGATAATTGTTTTTAATACGTTTAATAGTGAAAGGAGTTATGTTTGTATGTAAATCGTAAATGTTTTTCACGTATTGATACCCTAGTATATTATTCGGTTTGCTGAAATCAATAGAGAGTTCTTTTCCGCCAATGCTGGAAAAAGCAATATCGTTTGCTTTAGGGTAAGAATAGCCTTGCTTTAAGGATTGAGTTAAAAAATAATTATATTCCTCTCGATGGTTGTTGATGAAATGATACATATTATTAAAATCTTGCATTTTGCCATGTTCACTTCCGAAACATAACGAATCAACCTTTAAGCTGTTCAATATTTTCACTGCTCCATTTGCAAAGAGTTCACTATGTTGTACAGCGTAAAAATAAGGTAGTTCAATCACGAGGTCAATTCCTTGTTCTAGTGCGATTTTTGCTCTTGTAAACTTATCTACAATTGCTGGTTCGCCTCGTTGAAGAAAGTTACCACTCATTACAGCAATCATACAATCAGCTCTTGTAATCTTTTTTGCCTGTTGAAAGTGATAATGGTGTCCGTTATGATAGGGATTATATTCAACTATTAATCCACATGCTTTCATAGTAATCTCCTCCACAATTTGGCTAATGAATGATCTTTTAGGTTAATGTACAAAATAAGGATATTGTATAAAGTAGTATAGCATAGAAAATAATAAATGTTTGTTGTGTAAAGAAAATATATTGACAAATGGGTCAATACATTTTAAAATATTTCTTGTTGCCTTGAGGTGAGTATAATGAAATTATATATCCAAAAACTTAAACAGTCACAGGGAGAATCCGTTCCTTATCGTGAGGAAGTAGATATCTCAGATATCGCCGAGTTGGATAATGATATCCGAAGAATTGATCCAGTTTTAGTTGAGGGAACAGCTAGGATGGATGGTGAAGATATAACTTGTGATTATCAAATTCAAGGAACGATGATTCTCCCATGTGCGAGAACATTAGTAGATGTACCGTATGATTTTTCCATACATGCAATCGAATTCTTTACGATATCCTCTTATCGTGAAGGGGAGGACGTGCATTTGATAAATGGTGAGGTGCTTGACTTAACTCCATTTATCAAGGAAAATGTATTATTAGAAATACCGCTGAGAGTGTTTGCTGATCAAGATGAATTAGAAGCGAATACGATGAAAGAAGGCCAAGGGTGGACACTGATTACAGAAGAAGAAAAATCAGAGACTGTTGATCCACGCCTAGAAAAATTGAAATCTTTATTAGATGACAAGAGTAATGAGAAAGATAGTAAAGGATAGATCTTTACTTCTCTTTAAAGGAGGTGTAACGTATGGCAGTACCTAAGCGCAGAACTTCAAAAAAAGTAAAAAATCAACGTCGTACTCATAAAAAATTACATGTACCAGGAATGGTAGAATGTTCAAATTGTGGTGAACTTACAAAACCTCACCATGTATGTAAATCCTGTGGGCAATATGATGGAAAGCAAGTAGTGGAACAATAATTTTATATGTTGTACAACCATAGTGTAAGAGTTTGATCTCTTACACTATTTTTATGCCTTCCTTCCTTACTTTCTTCCTTCCTTGATTAACCAATAACAACTACTTGTGAAGCTTATGTCCGATTCATGTTGCAGCTAATACTTATGCCTTCTTATGTAAGGAGAACTAGGTAGATATCTTAATTTCCTGGAGGGATTGTTTTCTATCATCAGTTCCCTACAATAAACGCGAGTATCAGGCCGGATCCACTATTCATTAAAGTCGTATTCGCTCTCTGTTAATTTAAACAATGTGAAAATGTAGGGAGGGGCACTAATGAGGTTTCTTTAATAATTATATGTCTATCTCTTCTATTAATTGCATACATTGTAACAAGAATAGAGGAGGTGGAGTTGTGCAAGGGAATCGACAAGATGCTTGGACTAGTGATGAAGATATTTTGCTAGCTGAAACAGTCTTACGCCATATTCGCGAAGGGAAAACACAGCTAGAGGCATTTAAGGAAGTAGGTGAGAAATTATCTAGAACTTCTGCCGCATGTGGCTTTCGTTGGAATGCAACTTTGAGAAAACAGTATGATGAAGCTATTCAACTGGCAAAACAGAATCGGAAGAAAATAGCTTATCACACGAATAAAAAGTTAGATGCTAGTCATTCTGGTCAACCAAACATTCACGAAGTAATTCAAACATTGGAGCGTTTGCAAAAATATTATCAGGAAATAGACCATCAGGAAGAATTACGTAAGTTAATGGAAGAAAATAAAAAATTAAAACAAACGATAAATCAGTATCAAGCTTTTATGGAGACTGTAGAGCAAGCTATGGAAAAATTCAAGCATTAATACCTTCATACTATAGGTTGAACCTCATCGAAAAGGTGAGGTTTTTATGTTCCTCTCTTAATTTATTCGAAAAGAGCTTGCACAAGTTCAAAAGTCTAATATAATAAATATTAATATGACCAAAAGTAATGGTATAAAAGTTATACAAAAGATTGAAGTGAGGTTGTTGTATGGTTGAGGGTTTGTACTATCTGCTTGCATTAATGATTACGTTACCGTTTGCTATAACATTTTTAGTGTATAAATTATCCTGTAAATTGGTTGGAGAAAAGCGATATTCCTTCCACCTTGCGATTGATTCGACAACTATTTTATACATTGCATCAGTCGCTGCCATTATTTACACTGTTTTTTCCATTAATCCTATTAGATATATTGTTCTTATTTTGTTAGTTATTTTAATTATATGTGTGTTCGTTCATTGGAAGGTGTATGCAGATATTGTTTTTTTACATGTGTGGAAGCGTTTCTGGAAAGTAACCTTTTTACTATTCTTCGCATTATATATTATCAATATTTTATACGGCATTTTATATAATATAAGCATGGTTTTTTCATTGAATTTATATTTATAAACAAATTATGTGCTTTTATCGTTTGCATTATGTACAATACTATTGGATTACTATTGTACATATTAATACAAAGGAGCAGTTCATTAATGCGCATCGAATCCCAAAGACTCGATTTACATAATAAATTTATCTTAGATTATGAAAAGGAAGTAAAGAATTTATTGGATCATTTTGATTATAATCCTTATCAAGAAAATGTTTTTGAAGAAAGGGTAAGGGATTTAAAAGGAATGACATTCCAAAGGAACGCGCTTGCTGATGTCTTAACAACTTTAAATCAACGCTGGTTTGCTGCTGAAGCAACCTATAAGAATATTGAAAGACTAAGAGATGAAAATAGTGTGGTTGTTATTGGAGGTCAACAAGCAGGTATACTGTCGGGGCCACTTTATACCATCAATAAAATTATCTCGATTATATCTTTAGCAAGAGAGCAGGAAGAGTTACTAGGTATTCCAGTATTACCTGTTTTTTGGATTGCAGGAGAGGACCACGATTTTGACGAAGTAAATCATATTTATTTACCTGAAGAAACAGAACTTCGAAAATATCCAATAATTGATCATCATAAGGAAAGAACTTCTGTATCTAATCGACAATTAAACGAAGAACAAGCATTTGAATGGTTAAAAGCTACTTTTCGTTCTTTAAAAGAAACCGCTTATACAAAAGAATTGTTTTACTCTTTACGTGACAAGCTTTCAAATGCTACTACTTTTGTTGATTTTTTTGCGTCATTTGTGCATGAGATCTTTGCTGATACTGGGCTAATTTTAATTGATTCTGGTAATAGTGCAGTGCGCAAATTAGAATCATCCTACTTTCGTGAAATAATTAAAAAGCAAGTAGCAATAAGTAGAGGGGTATATAATTCCCTACAGTCAATGAGAACAAAAGGATACCATGTAAGTGTGGATGCGAATCAAGATGATGGTCATTTGTTTGTGGAAGTAGAGGGAGAAAGAATTCTCCTTCAAAAAAATGAAGAAAAATGGGTAGGTAAAAATGGTGAATGTCAATTTACCAACCAGCAGCTTTTAGAAATAGCGGAAGCAACACCCGAAAGATTAAGTAATAATGTAGTAACAAGACCATTAATGCAAGAAAAGTTATTTCCAACTCTTGCTTTTTTTGCTGGCCCAAGTGAGGCTGCATATTGGTCTATCCTAAAAGAAGCATTCCATACTGTATCATTAAGAATGCCACCAGTGTTACCACGCGTATCCTTAACATTCGTAGAGGAAAAAATATCAAAATTATTAGATAAGTACCATCTAGATGTCCGTACTGCTGTAAATAATGGGGTATTGACTAAGAAACAAAATTGGTTATCCGCCCAGACTAGCAGGCCAGTTGAAGAAATGACCAATCAGTTGAAGTATGCCATAGAACAAACACATCTTCCATTAAGAGAAATTACAAAAGATTTATCCGATGATGTTTCACAATATGCAGAAAAGAATCTCCACTTATTGTTACAGCAAGTGGATCAGCTTTCAAATAGGTTAAATAAAGAATATTCCAAAAAATATCATACACACCTAAAAGAGTTTGATTATATTCAAATGCACTTAAAACCTGAGAATGGCCTCCAAGAACGAATTTGGAATATTACTTATTTCCTTAACCTTCATGGCTTTGAATGGATGAAGCATATTAATAGTTACACGTTTGATTGGCGAAAACAACATTATATCGTGTATTTATAAATAATAAGGAACGGATTACTTTGTAAAATTAAAGGTAAGTGATTGTATGTTTTTATTAGAACAGCAGCTTATCTATAATGACAAACATTATAGGATAATTAGTACATCACTGGATATAGTGGTGTACTTTTTGTTAGTAGACCTCTAAATAACACTACAACAACATTTGTAAAATATTAAAAAACCTATAATTCCTTTACAAGAATATTCTTATTGTGTTATATTCTTATTGAGGAATATTGATTATACATGAAAACTTCATAACCACAATGCCATTTTTACAGGGTTGTGTGCGAATTTGGAGGGGATAGTAAAAAAGTAGTCGTTACAATTTAATTAGTTTAAATTGCAATGTTTTATGGGTAGGGGTGGATTCTATAAATGGATACTACAATATTGAACGCTCTTTCTGAATCCAATCGTTTACAGATTGTAGAGCTTTTACGAGAAGGTCCACTTACAGTGGGAGAAATAGCAGATCAACTACAAATCCGTCAGCCGCAAGCTTCTAAACACCTTCGAGTCCTTAGTGATGCAGGGATTGTTAAAGTGCATGCTGAAGCAAATCGTCGGATATACCAATTACGGCCTGAGCCATTTGTCCAATTAAATGGGTGGCTTGAATCTTATCTCCGTATTTGGGAAGAAAGGTTTGATAACTTGGATAATTATCTAAAAGAAATGGAAGAAAAAGAAAAGTAATAAAATTTAAAATTGATGGAGGTTATAAAATGAGTACTACTAAAAACACGTCCGTGGAAGTTGAAGGAAAAGAAATTATTGTAAAGCGAGTTTTTAAGGCATCACGTGAATTAGTCTGGAAAGCATGGAGCCAGCCAGAACATTTAAAAAACTGGTGGGGACCAAAAGGTTTTTCGGTTACAACTTCAGCATTTGAAATGAAACCAGGAGGTATTTGGAGATTTATTATGAAAGGGCCAGATGGTGTGGAATATCCAAACAAGATCACCTTTCAGGAAATTGTAAAACCAGAACGTCTCGTTTACACATCCGCCGATGATATAGAAGGGGACCCTGGTGAATTTCAGACCATAATAACTTTAGTTGAAGAAGACAACCATACATTACTTACTCAACGAATGATCTTTTCTTCTGCAGAAATTAGAGAACAGGTAGCTCGGGAGTTTGGAGCCATTGAGGGAGCTAATCAAACCCTTGATCGACTTGAAACAGAATTAAAAAAAATAAGTTCATTTCTATAAAAAATATTGAGAGTGAACCAACCTTCGAGTAGCATTTCCAATAAATAATTAAACCTTTATTTCGGCTGCCATAAACGGCAGCTTTTTTTTATTCAATATCTTATTAGTGTTAGCTTAATAACAACCAACATCTTGAATTGATATATATAGGTATATGTTATACCTGAGAAGAATAGGCGATACATGTATTTTAATCAAATTATCTCTTTTGGCTTGTAATATATGCTGCTTAATGATAGAAAATTTTAAACACTTGCACAGGATAAAGAAAAACGGGTAGCTACTCGTTTTTTTTAATTGTTTAAAAACCTTAATATGAGTACTTTTCATCAGATTAAAATAATTCAATCAAAAAATTGAATTAATTTTTTAAGTTTTAGTGGTGAAAAGTGGGGGAATGTGGTACGATAAAGGTAGAAAGTGGGGTGCCTGGATATGTTCATGGGAGAATATCAACATAACATTGATACCAAAGGACGTATAATTGTTCCTTCTAAGTTCAGAGATGATTTAGGAGAGCAGTTTGTTGTTACTCGTGGTTTAGATCAATGTTTGTTTGCATATCCAATGAGCGAATGGCGCCAATTAGAAGAAAAACTGAAAAAGTTACCACTAACGAAAAAAGATGCACGAGCATTTACCCGTTTTTTCTTTTCTGGAGCAGTTGAATGTGAATTGGATAAGCAGGGAAGAATAAATATACCTGCCCCACTTCGTAAATATGCAGGTATCGAAAAGGAATGTGCAGTTATCGGTGTATCTAATCGTGTTGAATTTTGGGCTGAGGATAAATGGAATGAATTTGTAGACGTATCAGAGGAATCCTTTGCAGAGATTGCAGAAAATATGATGGATTTTGATTTATAAAGACAACAAGATAGGGGTGGCTCCATGTTTGAACATTATACGGTGCTAAAAAAGGAAACCGTGGGTGGTCTAAATATTAATCCTGATGGCATTTATGTTGACTGCACATTAGGTGGTGGTGGGCACTCCGGATACATACTGGAACAATTAGGTGAAAAAGGCAGACTAATTGCATTTGATCAAGATCAGGATGCTATTGATGCCGCTAGAGAAAGGTTAAAAGATTATTCTGAGCAAGTCACTTTTGTACAACGAAATTTTCGTTATCTAAATGAGGAATTAGAAAAATTACAAATAACAGAAGTAAACGGAGTCTTGTTTGATTTAGGTGTATCTTCTCCGCAATTAGACAGAGGGGAAAGAGGATTTAGTTATCAACATGATGCTCCATTAGATATGAGAATGAATCAAGAAAGTGAATTAAATGCATTTGACATTGTTAATAAATGGCCGTATGAAGATCTTGTATCGATTTTCTTCCGATATGGTGAAGAGAAATTTTCTAAACAAATTGCACGAAAAATCGAAGCCGAAAGAGAGAAAAACTCAATAAATACTACATTTGAATTAGTTGAAATTATTAAAGAGGCAATTCCTGCTCCTGCAAGGAGAAAAGGAGGGCACCCTGCAAAACGTATTTTTCAAGCAATTCGAATAGCCGTTAATGATGAGTTGAAAGCTTTTGAAGATGCATTGTATCAAGCAGGACGGTCTCTTTGTATAGGCGGGCGAATAGCGGTCATTACGTTTCATTCGCTGGAAGATCGAATATGCAAACAAGCTTTTAAAAAGTGGAGCACTTCAGCTCCAGTCCCAAAAAATATTCCTATAATACCTGAGGAATTCAAACCTCCATTTCGTCTGATAAATCGTAAACCAATTTTACCATCAGAGAAAGAATTAGAAGAAAATCGGCGTTCAAGGTCAGCTAAACTACGAGTGATCGAAAAAGTTAAAGAGTGGAATGAAGAAATTACGAAATAGAAGGGTGGCAGAAACATGAGCAGTCAACACGCAAGAGTTTATTACACAAACGAGCAAGTAAAAGAACAAGTTCAACATAAGAAAGTTGTCAAAAAGAAAGTAAAAGTTCAAAAGCGGTGGGTTACTCGAGGAGAAAAGGTGATGTATTCTGTCTTTGCTGTCATATTCCTTAGCTTTTCCGCTTATATGGTTACTTACAGTGCTTCATTGGACCAATTAAATCGAAATGTAGAATCATTAAATACACAAATTCAACAGCAAAGCGTACAAAACAAAAACCTTGCTTTTCAACAAAAAGAATTAAGTCAGCCTGAACGGATTATTGAAAATGCAAAAAAACATGGGTTGAAGGTTCAGAATACCCAAGTAAAACAAGCAACTGAATTAACAGATTAGGTGTTGAAAAATGAAAAGTAAAACAACGCAAATCATGCCAATAATTTGGATGGTTATTTTTACCATTTTATTTCTCATCATAGCCGGAAGATTTTTGTATATTCAAGTCTCGGACGAAGTATCTGGTGTTTCCATTCAGGAGTGGGCAGATGAAAAAAGAACCAACAAATACAGTATTCCTGCTAGTAGAGGAACTATTTATGACCGAAATGGCATGGCGCTAGCTCAAGAACATGTTGTATATCGCCTATATGCTGTAGTAGATGAAGCCCAAACGACAAATCCTTTGTCCCCAAAACATGTAAAGGATGTTGAAGATACTGCGAAAAAACTGGCACCTATTTTAGAAATGGAAGAAGGAGAAATTGTTGAGCGACTGGAAGATGGTATAAGTAATGGAAGGTTCCAAGTAGAATTTGGTGCTAATGGTCGGGAATTAAATCAGGAACAGAAAGAGGAAATTGAAGCGCTAGAGTTACCTGGAATAAATTTCATTGAGGAACCAATCCGTTTTTATCCGAATGGTATGTTTGCCTCTCACACCATTGGCTTAACAGATAAACAAGATGATCAAATTGTCGGCATTAATGGTGTTGAAGGGTTTATGAATGATTTGCTTACAGGAAAAAATGGATCGATTTCTTATCAGAGAGATAAGTTCAATATGAAACTATTAGATCCGAAAGAAGTAATAAATGAACCTGAAAATGGGGATGACGTCTTTTTAACGCTTGATCAGAAAATACAAACATTACTAGAAGATGCATTATCTGAGGTGGATGAGGAATATAATCCCGACCGCATGACAGCTATTGTAATGAATGCCAAAACGGGAGAAATCCTTGCTTTGAGTAATAGACCAAGCTATAATCCTAATAATCTAGGAGAAGTAGAAAATTGGTATAATGATGTAATTGCTACACCCTTCGAACCTGGCTCAACTATGAAAATATTTACATTAGCAGCGGCGATTGAGGAAGGAGTGTGGAATCCTGAGGAAGAATTTAAATCAGGTACATACAAAGCAGAGGATAACGTTGAAACAATAGGAGATCACAATGGACGTCGTGGCTGGGGAACGATTAGTTACTTGGAAGGTATACAGAGATCTTCCAATGTAGCTGCAGCAAAGCTAGCGTATGAAAAGATCGGAGCTGATCGATTTTTAGAGTATTTGGAAGCATTTGACTTTGATAAAAAAACTGGTATTGATTTACCAGGAGAAGTAAAAGGCAGGATCCTTTATAATTGGGTAACTGAAAAAGTAACAACTTCATTTGGTCAAGGTACAACTACCACACCAATACAGTTAATGAAAGCAGCTACTGCTATTGCGAATGAAGGAAAAATGTTGAAGCCTTATATTATTGACAGAACATTGGATCATGACACGCAAACGGTTATTGTGGAGAATCAACCAGAAGTAGTTGGTCAACCGATATCTCCTGAAACTGCTAAAGAAACATTAGAAGTACTAGAGACAGTTATTACTTCTGAAAATGGTACAGGTCATAACATCTACAATTTAAATGACTATTCGGTGGCAGGTAAAACTGGTACAGCACAAATAGTCGATCCCGAAACAAATAAGTATAAAGTAGGTAGAGAGAGTTATGTCTTTTCATTTTTAGGTATGGCACCTGCTGACAATCCGGAGCTGATAATGTATGTGTCTGTCAAGGAGCCAAGTTTGGATGAAATGGAGTCAGGTTCAGCACCTGTATCTTTTATTTTCAAGAATGTAATGGAAAACAGCTTACGTTATTTAAATATTGAACCAGATAAAGATGCTGCAGAACCATCTAAAGTCGTAGAGATTCCTGAATGGGAAGGTAAACAAACGGAATCATATGTAAATGAATTGCAAGAACTAGGTATCGAGCCTGTAATTGTCGGAGACGGTGAACAGATCAAAAAGGTGAATCTAGCACCTGGGACAAAGATAACAACGAGACAAACTGTTTTTGTTGCGACAGATAAACTTAACATGCCAGATATGACCGGATGGTCTTTTAGAGACGTATTATCATTCCGAGACTTTTTAAATTTAGATTTAGAATGGTTAGGAAATGGTTATGTGAAAAAGCAAAGTATTGAGGAAGGCAGAGCATTTAATGAACAAGATTATTTAATGGTTGAATTAGAGGAACCGGATGTATCAGCAGATTCGGAAACAAATGCTGACGAAAACGATGCCGGTGAAGGTGAGGAGGAAGAGGAATAGCTCACTTAATCATACACTTTGTATAGATGTTCATTTTGAAATGATGAAAGTGTCCTTCTTTCTGTTTATCCAAGGGTTGTGATAGACTCCGCTTTTGTAAAGCGAACATAAATATTCTTGAAGTTCATCGTTCTTGGTAAAAGCTTATCTAATTCTTCTTTTTAACAATAGCACACAGTGTTCTATTCATCCTTAAGCAAACATATATTGGGACAAACAGTTTCTTGAATTAAAGGAGTAATGTCATGAAACGAATAACCAATATTATGGTTCAGCGCAGAATAGTCACTGTGTTTCTTTTTGCATTATTAATTATGGCAGTTATTGTAGTAAGGTTAGGGTATGTACAATTTATCTGGTCTGATTTTCTAATTGCTGAAGCAGAAGAACTTTGGAGTAGAGATATTGTGTTTGAACCAGAAAGAGGGAAGATTGTTGATATTAATGAAGAGGTTTTGGCGGAGAATGTCTCTGCTCCAACCGTTATGGTTGTACCTAGACAAGTGACAGAGCCAGAAAAAACAGCGGAGCAATTAGCTAATGTATTAGAGATGCCTTATGAAGATGCATTAGAAGCAATGCAAAAAAATGAACGGATCGTTATATTGCAACCAGAAGGTCGAAAGATATCAGAAGAAAAAGCAATGGCAGTTCAAACTTTAGATTTAGAAGGGATATATATTGCAGAAGACTCGATTAGACATTATCCAAATGGTGCTTATTTGTCACATGTTCTTGGGTTTAGCGGAATTGATAATCAAGGATTAACTGGACTCGAGTTGATGTATGAAGACATGTTAAGTGGAACAGAAGGCAGTTTATCCTTTTATAGTGATGCAAAAGGACAGCGCATGCCACAAATGGCTGACAAGTTTACTCCACCTGTTGATGGCTATGATTTGCAGCTTACAATAGACAGTAGGGTTCAAACGATCATGGAGAGGGAATTAGATATAGCAGAGGAGAAATATAATCCTGACGGTGCGATAGCTATTGCAGTGAATCCAAAGGATGGCAGTATACTAGGTATGGCATCAAGACCAAACTTTGACCCGGCAAACTATCAGGAGATCAGTGCCGAAGTATACAATCGCAATTTACCAATTTGGAGTACTTATGAACCTGGTTCTACATTTAAGATTATTACATTGGCTGCAGCTTTGGAAGAAGGGGCTGTAGATTTAGAAAATGATGAATATGTGGATGATGGGGACATTGAAGTAGGTGGCACGCATTTGCATTGTTGGAAAAGTGGTGGACACGGCCATCAAACATTTTTAGAAGTTGTACAAAATTCGTGTAACCCTGGATTTATCGTGTTAGGACAAAAGTTAGGAAAAGAAAAATTATTTTCATATATAGATCAATTTGGTTTTGGACAAAAAACAGGTATTGATCTACAAGGAGAAGCTACTGGAATTTTGTTTGATTTAGATAATGTGGGACCTGTAGAGTTAGCAACCACTGCATTTGGTCAAGGGGTCTCGGTCACTCCTATTCAGCAGGTAATGGCTGTTTCAGCAGCAGTTAATGGCGGTTATTTATACGAGCCTTATGTTGCAAAAGCATTTCTCGATCCGGTAACAGGTGATGCTGTAAATACTTCTGAACCTGTGTTGAAAAATCGAGTTATTTCATCCGAAACATCAAAAGAAATACGTGAGGCTCTGGAATCTGTCGTTGCGTTAGGTACTGGTAGAAGTGCATATGTTGATGGGTATCGAATTGGTGGCAAGACGGGAACAGCCCAAAAAGTTGGTGAAGACGGACAATATATGGAAAATAATCATATTGTATCTTTCATTGGCTTCGCTCCAGCTAATGATCCTGAGATTGTCGTATATGTTGCTGTAGATAATCCAAAGGATGTTGTACAATTTGGTGGGGTGGTAGCTGCTCCGATTGTAGGCACGATTATTGAAGATAGTTTACGTGCCTTAGGAGTCCAAAAACAAGAAGATGGAATTGATAAAGATTATGAATGGCCGGAATCACCACCTGTTGAAGTACCTGACTTAATTGGATTGAACAAAAATGAATTACAGCAATATCTGCTCTCATTAGAGGTAGATGTAGTAGGAGAAGGTGACTATATTATTGATCAAGCACCAGTCGCAGGAGAAAAAGTACAAGAAGGAAGTAAAATCAGGCTTGTTTTAGGCAATAAATAGTTATAAAGTTTTATCGTAATGTTTAAAAGTCTTTGATATAATATTATAGTTGTTTAACATGGTGCATATTGTCTGTAAGTCCCCTGTCAATTGTAAAAAGTAACACAGGGAATCTAACAGACACTAACACCCTAATAAGTTCCGCTACTGATTAGTTGGGACCTAATCCCACACTGATCATAGCCTCATTTTATCAAAAGTAATCAAAAGAAAAAGGTGACAAGGATGAATGCAAAAGATTTAATAAAAAATTTACCAGATTATCAATGTGAACAAAACCTTGATATAATAAATATCGAACAGATAGAAATGGATCATAGACTTTTAAAACCAAATTCTTTATTTGTTTGTATTAAAGGATATACGGTGGATGGCCATCAATTTGCAGAAGCAGCTGTGGAGAATGGGGCAACAGTGATCGTCGCGGAAAGAGAATTGGATGTCTCGGTTCCTGTTGTTATCGTACCGGACACTTCTAGGGCACTTGCTCATTTGGCTAACATGTTTTATGGCCATCCTTCTAGTAAATTGAAAGTGATTGGGGTCACTGGCACAAATGGAAAGACTTCCGTTACCCATATAATCGATGAAATTCACCAGTATGCCAAGCAAAAAACAGCATTAATTGGTACGATTCAAATGATAATGAATGGTGAGAGCTATCCAGTGAAAAATACTACACCGGATGCGTTATTCTTACAGAAAAATTTACATGAGATGGTTAAAAAGGACATAGATGTTGTGACAATGGAAGTATCTTCACATGCATTAGACTTAGGTCGGGTACACGGTGTAGATATAGATATCGCAATATTTACTAATTTAAGTCAAGATCATCTTGATTACCACGATACGATGGAAAGCTATTTGCATGCAAAAAGTTTATTGTTTTCGCAGCTTGGCAGCACGTTAAACCATACAAGACCTAAGTATGCCATTATTAATCAAGATGACGAACATGCAGCCTTCTTAAAAAAAGTAACTGCCCAACCGATTTTAACTTATGGTGTAAAGAATGAAGCTTCTTTTCAGGCTATTAATGTGGAATTGAGGTCTAATGGGGTATCATTTACTATGAAAACACCAAAAGGTGATATACTGATCAATAGTAAATTGATGGGGATGTTTAGTGTTTATAATTTGTTAGCAGCAGCAGCTTCATCTTATGCGTCAGGAATCGGATTAGAAGTAATTCAAAAAGTGTTAAACAATACTTCAGGGGTGAAAGGCCGTTTTCAACCAGTAGATCACGAAAAAGATTTTGGCGTTATTATCGATTATGCACACACACCAGATTCCTTAGAAAATGTCTTATCAACAATTAAGCGATTTTGTGAAGGGAAAATTCATGTTATAGTTGGTTGTGGTGGGGACCGTGATCGTCGTAAAAGACCATTAATGGCAAAAATTGCATGTGATTATGCAGATCAAGCAGTCTTTACATCTGATAATCCACGCTCAGAGTCACCGCAAGCAATCATAGATGATATGACCGAAGGATTGAAAAGAAGCAATTATCAGATTGTTTTAGATCGGGAAGAAGCTATTAAGCAAACGATTGAACAAGCTAATGATAAAGATGTAATATTGATTGCGGGTAAAGGACACGAAACCTATCAAATTATTGGAGATAAAGTATTAGAATTTGACGATGAAAAAATAGCACTGAAATATTTGAATTAACATGTAGTTATCGTCATAGCTGGATAGAGAAGATTGGAGAGAACATGGATGAATGAATTTACATTTTTAATTACAGTAGCGATCGCATTTTTGATTACTGTCCTACTATCCCCTATTTTAATTCCTTTTCTAAAAAGGCTAAAATTTGGACAAAGTATTAGAGAAGAAGGGCCACAGTCACATCAGAAAAAATCGGGCACTCCAACAATGGGTGGTGTCATGATTATACTAAGTATTACAATAACAAGCATAGTTGTCGTTACACGTGTTAATAATGGTGCGTTAGGATATGAAGTCTGGTTATTATTATTAGTCTTAATTGGCTTTGGCTTGTTAGGTTTCCTTGATGATTTTATTAAAGTCGTATTAAAGCGAAATCTCGGATTAACGTCTAAACAGAAGTTGCTAGGACAAATTGTGATAGCAATTATTTTTTATATCGTGTTATTGCAACAAGAATTTTCAACAAGTATTGTGGTTCCAGGTACTACTTTTACGTTTGATTTAGGATGGTTTTATCCTGTTTTTATTATCGTGATGTTAGTAGGGGCATCCAATGCAGTGAATCTTACAGATGGTCTTGATGGCTTATTAGCTGGAACGGCTGCTATTGCTTTCGGAGCATTTGCTATTCTTGCCTGGTATGGTATACCAAACCTTAGTGTGACATTATTTAGTCTTTCGGTAGTTGGTGCATTGCTTGGGTTCCTTGTATTTAATGCACATCCAGCAAAGGTTTTTATGGGAGACACTGGTTCTTTAGCGCTTGGTGGTGCTATTGCCGCTATTGCTATTCTTTTAAAGTTGGAAATTTTATTAGTTATTATTGGTGGTGTATTCGTTCTCGAGACTTTATCTGTTATCATTCAAGTTATTTCTTTCAAAACAAGAGGAAAAAGAATCTTTCTAATGAGCCCGCTTCATCACCATTACGAGTTAAAAGGCTGGTCGGAATGGCGTGTTGTCACCACCTTTTGGGCAGTAGGAATTTTATTTGCAATATTAGGCATTTATATTGAGGTGTTGTCGTCATGAGGAAATTAAAGAACTTCCCATACCGGAAAGTGCTTGTGCTGGGTCTTGCTAAAAGTGGAACAGCTGTAGCGAAATTATTAAATAGGAATGGCGTAGAGGTTATCGCTAATGATTTGAAAACTACTGCAGATGATGAGAATGTACAAAGTCTACATTTGCAGGGTATTTCTGTAATTGTGGGTGATCACCCTTTATCTTTATTGGATGATGTCGATGCAATCATTAAAAACCCGGGTATTCCCTATGAAAATATATTAGTAGAACATGCAATCAACAAACAGCTACCTGTGTTGACGGAGATAGAATTGATACCTTATTTTGGGGTTGATCAGATTGTTGGAATAACGGGATCAAATGGAAAAACAACGACAACAACGCTCATATATGAAATGTTTAAAAAAGCAGATTTTCCTGTTAGTTTAGCAGGAAATATTGGTCATGTTGCGTCTGAAGTTGCTGAACAGATGGATGATAAACAAACGATGATTGCAGAGTTATCTTCTTTTCAATTATTAGGAATTGATACATTTAAACCTAAAATTGCCGTACTGCTTAATCTGTTTGAAGCACATTTGGATTATCATCACACGATTGAACATTATCAGAATGCAAAAGCTAATATATTTAAAAATCAAACAGATCAAGACTATTTAGTATATAATGCCGATGATGAGAGAATAGTAGAGATGATTTTCACTGCACCCGCTAATCTTCTCCCGTTTAGCCGTAAAAAAGTTCTGGCAAACGGTACATATTGTGATGAAAAAGCAATATATTTCCGTGGTGAAAAAGTGATGGAGTTAGCATCAATAGCTTTAGTAGGTGAACATAATCTTGAAAATATATTAGCTGCTATTTCTGTAGCGAAGCTGGAAGGTATCTCTAATCATGTGATCGAAACGGTTTTGATGACATTTACTGGTGTGTCTCATCGACTGCAATTTGTAAAAGAAGTAAATGGACGTCTGTTTTATAATGATTCCAAGGCTACGAATATACTTGCAACTACTAAGGCTTTATCTGCATTTAATCAATCTATTATTCTACTTGCAGGTGGTCTTGACCGAGGAAATGACTTTGATGACTTACTCCCTTATATGGCAAATGTGAAGGCTCTTGTTTTGTTTGGAGAAACGAGTCCAAAATTAAAAAAATTGGGAGAAGCTAGTGGAATAGAACAAATTGAAATAGTAGACACAATGAATGAGGCCGTTCAAAAAGCATATCAGCTATCCAATCAAGATGATGTGGTATTGTTATCACCTGCATGTGCAAGCTGGGATCAATATAAAACCTTTGAGGAAAGAGGCAACATGTTTATGGAATCTGTGCATAAGTTATAATAGGGGCTTGTCTATTATAACTGAGCATATATAATTTTATAGAATAAAAATAAAGCCCCTAATTCATTTTAAGATTTGGGGGTTTTTTTTGTGCAACCGATGTTGAAAAATCAGCATAAGCCAGATTATTTCTTGATCTTTACTATTCTTGCAATTCTGTTGGTGGGAACAGTGATGGTTTATAGTGCCTCCTCGATCTGGGCTGAGTATAAATTTAATGATTCCTTCTATTTTTTGAAGAGACAGCTTTTATTTGCAGGTGTTGGTGTGATAGCGATGTTTATCGTTTCCAACATTCCTTATTTCCAATGGATTAAATACAGGAAATGGATCTTTATTATTTGTTTTATTTTATTAATCGCTGTGTTAATTCCTGGTATAGGTATTGTCAGAGGTGGTGCTAGAAGCTGGATTGGTGTCGGTGCGTTTAGTATTCAGCCTGCAGAATTTATTAAACTTGGGATGATTATGTTTTTAAGTGGTTTTTTGGTCAATCATCAAGATAGAATAACAGAATTTAAAAAAGGATTTCTCCCACCACTTATGCTTTCAGTGCTTGTTTTCCTTATTATTATGCTGCAACCTGATTTAGGAACTGGAATGGTATTTCTTTTAACTTGCTTTTTATTAATATTTGTAGCTGGTGCCAAAATCATACATTTTGTGTTTTTGGCAGGTTTTGGTGTAATAGGATTTCTACTGCTGATTATCTCTGCACCATACAGAATTAATCGGATCACAGCCTTTCTTGATCCCTGGCAGGACCCTTTAGGTACAGGATTTCAAATTATTCAGTCCTTATATGCGATTGGGCCTGGTGGATTATTAGGGGTTGGCTTCGGCAATAGTTTGCAAAAATATTTCTATTTACCAGAGCCGCATAATGATTTTGTTTTTGCGATTATTGCAGAGGAGTTAGGGTTTATCGGTGCAAGCTTTGTTATTGTGTTATTCATTATATTTATATGGCGAGGAATACTGACAGCCATCCACGCACCTGACCTTTTCGCAAAATTGTTAGCAATAGGTATTACTGGTATGATTGCTATTCAAGTAATGATTAATATTAGTGTTGTTATTGGCTTAATTCCTGTAACAGGTATTACCTTACCGTTTTTGAGTTATGGCGGTTCCTCTTTAACATTGACTCTCTGTTCAGTAGGGATATTAATTAATATTAGTAAATATCGGCAATAAAGTTGGGAGATTTGGGTGATACCTAGATAGTAAAGACTATGTTATAATGAAATAAAGGTAAACAAATTTTCAGTGAATGGATGAATAGAAAAGGACGTATTGACATGGTACAAAAAAGAGTCGTTTCGATAGAAGACCGTATTCCTAAGTTGAAACAAGAGCGCAGAAAAAAAGCCAACAGAAAACTGATTTTTTATTTGCTCATCTTTTTTGTATTAATATTTATTGTGATTTACCTTCAGTCACCTATGAGTTACGTGAAAAATATATCAGTGAATGGCTTACAATGGCTCACAGAAGAAGAAATAATTGCCCAAAGTGAGATAGGAGAAAATGTAAACTTTTGGAGGGTTCAACCGAAAGACTTAGAACAAAATATTGTATCACACCCTCAAGTAAAAGAGGCAGAGGTTTCGAGATCTTTCCCAAATACGATTGTAATGGATATAACTGAATTAAACCATGTAGGCTATGTAGAGATCAACGGAAATGTACAACCTCTTTTGGAAAATGGTGATGTATTAGCTGAGATGAATGCTTCCAATCTAAATGGCGATGTTCCAATTTTAAAGGGGTTTAAAGATGATCACTATTTAGATGAAATATCGGAAGAATTAGCTGACCTTTCTGTATATGTTTCTGCCTTGATTTCTGAGGTGAACTGGATTCCATCAGAATCTAATCCTTATAAGATTAAGTTGTATATGACAGATGGACAGGAGGTTGAGTCTTCTATCCGTAACTTATCTTCTTACCTTGGTAGTTATCCATCTATTGTAAGTCAGTTGGATCATAGTAGTGAAGGTATTATTAAGATTGACGAAGGTGGAGCAGTATTCACTCCATATGAAGTAGAAAAGGAAGAAGAGGAGAAGATAGAAGAAGAAAATGAAGAGTAGACAGTTAGTATTTGCATTAGTTTTTCTTGTGTTGGGCTTCTTGCTAACCTTTAGCTATCAGCAGACAAATTCAAACGCAGAAATCGTACAAGTTAATAATCAGGAATGGGAAAGAGATTTTTATTATCGTAAACAGCTAATCGACATGGAAGAAAAAAACAAAGAGCTAAGATCAGAATTAAATCAAATCCGGCAAGAAGTGCAATCCATCGAACAGGAATTGGGGGAAGAAGCCGATATCTTAAAAGATTTGGTAGATACCAAAACAAATTTGCAAAAATTGACCGGAGAACTGTCTATAAGTGGTGAAGGTGTTATCGTGACATTAAAGGACGCAAATTTTATACCTGCAGAAGATCATGCCAATCAATATATTGTACATGACCGGCACATTCATCAGACTGTCAACGAACTGTTTAGTGCAGGTGCAAAAGCTATTGCAATAAATGGACAACGAATATATCGAAATAGTTACATATCTTGTATTGGTCCTGTGATTTCTATTGATGGGAAGTCATATCCTGCACCATTTGTTATTTCTGCAATTGGTGATCAGGAAATTCTCGATGTTAGCTTAAACCTTAGAAATGGTGTTGTCGATAAGCTTGTACAGGATAATATCGAACTGGCAATTGAGAAGAAATCAACTATTGAAATGTATGCAAGGGATATGTGACGATATGAAGAAAATCTTTAGGCAACAGCACTTTATGATAGGAATAGTTTGTTTATTGATCGGCTTTATGGTTGCGATATTATTTAATACCAATCACCAAACTACAAATCGTGATACGAGAGACACCTGGGAGATAAGAACAGCATTGATAGAAGAGCAAAAAATCCAACAAAGCCTTTATATGGAGATAGCAGAAGCAGAAAATACGCTTCAGGAGTATCAGGAACAAACAGAACATCAACAAATTGAATCATTAAAAAACTCCATTGAACAATTAAGAGAACAAGCTGGATTAACAGAAAAAAAAGGACAAGGTCTTATCATTAAGTTGGAACCACTTTTCTTAGATGAAGAATATCAAGAATTTCCTAAAATAGACGCAGAATTACTTCAATTATTTATAAACGAATTGAATGCTGCAGGAGCAACAGAAATGGCTATTGAAAACCAGCGGATTATTAATATAACACCGATAAGAGATGTGAATGGTAATATATATGTAAACAATAGTTCGATTGGAGATTTGCCAACTGAAATGCGTGTTCTTACTGAAGATGCTGAACAAATAAACAATCATATAGAGGCTAGTGAAATAGGTGACTATTTCGCGTTAGAAAATATTTTAATTAGTCTTACAGAACAAAGTGAAATCATACTGCCAGCGTATGATGACCAGATTGAGTTACAAGATGTAGATATCGTTGATGTCCAAGAAGAAGGTGAAGGCTAATGTGGTTACCGGCATTGTTTTTAATAATTGGTTTATTGCTAGGGTTTATGACAAATATGACGATACCGGAGGAATATGCCAATTATTTATCAATTGCTGTATTAGCAGCTTTAGACACATTATTTGGCGGTATAAGAGCTCAATTGGATTCGAAATTTGATCAAAGAGTATTCATCTCTGGCTTTTTTTTCAATGTTTCGTTGGCAGCATTTTTAGCCTTTTTAGGAGTTCAGCTAGGAATAGATTTATACTTAGCTGCAATCTTTGCATTCGGAGTAAGATTATTCCAAAATTTAGCTATTATAAGAAGGTTGTTATTAGAGAAATATTATCTATATCGAAAAGCCAAAAAAGAGCTTAATTCATAATTTTTAATATTTTTCCGGTAAATTTACATATATTCATGTAAAAATATTGTATTTTTTATTATAATAGTGTTTAATACAGTTTATTATACTAATAATATATGAAATGAATCGTAGTTTAATGCATTGAAATAGGAGGTGCCTTATGGATAACGGTGAAATTCTAGTCAGCTTGGATATAGGTACATCAAAAATAAAAGTTATCATTGGAGAAATTCAAAGTGATTCATTAAATGTAATTGGTGTTGGTACGGCAAAGTCTCTAGGTATGAAAAAAGGAGCTATTGTTGACATAGATGAGACTGTTCATTCAATCCGTACAGCGGTTGAGCAAGCTGAACGTATGGTAGATATACATATTGATCAAGTAATTGTTGGAATTAATGGTAATCATGTCCAGCTACAACCATGTCATGGAGTGGTTGCAGTATCTAGTGATAATAAAGAAATTTCGGAAGAAGATATACATCGTGTAATGGATGCTGCACAAGTTATGTCGATTCCACCTGAAAGAGAAATAGTGGATGTAATACCAAAGCAATTTATTGTTGATGGATTAGACGAAATTCGTGATCCAAGAGGGATGATCGGAGTTCGCTTAGAGATGGAAGGTACCATTATTACATGTTCGAAAACGATGTTACATAATATCTTAAAATGTGTAGAAAAAGCAGGACTAAATGTTATGGATATTTGCTTGCAGCCATTAGCAACTGGTGAAGTAGCACTATCTCAAGACGAGAAAAATTTAGGTGTTGCTTTACTTGATATTGGTGGTGGAAGTACAACTGTGTCGATATTCGAAAATGATGGATTGGTCGCTACTAGTGTAATACCACTAGGTGGAGATAATATTACAAAGGATCTTTCTATTGGATTACGCACAACATCAGATGAAGCAGAGGATATAAAACTCGATCATGGCCATGCATTTTTTAATGATGCCAATGAAGAGGAAGTTTTTGACGTGAATATCATTGGTAGCAATCAAAGACAAACATATAATCAGCTAGATTTAACTGAAATAATCGAAGCTAGATTAGAAGAAATTTTAGTATATAGTGCACGTGAGATTCAAAAAATGGGTTATGATGAAATTCCGGGTGGCCTGGTACTCACAGGTGGTTCGATGAGTATGCCTGGGGCTGCTGATCTAGCACAGGATATTTACCAAAGTAATGTCAGAATTGCAATTCCTGATTACATAGGGGTGCGTGAACCACAGTTTACAGCAGGTATCGGTATCTTGAAATTTGCGTATAAGAATGCGAAAATACAAGGGAAAGAATTCTCTGATGCTGTTACAGTTGAACGAGAAAAAGCACCTCAAATAGAAGAAAAGCCAAAAAGGGTAAAAAAGACAACTAATAAACAAAGTGTAAAAGAAAAGAAAGAACCTAAATTAGCAAACTTCTTCAAATATTTCTTTGACTGAGAATAATGAAGAAAAGGAATACGTGGGAAAAGACAGACTATTAATCTAGCAAAAATGGGAGGAAATGGTATGTTAGACTTTGATACGAATATGGATCAGCTAGCTACGATAAAAGTAATCGGTGTAGGCGGTGGAGGAAGCAACGCTGTTAACCGAATGATAGAGCATGGTGTTCAAGGTGTTGAATTTATTGCAGTAAATACAGATGCGCAAGCATTAAACCTTTCAAAAGCAGAAGTTAAGATGCAAATTGGTACAAAATTAACGAGAGGTTTAGGCGCTGGAGCAAACCCTGAAGTTGGAAGAAAGGCTGCAGAAGAAAGTAAAGAACAGATTGAAGAAATTCTTAAAGGATCTGATATGGTCTTTGTTACAGCTGGTATGGGCGGTGGAACCGGTACAGGTGCAGCACCAGTAATTGCTCAGGTAGCGAAAGAATTAGGAGCATTAACAGTAGGAGTTGTTACTCGTCCGTTTACTTTTGAAGGCAGAAAAAGATCAACCCAAGCTGTTTCAGGAATTGATGGATTAAAAAGTAGCGTAGATACCTTGATTGTTATTCCAAATGATCGATTACTAGAAATAATTGATAAGAACACACCTATGTTAGAAGCATTCCGTGAAGCAGACAATGTTTTACGCCAAGGTGTACAAGGTATTTCTGATTTAATTGCGACACCTGGATTAATTAACGTTGACTTTGCCGATGTAAAAACAATTATGGCTGATAAAGGTTCAGCATTAATGGGTATCGGAGTTGCGACAGGTGAGAGTAGAGCTGCAGAGGCTGCCAAGAAAGCTGTTTCTTCGCCATTATTGGAAACTTCAATTGATGGTGCGCACGGTGTACTTATGAACATTACAGGTGGAACAAATCTAAGCTTATATGAAGTTCAAGAGGCTGCAGATATTGTGACCTCAGCTGCGGATCAGGAAGTGAATGTCATTTTCGGTTCAGTAATAAATGAGGAATTGAAAGATGAAATTGTTGTGACTGTTATTGCGACAGGCTTTGATGAGTCGCAAATGAAAACTACACAAAACAAACCCAAATCTGTTTTACATTCCAATACTAACAGTAGAGAAAAACAACAAGAAAAAGCACAGGAATCAGCTAATCCAACTGCTACTTCTTCTGTTTCATCGAGACCAAAACAAGAAGAAGATACATTAGATATTCCAACTTTTTTAAGGAATCGTAATAGAAGAAGATAGACATCATTACCATCTAGTTTAAAACCCGTTTCAATCAACCATTGAAACGGGTTTTTTGGTGTTCTAAAAAACAAATACACATCCTCTTAAATGGGGAAGCAACCCTCCAAGAGATAGAGGTCTTAACATTCTTTTTTATTTCAGAGATTTGATTCAACAAGATTATGGATTTTTTCTGAAAACTAGATGTTTTTTGCATACAAACTGTGACAGACTTCTTTCTTTCTTTTCTTTATACTTAGTAGACAAGAAATGCTTCTTTTATCAACACCCTAATAAGTCACACTTTACATTAGTTGGAAAGGAAGGACATAGTGGTTGTTTATGTTGAAATAATATGGCTACTCAATTTTATGATTGATTGGATGATTCTGTTACTAACTCAATCGATTACTAAACATATAACCAAGTGGTATCGAATAGTAATAGCCAGCTTTTTTGGTTCCTTAATTGTACCGTTATCCTTTATCTTTCCAACATTTCCAATTGATTCGTGGATATTAAAGATTGTTCATTCCTTTATTATCATTTGGATTGCTTTTGGTTTTCAGAATGTGGCTATTTATTTAAAGTTATTGTGCTCATTTTACTTTATGACATTTTCAATAGGTGGTGGCTTATTTGCCATTCACTTTTTATTTTCAACTGAAGACTACTTATCTACACAGGGCATTGCATCTGATCAAATACATGGATTATTCGTCGTAATCGGGTTCCCTATCATCTATTTTTTTACAAAAATCCGAATGGACAAGCACAAAATGGAACAGTTTCAGCATGAGTTTTATTACAGCGTAAAAATTAAATGGAAAGATAAACAGGTGGAGACCACGGGTTATTTGGATAGTGGAAACCATTTAATCGATCCGTTTACCCAAACCCCTGTCATTATTGTCGATCAAACAGTTCTTGAGAATTGGCTGGATGAGCAGGAAATAATGCAATTGCAAATGTCTTTTCAAAACTTGATGGACGAAGGAATTGACCATTTCTCCTCAACCACTTTTCGAATTCTACCTTTTCAAGGGGTAGGTGGACAACATGATTTTATGATTGCTTTTAAACCTGATGTACTTCACATACATACGAAAAATATCCAGCTTACAAATAAGAAGGTTTTGATTGGTATTCAATTTGGAACTTTAGTCGCTGATAACAGTTACCATTGTTTATTACACCCTAAATTATTTCAACAAACAGGGTGATATTATATAGGATAAGGAGTGGAAGGAATGCTAATCGAACAACACAAATATAAAATGATTTTTTACAAAATTCTAAAGAAAATGGGCTTTAATGTAGCAGAACTTTACTATATTGGGGGAAGTGAAGCATTACCGCCACCGTTATCTAAAGAAGAGGAATATGAATTAATTAATCGATTGCCTGTAGGAGATAAAGCTGCTAGAGCAGTCCTTATTGAGAGAAACTTACGTCTTGTTGTATACATTGCTAGGAAATTTGAAAATACTGGTATTAATATTGAGGATTTAATAAGTATCGGAACAATAGGATTAATTAAAGCCATCAATACGTTTAATCCGGAAAAGAAAATTAAGCTAGCTACTTATGCATCAAGATGTATTGAAAATGAAATATTAATGTACCTTCGCAAAAATAATAAAATTAAAACCGAAGTTTCATTTGATGAGCCATTAAACGTGGACTGGGATGGTAATGAACTCTTGCTTTCAGATGTGTTAGGGACGGATGAAGATGTAACATTTAAAGATTTAGAGCAGAGTATAGATAAAACATTATTACGAAAAGCGTTAGATCAACTAAATGGAAGAGAAAGACAAATTATGGAGTTAAGATTTGGTTTAGTTGACAAGGAAGAAATGACACAAAAAGATGTGGCAGATTTGCTAGGAATTTCACAATCCTATATATCTCGTCTAGAAAAAAAGATCATTAAAAGGCTACAAAAAGAGTTCAATAAAATGGTTTAATTAACACAAATGGTAAATGATGGATGATGCATAAAAAACTCCCGATTGGTGATACTGACTTTTGAGAAGGATCTCCAATTGGGAGGGTATTAAATGACAAGACATAAAGTAGAAATTTGTGGGGTAGATACAGCAACCTTACCAGTATTAAAAAATGAAGAAATGAGAATTCTTTTTAGGGAAATGCAGAATGGGGATCAATCTGCAAGAGAAAAATTAGTTAATGGAAATTTACGATTAGTATTAAGTGTTATTCAAAGATTTCATAACCGAGGAGAGTACGGTGATGATTTATTTCAAGTTGGTTGTATCGGGTTATTGAAATCAATTGATAATTTTGACTTAAGTCAAAATGTAAAATTCTCCACCTATGCTGTCCCAATGATTATCGGTGAAATTAGACGTTATTTGCGTGATAACAATCCGATAAGAGTGTCAAGATCATTACGAGATATAGCATATAAAGCGCTGCATGCAAGAGAGAAATTATTAAACAAAACGTCAAAGGATCCTTCTCCCATGGAAATTGCTGAAGAATTAGATGTACCGGTTACGGATGTTATTTTTGCTCTTGATGCAATCCAAGATCCTGTATCTTTATTTGAACCTATTTTTAATGATGGTGGAGACCCTATTTATGTAATGGATCAAGTAAGTGATGAAAATGTAAAAGATAATGACTGGATTAATCATTTATCAATAAAAGAAGGAATGCAGCGGTTAAACAAACGTGAAAAAATGATACTTAACAAACGCTTTTTTCAGGGAAAAACACAAATGGAAGTTGCTGAAGAGATCGGTATTTCACAAGCACAAGTGTCACGATTGGAAAAAGCAGCAATTAAAGAAATGAATAAAGAAATGTTTGAATAGAAAATCGGAGCAAAACCAATTGAGTTTTGCTCCGATTTTACGTTAGATAATAACTATAGAAAGAGCTGGAAGGTTGCTTCACCCACGGAAACAAGTACGCATTTACTCAAGCACAAATCGCTTTCGTAGTGATTTCTATGACGTTGGCCATGCATTCAATGAAGTCTAAAATGAAAGAAAGCCTATTTTAAACAGCCTTATTTCACAGTTTATGTATTTTTGTCTGGTTATTATAAAAGAAGCGATGATATTTCATCGCTTCTTTGCTCTTTGATCGGCTTTTTCCCCTCGTTCTTTTGCTTCTAAGTCTTCTGCATCAGCAAGTTCATTAGTAAATTCTACATCGATTCCATCTGTTTGTTCAGCTTTAGGTGTCTGTGCTAATGGGTTTCTTGTTGTGTTTTTCTTGTGTTCATCTCTACCCATATTTTTCACTCCCTCATTTATTGAATTACATTTAGTATTTGCAAATAACAACAGAACATGTTCGATTTTTATTGTCATAAACACCATATTTTAAAAGTGAAGACATATATTGATATAAAGGAGGAGGAGAAAATGATAACATTATCCGCTTTACAAATGAAAGATATTGTGTATATAGAAGATGGAACAAAAATAGGGAACTTAACAGATATTGAAATAAATGTTGATATGGGTAGAATTACAAACTTAGTCATAGCAACAAAAACAAAAACATTTGGGGTTTTTGGTGAATCACGTGAGATTCTTATACCATGGGAACATGTCATGAAAATAGGACATGATGTGATATTAGTAAAAAAGAATGGAAATTACCCTACTCTTCAAGTACAAAAAAATGAAGATTCCTCGACTTCATATCAGCAATAACGACATGGAACTGTATTGATCATTCAAAATATGATAAAATGAGGTAAATAGGAGGGGTATGATGACAGAACCCTTTGTACAGTCCGAAGATAAAGGCATATTATGGATTAATGAATGGATGAAGGACGCCAATATTATAGCTGGTTTTACAACACGGGAAGGTGGTGTGAGTTTACCACCATACCATAGTAATAACCTAGGTTTTCATGTAGAGGATAATCCGACTGACGTATTACAAAACCGAAAGCAATTAGCCGACATTATCTCTTTTCCACTGGATAAATGGGTAATGGCTGACCAAGTTCATGGTAATCAAGTAAAAGTCATGAAATCGAAAGATAGTGGTAAGGGAGCGTTCACAAGGGATGATGCTATCCCACAAACAGATGGTCTAATCACAAAGGAAAAAAACGTGTTGTGCACCTCTTTATTTGCTGATTGTGTACCCTTATTTTTTGCGGATAGAAAGAAGGGTACGGTTGCCATTTCACATGCAGGTTGGAAAGGAACTGTCTCCAATATTGCTAAAGAAACAGTTAATCACTTTAAACAACTGTCCTCAGTCACAAACGATATTGAAGTGATTATTGGACCTAGTATCTGTAAAGCCTGCTATCAAGTTAATGATCAAGTCATTCGTCATATAGATGCAAAATATGCAGATTCTTATCAAGGCTCAAATGGTCAATACCAGTTAGATTTAAAATATTTAAATTATCAATTATTAGTAGACGCAGGAATATCACCTGATCATATACATATATCAACTTATTGTACCTCCCATCATTCAACATTTTTCTCTCATAGAAGAGACCATCATCCTACCGGAAGAATGATGGGATTTATTGGGTTAGTTTAACTATGGTGGAAGGAGCTTGAGCATGACAGTAGCCGAAAATCTTAATCAAATACAGAAAAATGTTAAACATGCATGTAACAAAGCCGGACGAGCCCCTGAAGATATCACCATTATTGGGGTAACGAAATATGTTACAATAGAAAGAGCAATCGAAACGATTCACTCTGGTGTCCTACATTTAGGCGAGAATCGAATGGAAGGGTTTATAGAAAAGCATGATCATATTGGCGAACAAGCAATATGGCATTTTATCGGTACGTTACAATCTCGAAAAGTGAAGGACATTATTAATAAGATAGATTATATTCATTCATTAGACCGAAAATCATTAGCGAAGGAAATTAATAAACGAACAGACAAGCCTATTAAATGCTTTGTTCAAGTGAATGTTAGTGGTGAAGAGTCAAAGCATGGACTACAACCAGAAGAAGTAGCATCTTTTATAGAAATGTTAGAAGTCTATCCCAATATTAAAGTAGTCGGTTTGATGACAATGGCACCACATATTGATGATGAAAATATATTGCGTGATGTATTCCGTTCTCTACGCATCTTAAGAGATGATATCCAAGAAAAAGGTTGGCATCATGCGCCGTGTCAATATTTATCAATGGGAATGAGTAATGATTATCATATTGCGATCGAAGAAGGTGCTACTCATATCCGTATTGGTTCTAGTCTTGTAGGACCTTATGAAGATAGGGGTGATAAATGATGAGTATGAAGGGTAAATTCCGTAATTTTTTTGGGATCGAAGATGAGGAATATGAAATTGTCGAAGAGGAAGTAGAACAAGATTATCAACCACAGAGGCGAAGTGAAAAGAAAGATGAAAAACCTAATGTTGTAAGTTTAAAGTCGGTTCAAAAAAGTGCTAAAATGGTTTTGTTTGAACCAAGATCATTTAATGAAGTACAGGATATTGCGGATCATATCGTTAATCGAAGATCTGTTGTTATTAACTTACAACGAGTTGATACACAGCAGGCAAGACAAATTATTGATTTTTTGAGTGGAACAGTTTATGCTGTATCTGGTCAAATTAAAAAACTAGGTTCACAAACCTTTTTATGTACCCCAGAGAACATTGAAATCTCAGGGAATATAACAGAAATTATGGAAGAATCAGATCCAGAACAAAGGTGGTAATGAATGAAATGGGATTGTTACATCAGATTTTATATTATGCGATGACTTTTTACACATATGCGATTATTATTTATATTTTAATGTCATGGTTTCCGGGAGCTAGGGAATCATCATTCGGGCAAATGCTTGGTTCTATTGTAGAACCATATTTAGAGCCGTTCAGAAAAATTATTCCTCCGATTGGTGGTATGATTGATATTTCCCCTATTGTGGCAATTTTTGTATTGCAATTTGCAATGCGAGGATTAAATTTTTTATTCATTAACCTTCTTACTGTTGTCTTCAGTATATAGGTGGTCATATGGATTTATATCAGCATTTCAGAAAAGAGGAATATCCTTTTATTGATCAAGTATTATCATGGCGTGATGAAGTAACCACACGTTATGAGAGAAAGATAAGTGATTTCCTTCATCCACGTGAACAAAAAATTGTGGAGATGATTATAGGTAATAATGAAGAATTACAATTGTCCTTTTTCGGTGGATGGGAATTTGCAGAAAGAAAGCGTGCTGTTTTAGCACCTTTTTATGAACAAATAAATGAGACAAGCTTTGAAGTAGAGTTATTACAAACAAAATTCCCCCAAAAGTTTGTTTCCATTGAACATCGTGATGTTCTGGGAGCCTTCTTATCAGCTGGTATCAAGCGAAAAAAAATGGGTGATATTGTTATAAAAAACGATATCATTCAAATTCTCGTGGCATCAGATATAACTAAATATCTGATTACTAATGTAACGTCGATTAAGAAGGCAGGCGTTTCTTTTGAGAGCATCGCCATGTCTGAACGTCTGCCTTCGCAAGATAAGTGGCAGTCACGAATAGCTACCTGTGCGTCATTACGGTTAGATGTAATCATCAAGGAAATATATCAAATATCGAGGCAACAAGCATTGAATGTTATTAAAAAAGGACTGGTGAAAGTCAATTTCCAAACGATCGATCAACCATCCTTTCAGCTGGAAGAAGAAGATTTAATATCGATTAGAGGAAAAGGCAGATCCCGAATTATTGCATTACAAGGTCGCACAAAAAAAGATAAAATTAGAATCGAGTTTGAAAAATTATTATAGATTTTTGTAAATTTTTTTAGTAATTTGTCAAAAAAGTATGATAAGATATTGTATAACGAATGACATCCAATAGGAGGTGGCCAAAGTGCCTTTAACACCGCTCGATATTCATAACAAGGAATTTGCCAGAGGATTTAGAGGTTATGATGAAGATGATGTAAACGAATTTCTTGATCAAGTTATTAAAGATTATGAAACAGTTATCCGTGAGAAAAAGGATTTAAAAGAACAAGTGGATCACTTAAATGAAAAGCTTAGTCATTTCTCTAACATTGAAACCACTTTAAACAAATCGATATTAGTTGCACAAGAAACCGCAGAAGAAGTAAAAGAAAATGCTCGAAAAGAATCGAAACTAATCATAAAAGAAGCAGAAAAAAATGCAGACCGTATTATTAATGAAGCACTTCATAAATCAAGATCAATCGCATTAGAAGTAGAAGAATTAAAAAAACAGGCTAAAGTATTCCGAACAAGATTAAAAATGTTAATAGAAGCACAGCTTGATTTGCTGGAAAATAATGATTGGGAACAATTATTTGATATGGACATCGAAAATGAAGAAGAATTGGAAAAAGAAGAGGCCAATCAATATTAAATCTTGACGGAAGTAGAGATTTTACATATAATTTTTACTACAAACTTTTTATAAAATAATTAAATACTATGATTGGGAAGAGTATGTTAAGTGTACTAAAAAAGCGAGTTAGGGATGGTGTAAGCCTAATTTAGAACCTTAATAGAAGATCACCCATGAGTAGTTACACTGAACTATAGTAAGTGTAATCGAGTCATTCACGTTACGAATAGCTGAGTGGATAGCACTATAACTTTTGTTATCTATAAGGGTGGTACCGCGAGAACTCCTCGTCCCTTTCCGGGATGAGGAGTTCTTTTTTAGGATCAGACACCCAAAAAAAGTTTGCAAAATCCATAAACTGTGGAGTTTGACTTACTTACTTCCATTCTTAAAGGAGTACTTGCAAATGCTATGGGACAATACTTCCCTTTCCGAGGAGGCTGAGGCTGTGCTGTTCCTGTAGGAGTCTACGTATTTTCCCTTCGCTTAGTGTAGTGTACTGATTTACGAAAGCGATTTTTGCTTGAATAGATGTTACGCTTGTGCCCTTGGGTGAAAGCGGAGCATTCTGCCGAAGCAAATGGTAGCTCTCATCAAAATGCAGAATGGAAGCAAGCTACACTATAGTGAATGTTGATTAGTCATAGTTTTTATCTATTTGTAATCAGAACTAGTGTGAATATAAGGAGGATTTAAATTGGAATATAAACAAACATTGAATATGCCACAAACGGAATTTCCGATGCGTGGAAATTTACCAAACAAAGAACCAGATATGCAAAAAAAATGGGATGAAGAAAAACTATATGAAAAAGTGCAACAAAGGACTGAGGGAAGACCATTGTTTGTATTACATGATGGACCTCCATATGCCAATGGTGATATCCACATGGGGCATGCACTTAACAAAGTACTAAAAGATTTTATTGTTAAGTATAAATCGATGTCAGGCTTCCATGCACCATATGTGCCAGGATGGGATACACACGGTCTACCAATCGAGCAAGCACTTGCTAAGAAGAAAGTGAACCGCAAAAAAATGACGATTGCTGAATTTAGACAAAAATGTGCGGAGTATGCTTTAAAACAAATTGATAATCAACGTAATCAATTTAAACAATTAGGTGTCAGAGGAGACTGGGATAATCCATATATTACTTTAAACAAATCGTACGAAGCAGCACAAATTAAAGTGTTTGGAGAAATGGCCAAGAAAGGGTACATTTATAAAGGTTTAAAGCCTGTTTATTGGTCCCCTTCATCAGAGTCTGCCCTAGCAGAAGCTGAAATTGAATATCAGGATAAACGCTCTGCCTCTATTTATGTAGCATTTGATGTGAAAGACGGTAAAGGTTTATTGGACGGTGATGAAAAATTCGTTATTTGGACAACGACACCGTGGACACTTCCAGCAAACATGGCAATCTCTGTCCATCCTGATCTTGAATATGCGGTGGTCAAAGTATCTGATGAAAAATATATTGTGGCACATGATATGCTAAATGATGTAAAAGAAACACTTGAGTGGCAAGAAGCAGAAGTTGTTCAAACATTTAAGGGGAAAGAAGCAGAAAGATTAGTCGCACAGCACCCGTTCTATGATCGTGAATCATTAATTATTTTAGGTGAGCACGTTACTACTGAAAGTGGTACGGGACTTGTTCATACTGCACCTGGGCATGGTGAAGATGACTTTATTGTCGGTAAGCAATATGGTTTAGATGTCCTGTGTCCAGTAGATGAAAAAGGGGTATTTACCGCTGAAGCGCCAGGTTTTGAAGGCTTATTCTATGATGCTGCTAACAAACAAGTAACCGAAAAACTCGAAGAAAATAATGCGTTGTTAAAACTAGAGTTTATTACACACTCTTATCCACATGATTGGCGTACGAAAAAACCAACTATTTTCCGTGCAACCAACCAATGGTTTGCCTCTATTAAAGATTTCCGTGAAGATATCTTAGCGGAAATTAATCGGATTAATTGGTTGCCAAAATGGGGGGAAACACGCCTATTTAATATGGTACGTGATCGTGAAGACTGGTGTATTTCCAGACAACGTACATGGGGTGTCCCAATTCCGGTATTTTACGGTGAAGATAAAACACCAATCATTAATGACGAAACGATCAACCATGTAGCCAAATTATTTGAAGAGCATGGATCTAATATCTGGTTTGAGTGGGATACGAAAGATTTACTACCGGAAGGCTTCTCATCTGAACACAGTCCAAATGGAAAATTCACGAAAGAAATGGACATCATGGACGTATGGTTTGACTCTGGTAGCTCTCATGAAGGCGTATTGGAAGGAAGAGAAGAGCTACAACGACCTGCTGATATTTATTTAGAAGGTTCAGATCAGTATCGTGGATGGTTTAACTCATCTATTTCAACAGCTGTCGCAGTAACAGGTAAAGCTCCATATGAAACAGTAATCAGTCACGGTTTCGCATTAGATGGTCAAGGTCGTAAAATGAGTAAATCAGTAGGGAATGTAGTGGTGCCTTCTAAAATCATGAAGCAATATGGTGCAGATATTCTGCGCTTATGGGTAGCTTCTGTTGATTATCAGGCAGATGTTCGTATATCTGATGAGATTATTAAACAAACGTCAGAAGGGTACCGTAAAATTCGAAATACGTTCCGCTTCTTACTTGGTAATTTATCTGATTTCACACTAGCAAATCGTGTAGAAGAAGCAGACTTGGAAGAAATCGACCGTTACATGTTATATCGTCTGCAACAAGTAATTGACAGGTCACGTAAAGCATATGATGAATATGATTTTTCAACGGTATATCAAACCATCCATCATTTTTGTACGATTGACTTAAGCTCCTTCTATTTGGATTTTGCGAAAGATATCCTTTATATTGAAGCAGCAGATAATCATAGAAGACGCAGTATTCAAACTGTATATCATGAAATTATTACTTCATTGGTAAAATTGCTGACACCGATTTTAACTCATACAATGGAAGAGGTATGGAGTTACATCCCAGATGTTGAAACGGAAAGTCCGCAATTAACAGATATGCCAGAAGTAAAAGAAATCAAAGACCAAGAACAATTAGCTGCTAAATGGTCCCTATTTATGGAAGTACGTGATGACATTCTAAAAGCATTAGAAGAAGCACGTGCAGAAAAAGTAATTGGTAAATCATTAGAAGCTTCTGTTACCATCAAAGCAAATGATGATAAGGTGGCGACATTATTAGCGGAAGTACCATACTTGCATCAATTGTTAATTGTCTCTCATATTGAACTTGTTGAGGAACTGACAGATGGTAAAAAGTTTGAGCATGTTACACTAACAATTACCAAACATAAAGGTGAAACATGTGAACGTTGCTGGGTAATCTCAGATACAGTTGGGGAGGATCCAGATCATCCAACGTTATGTACACGCTGTGCAACAGTTGTAAAGGAAAACTATGCTGGACTAGCAGAATAATGATTTAAAAGCAACTATCCTTTTACATAGGGTAGTTGCTTTTTCAATGCTATAGATAATGGTATAATGTTAAAAGTATTGATAGTGTTTGTAATGAAATTTCCGGAGGTAGAATATGTGGCGAGTATATGCAGTAGCATTAGCAGTTATTATGGTGGACCAATTAACAAAATGGCTTGTAGTAACAAATATGGAAATTGGAGAACGAATAACAGTTATTGAATCCTTTTTTTATTTAACATCACACAGAAATTCAGGTGCAGCATGGGGAATATTGCAAGGCCAGATGACATTCTTTTACATCATTACTTTGATTGTAGTAGCCTTTATTATTTACTATATTCAAAAGTTCGGCAAGGAGAGTAAATGGCTTAGACTTGCTTTAGCTCTTGTTCTAGGAGGCGCGATCGGTAATTTTATAGATCGCTTGTTCCGTCAAGAAGTAGTCGATTTTTTTGATGTGTATATTGGGGCATATGATTATCCAATATTTAATATTGCTGATTCTGCTTTAGTAGTAGGAGTTATTCTTATTTTTATCTATACACTTTTAGATGAAAGAAATAAAAGAAGGAGCAACCAGAAATGAGTGAGTTTTCTTATTTAGTAAAAGTAAGTGATCAAGGGATGCGAATAGATAAACTTCTAGTCAATATCACAGAGGACTATTCAAGATCACAGATTAAAACATGGTTTGAAAAAAATTTAGTACGCGTAAACGGGAAGCCAGTGAAGCAAAATTATAAGTGTCAAACAGATGATGAAATTGAGTGGCAAGTACCAGAAGCAGAGCCGTTAGATGTAGAGGCAAAAAATATCCCAATTAATATTATCTATGAAGATGAGGATATTTTGGTTGTCAATAAAGAAAGTGGAATGGTTGTTCATCCTGCTGCTGGCCATCAGGAAGACACTTTGGTCAATGCATTGTTGTACCATTGTGATGATCTATCCGGTATTAATGGGGTAAAAAGACCCGGAATTGTTCATCGAATTGATAAAGACACAAGTGGTTTATTAGTAGTAGCTAAACATGATATAGCACATGAACGATTAGCGGATCAGTTGAAAGAGAAAAAAATTAGTCGGAAATATAAGGCGATCGTTCATGGTGATGTTCCTCATGAATATGGATCAATAGAGGCTCCAATAGGACGAAGTGAAAAAAATCGACAATTAATGGATGTTACTGAGAAAGGCAAGCCTGCTGTTACTCATTTTGAAGTGATCGAAAGGTTGCATGGCAAGTTTACGTTTATTGAATGTAAACTGGAAACCGGAAGAACACATCAAATTCGAGTGCATATGAAATATATTGGTTACCCTTTAGTAGGCGATCCGAAATATGGTCAGCGAAAAACAATTGACGTGGATGGTCAAGCATTACATGCTTATCATTTAGCCTTTGAGCATCCAATGAAAAAAGAACAAATGGAATTTGAAGTACCTATACCTGTTAAATTTGCAACAGTATTAGAAAATATCCGAAAAAGTTATTGACTTCCCGGACAGATTTTGACATAATATAACCAATATCATAAAGACCTTTAAAGACAGTCCCGTGAGACTGAAAAGGAATCGGATCAACATGCTATAGGTATGTCCAAAACCCTTATTCTCTCACGGAGAATAAGGGTTTTTTCATTAAAACACGGAATATTCTTTATAAAGAGTAGGTAAACATAATTGTTTGTTTTAATAATGCAATGGAAAGTGAGGTTTTTATGATGAATAAGAAAGCAAATGTATTAGATGCTTCGGCAATGAGAAGAGCATTGACTAGAATTGCACATGAAATTCTGGAACGTAATAAAGGTGTTGAAGGATTAATGCTAGTAGGTATTAAAACAAGAGGAGTTCCTATAGCCAATCGCCTTCAACAGCGTATTCAAGAGATTGAGGGTGTAAAGGTACCAATTGGAGAATTGGATATTACGTTGTATCGTGATGATTTATCTCCAGTTGATAATAATCATCAGGAACCAACGTTAAATGAAACCAACCTAAAAGAACAAGTGACAGGTAAAAAAGTTATATTAGTGGATGATGTTCTATATACTGGTAGAACGGTCAGAGCTGCAATGGACGCAATTATGGACCAAGGAAGACCGTCACAAATGCAGTTGGCTGTTCTAGTAGACCGTGGACATCGTGAGCTACCAATACGTGCTGATTTTATCGGTAAGAACATTCCAACCTCACAAAATGAAATTATAACGGTTGAGTTGGAAGAAATCGATCAAAAAGATAGTGTCAGTATATATGAAAAAGAATAAGACCTTTAAACAAGTACAGAGATGCTTGCAAGGTCGCATGTTAAGGATACGTGTATACCTATATATTACACGTTTACCTCTTTGCGACCAGCAAAGAGGTTTTTTTATTAGCTAAATAAAAAGGGGAGACAGACAATGTCAGAGAAAAATATGGTCTTGGACGTAAGAGAAATACCAAAGTTATCAAGATGGATTCTTTTTAGTATACAACATTTATTTGCAATGTTTGGTGCAACGATTTTAGTTCCGTTTTTAACTGATTTATCACCAGCAGTAGCATTAGTATCCAGTGGTTTAGGAACACTTGCCTATCTGCTTATTACAAAGGGGCAAATCCCAGCATATTTAGGTTCCAGTTTTGCTTTTATCGCACCAATTACTAGTGCAATGGCTCTTGGTGGCCCAGGTGGAGTGATGGTGGGAAGCTTTCTAGCTGGAATTGTTTATGGAATCCTTTCATTGCTGATAGCAGCATTCGGAACAGATTGGATTGTGAAAATACTACCTCCGATCGTAGTAGGACCGGTCATTATTGTGATTGGATTAGGTCTGGCACCTACGGCAGTTGATATGGCTATGAATATTGATGGGGAATATAGTGGTGTTCACTTTAGTGCAGCGATTGTTACCTTGCTGATCACTATCATCGGATCCTTACTATTTAGAGGATTCTTCGGGCTTATCCCGATTTTGATCGGGATAATTGCAGGTTATGTATATTCACTAATTATCACTGCTGTCACAAATGTTCAAGTATTAGATACTAGTGGAGTACAAGCAGCATGGGAGAAAATCGTTTCCAGCAACTCTTTTGGAGATTTCCTCCAATCCATCTTTTTAGTCCCTGACTTTGTGCTTCCATTTGTCAGCTATAATCCCTTAGAAGTTATCAGCTGGAGTGTAGTGTTACTAATGGTTCCTGTAGCGGTTGTAACAGTAGCGGAACATATCGGTGATCAAATGGTTTTATCCAAGGTAGCAGGGAAGAATTTTATTAAAGAGCCTGGATTGCATCGCTCTATATTAGGGGATGGGGTAGCAACAATTATTGCATCCATTCTGGGCGGTCCGCCAAATACAACCTATGGAGAAAACATTGGCGTTCTGGCCATAACAAGAGTGTTTAGTGTGTTTGTTATCGGTGGTGCAGCAGTATTAGCAATTCTTTTCGGGTTTATCGGAATAGTTACTGAACTAATAGCTTCTATCCCTACCCCGGTAATGGGAGGAGTATCGATCCTACTATTCGGTATTATTGCATCGAGTGGATTGCGAATGTTGATCGATAATAAAATTGATCTAGGTATTAAAAGAAATCTTGTGATCTCGTCGGTTATTTTAGTAGTTGGAATTGGTGGCGCATATTTGAACATTCCAATCGGAGATGTTGATGTAACAATCGCAGGCATGGCATTATCAGCTTTAATTGGTTTAATTTTAAATCTTATCTTACCAGAAAAAGAATCAGGTTATGGTAATGGTAATATGTTTGCAGAACCTGAGGATGCAGATAAATAGACTAAATCAAAAGCTGGGAGGAATGAAAGATGAAACATTTTGTTACGATGAAAGATAGAACAGAAACGGAAATACTTCAATTGGTGAGAAGGGCTAATGAGATTAGTCAGAAAGGGGTTGAACCTCTGCAAGGACAATATTTTGCAGCTAACCTTTTCTTTGAACCTAGTACTCGGACAAAAATGAGCTTTGTTGTAGCAGAAAGAAAGCTTGGAATGGAACCTTTGGATTTTATGGCGGATTTTTCAAGTGTAACTAAAGGTGAAAGTACGTACGATACAGCCAAAACGTTTGAATCCATTGGAGCTAATCTTATCGTGTTACGACATAATGAGGAGAATATCGCCCATCAATTAGCAGAATCTTTATCCATCCCAGTCATCAATGCAGGAGATGGTACTGGTGAACATCCAACTCAATCTCTTCTGGATCTTGTGACCATTTATCAAGAGTTTAACCAGTTTAGTGGATTAAAAATAGTGATTGCAGGAGATATCAAGCACAGTCGTGTAGCAAGATCTAATGCTTTAGCCCTTTCTACATTAGGCTGTCAGGTATATCTAACAGGAAAGAAAGAGTGGCACGATGAGAGACTACCTTTTCCATATGTATCGATGGATGAGGCAATTGAAATAGCTGATGTACTGATGTTACTACGTATTCAATATGAACGACATCAGAATCAAATTACTTTACATCAAGAAAGTTACCTAGAGAAATATGGTTTAACAATAGAAAGAGAAGCAAGAATGAAAAAACATGCAATTATCTTACATCCTGCACCAGTTAATAGAGGGGTAGAAATAGATACTAGTTTGGTAGAATGTGCAAGGTCCAGAATATTTAAACAAATGAAAAATGGTGTGTCAGCAAGAATCGCAGTAATGGAACAGCTTTTATACAAAGGGGGCAATTTTAATGAAGAAAGTCTTAACAAACGTCAAGCAGTTATTGGATAACGGCAATATTGCATCTTGTGAGATTGCAATTGAAGATGGAAAGATCATAGCAATCGGAACCGACTTGGCATTTCCAGAAGCAGAAAAAATAGATGGTAAAGGAAACTTGGTTACTCCTGGCTTTGTCGATGTTCATGTCCATTTAAGAGAACCTGGTGGTGAAGCAAAAGAAACAATTGCAACCGGAACAGCTGCAGCAGCACGTGGGGGATATACGACAGTATGTGCGATGCCGAATACCCAGCCAACCCCTGACTCAGAAGAAATATTACAATCGATTCAGGACAGAATAAAGGAAACAGCATCGATTCGTGTATTGCCATATGCCTCGATTACAGAGCGACTTGTAGGTAATAAGCTAACAGATATGAAAGCATTAAAGCAAGCAGGAGCATTTGCTTATACAGATGATGGCGTAGGTGTGCAATCAGCAGATATGATGCTGCAGGCAATGACTGAGGCAGCGACGATTGATATGCCAATTGTTGCTCACTGTGAAGAAAATACGTTAATTCATAACGGTGTCATGCATGAAGGAAACGTTAGTAAACAATTAGGCTTACCAGGTATACCTTCTATTTGTGAGTCTGTCCAGATTGCTCGGGATGTTTTGTTAGCAGAAGCTTCAGGATGCCATTACCATGTATGTCACGTGAGTACGAAAGAATCTGTACGAGTGATTCGAGATGCAAAAAGGGCAGGTATTCGTGTAACGGCAGAAGTAACGCCACACCATCTGTTAATCAATGAAAATGCGATCAAAGATAATGATGCTAATTTTAAAATGAACCCACCTTTACGTGCCGAAGAAGATCAAAAGGCATTAATTGAGGGTTTGCTTGATGGGACAATCGATTTTATTGCAACAGACCATGCTCCTCACACGACGGAAGAAAAAGCTAACGGTATGGAAGAAGCACCTTTCGGTATTGTCGGATTTGAAACAGCATTTTCTTTATTAAATACCCACTTTGTTCAAAAAGGAATCTTTACATTGAAGCAGTTAATAGATTGGATGACCGTAAAACCTGCTGATACATTTGGATTACCATATGGGAGAATTCAAATTGGCGCAAGTGCTGATTTAACACTGCTTGATCTTGAAGTAAAAGAAACAATAGATAAGCATTCATTTTTATCGAAAGGAACAAATACACCATTTGATGGGTGGGAAATAACTGGCAAGCCTGTTATGACCATTTATCAGGGACAGACTGTATATGAGGAGTGGGCAGAATGAAAAGACAACTTATTTTAGAAGATGGTACTGTTTTTAATGGGGAAGCATTTGGTTCGTCAAAAGAAAGTATTGGGGAAGTCGTGTTTAATACTGGAATGACTGGCTATCAAGAGACCTTATCCGATCCTTCCTATTGTGGACAAATTGTCACAATGACCTATCCACTTATCGGAAATTATGGAATTAATCGCGATGATTTTGAAACAATTACACCTTCTATCTTCGGTTTTGTAGTAAAAGAATTTAGTGATAAACCATCAAACTTTCGCAGTGACGAAAACTTGAATGAATACTTAAAAGCTAATAATATACCAGGTATTGCAGGCATAGATACAAGAAAACTAACGAAAATTTTACGAAAGCACGGTACAATGCGAGGGATTATAACGGAAGCAGGTGCGGAGGATAAGGAAGCACCGGGAAAATTAGCACAGGCAAAACTAATGACTAATCAAGTAGAAGTGGTGTCTACCGTAAAGCCATATGTATCACCTGGAAGAGGATATCGTATTGTTCTAGTAGATTTTGGCATGAAGCATGGTATTTTACGTGAATTGACAAAGCGTAATTGTCATGTGACCGTAGTTCCTTATGATTATAGTGCAGAAAATATCTTACGCTTAAAACCTGATGGCATTATGCTGACAAATGGTCCCGGTAACCCGAAAAATGTACCAGAAGCAATTGAAATGATTAAAAAAGTAATTCCACATGTACCAACTTTTGGCATTTGCTTAGGACACCAGTTATTAGCATTAGCGTGTGGTGCTGATACCGAAAAATTAAAATTTGGTCATCGGGGATCCAATCATCCTGTTTATGATTTTGAAACAAAACGAACCTATTTAACCTCACAAAATCACGGTTATGCGGTAACGGAAGAATCGATAGCACAAACTGACTTAGAGCTTACACAAGTTGCCTTAAACGATAAAACGGTAGAAGGGATTAGACATCTCAATTATCCGGCTTTCTCCGTACAATATCACCCTGAAAGCTCACCCGGTCCAGATGATACCAATTATTTGTTTGATCGTTTTATCGAGAACATTGCAAGCTATCAAGAAACACAGAAGGAGGAAGTCTAATGCCAAAGAGAACAGATATTCAAAAGATTTTAGTAATAGGATCAGGACCGATTGTCATTGGACAGGCAGCAGAGTTTGACTATTCAGGTACACAGGCGTGTCAGTCACTGAAAGAAGAAGGGTATACGGTTATTTTGGCAAACTCCAATCCAGCTACCATTATGACAGATCATACGATTGCAGATACAGTTTATATGGAGCCTTTAACCGTAGAATTCTTATCTAAAATTATTCGCAAGGAGCGTCCTGATGCGGTATTACCTACTCTTGGTGGACAGACAGGGCTAAACTTAGCAGTTGCGTTAGATGAATCAGGTATTTTAGCTGAGTATGGTGTAGAGTTGCTCGGTACCAAATTAGATGCGATTCAGCAAGCAGAGGATCGGGAAAAATTCAGAACATTAATGAATGAAATTAAAGAGCCTGTACCAGAAAGTCAAATTGTCAATACAGTGGAACAGGCAGTAGATTTTGCTGATGAAATTGGCTATCCACTAATTGTAAGACCGGCATATACACTAGGTGGTACTGGTGGCGGTATGTGTTATAACGAGGATGATTTAAGAGAAATTACCAAAAGCGGCTTATCTTTGTCTCCGGTAGATCAATGCTTAATTGAAAAAAATATTGCCGGCTTCAAGGAAATTGAATATGAAGTTATGCGCGATAGAAATGATCAAGCAATCGTTGTTTGCAATATGGAGAATATAGATCCAGTCGGTATTCATACCGGCGATTCCATTGTTGTCGCGCCTTCTCAAACGTTAAGTGACCGTGAATATCAAATGTTGCGTTCTGCATCCTTGAAAATAATTCGAGCATTAGAAATAGAAGGAGGCTGTAATGTTCAATTAGCTTTAGACCCATACAGTTTCCAGTACTATATCATCGAAGTAAATCCAAGAGTTAGCCGTTCTTCTGCATTGGCTTCTAAGGCAACGGGATATCCTATTGCAAAGATTGCCGCTAAAATTGCGATTGGTATGACTCTCGATGAAATAATTAACCCTATTACCGGAACAACTTATGCATGTTATGAACCAGCATTGGATTATGTAGTAACCAAATTCCCACGTTTTCCGTTTGACAAGTTTGTCTTAGGTAATAGAACGCTTGGTACCCAGATGAAAGCAACAGGTGAAGTAATGGCAATCGGTCGTAATTTTGAGGAATCTTTACTGAAAGGAATTCGCTCTTTAGACATTAGTGGAGAAGACTTCTACTTACCGAAATTAGCAGATGAATCACTAGAATCGTTACTAGACCGTTTGGTACATGCCGATGATGAACGGATATACGTTTTAGCAGAAGCACTGAGAAGAGGCGTGTCAGTTGAAGAAATATTTCAACTAACGAAGATCGATCGCTTCTTCTTGGATAAACTGAAAAAAATAATAGATTTCGAACAAAAATTATCAGACATTCCTCAAAACCTCGATCTGTTAAAAGAAGCAAAAAAACTAGGTTTGTCAGATACACACATCGCCCGTATCTGGAATGTCGAGGCCGATGAAATTTATCAACTTCGAAAATCTGAAAATATACTACCAGTTTATAAAATGGTAGATACGTGTGCAGCGGAATTCGAATCGGAAACCCCTTATTTCTACAGTGCATATGAAGAGGAGAATGAATCTATTGTGAGCGGACGCCAAAAAGTATTAGTAATTGGCTCTGGTCCAATTAGAATCGGGCAAGGAATTGAATTTGACTATGCTACGGTGCATTCTGTATTAGCACTGAAAGAGGCAGGCTATGAGGCAATTATTATGAATAGTAATCCAGAGACAGTTTCAACCGATTTTAGTGTCTCTGATAAATTATACTTTGAACCATTGACATTAGAAGATGTTATGCATGTGATTGATCTGGAGAAACCAGCAGGGGTTATTGTTCAATTTGGTGGCCAAACAGCTATAAACCTAGCAGAAGGATTAGAACGCCGGGGAGTTAGAATTTTGGGAACACCCCTTTCTGCAATTGATACTGCAGAAGATCGGGATAAATTTGAACAGCTTTTGCAAGAGTTACAGATTCCACAGCCACAAGGAAAAAGTGTGCGACAGTTAGCACAAGCAAAAGAAGTAGCGGCTTCAATAGGTTATCCAGTACTTGTAAGACCATCGTATGTTATCGGTGGAAGTCAGATGGAGATAGTTTATAGTGAAGCTGAATTAGAAAATTATTTAGCGAAGACAAACCATATTAAGCATAAACATCCAGTATTAATAGATAAGTATTTAACTGGAATTGAAGTAGAAGTAGATGCGATCTCAGACGGTGAAACAACGATCATCCCTGGGGTAATGGAGCATATTGAACGTGCTGGTGTACACTCCGGTGACTCGATTGCGGTTTATCCTACCCAACGACTATCAGCCGGTATTAAACAAAAATGTGTAGACATCACGATAAATATAGCGGAAAAACTTGGGGTAAAAGGACTGATCAATATTCAGTTTGTCGTCCATCAAAATGAAGTCTATGTGTTAGAAGTGAATCCAAGAGCAAGTCGAACGATTCCATTTTTAAGTAAAATAACAGGAGTAACAATGGCTAATATTGCGACACGTTGTATTATTGGGGAGTCACTTGCAAACATGGGCTATCAAACAGGTTTGTTGCCAGAGCCGGAAACTGTTTCTGTTAAGGTTCCTGTATTCTCTTTTGCAAAATTACGCAGTGTGGATACAATGCTCGGACCAGAAATGAAGTCAACAGGGGAAGCAATTGGAAGAGATAGAACATTGGATAAAGCATTATACAAAGGATTAACTGCTTCAGGATTAACGATTCCAATGGAAGGTGCAATTTTGATTACGATAGCAGATAAAGATAAGGCAGAAGCATCTGAAATCGCTAAGCGTTTTTATGAATTAGGATTTCACCTTTATGCAACAGAAGGAACTGCTCATACGATCAGAGAATTAAATATCCCGGTTACAGAAGTTGGCAAAGTTGGAGCAGAAGGCAAGAATGTTATCTCGATTATTGAGCAAGGGGAAGTACAAGTAGTCATTAATACGTTGACATCCGGTAAGAAGCCTCGTTCAGATGGCTTTAGAATCCGCCGTGAAGCAGTAGAGCATGGAATCCCATGTTTAACAAGTTTAGATACGGCTGAAGCGATTGTGAATGTGATTGATTCGACAACATTTACTGCGAAGCCAGCAGTGGAAGGGAAGGCTATTGTACTGTGATAACAAAACAACAGTTGAAAATAAAAAGTCATTGGCAAATTGCCAATGATACCTTTGAAGTAGTACTAGAATCACCATTAGCAAAAGCATTAAAGCCGGGGCAGTTTGTCCACATTGCCTTACCAAATCATATGTTAAGAAGACCGGTATCCGTGGCTGGCGTTAATGCTGAAGCAGAGGCATTTACGATCATCTTTAAAATTTTTGGTGAAGGAACACGCACATTAAGTAAATTTCAGGCTGGAGACTCACTGGATGTTATTTTACCATGCGGCAGCTATTATCCAATTGAACAATTAAAAATAGACCATGCATTAATAGTAGGTGGAGGAATAGGTGTCCCTCCACTCTATTACCTAGCTAAAACACTTAAAGAAAAAGGTGTACAAGTAACTAGTATTCTTGGTTTTCAATCAAAGGATCAGATTTTTTATGAAGAAAAGTTTCTATCATTAGGTGATACGTATATTGCAACAAACGACGGCAGTTATGGAACAAAAGGCTTTGTCACCGATATTATAAGGGATGTTAATCCATCCTTTGATTATTTTTTCTCTTGCGGGCCAACACCAATGTTAAAGGCAGTTGCGAATCAATTAGATGGGCATAAAGGCTATATTTCATTAGAAGAGAGAATGGGCTGTGGAGTTGGTACATGTTATGCATGTGTTGTACCATTGAAAGACGATCCTAAGAAATCAAAGAAGATATGTAAAGATGGGCCAGTATTTGCGGCAAATGAGGTGATCTTAACATGAATTTAGCTACAAGATTACCAGGCTTAACATTAAAAAATCCTGTCATGCCTGCTTCAGGTTGCTTTGGTTTTGGAAAAGAATATAGTCAGTTTTACGATTTAAGTGAGCTCGGTGCGATTATCGTGAAAGCAGCAACCGGTGAAGCTAGATATGGGAATCCAACACCACGAGTAGCAGAAACATCAAGCGGTATGTTAAATGCTATTGGTCTGCAGAATCCTGGTGTAGAAAACATTATAGAGGAAGAATTACCATTTTTGCGATCATTTGACACGCCAATTATTGCAAATGTTGCTGGAAGTACGGTAGATGAATATGTATATGTGACCAAAACGTTAAATCGATCAAAAGATATTGCCGCAATTGAATTGAACATTTCTTGTCCTAATGTAAAAGAGGGTGGTGTCCAATTTGGAACAGACCCGATATTAGCTAAAGAAGTGACCGATAAAGTAAAAGAAGCTAGTGACTATCCTGTATATGTCAAAATGTCACCAAATGTATCGAATATTGTAGAAATGGCAAAAGCGGTAGCAGAGGCTGGTGCAGATGGTTTGTCAATGATTAATACGTTAACAGGAATGCAAATAAACTTAAAACAGCGCAAACCAATTATTGCCAATAAAACAGGCGGATTATCAGGTCCTGCGATCAAACCAATAGCGATTCGTATGATCTATGAAGTACGTCAATCTCTTGATATTCCGATTATCGGAATGGGTGGAATCGTGACAGCGGAAGATGCTTTAGAATTTCTCTTAGCAGGGGCAAATGCAGTAGCTGTCGGAACAGCTAATTTCCAAAACCCGCTAGTATGTCCTGATATCATTAGTGATTTACCTAGTGTTTTAAAAAAGTATGGATTCGAATCTGTGGAAGACGCGATCGGAAAGGGGCATCGTTAATGGATCAACCATTTTTTCTCGCTTTAGACTTTCGAACAGCAAATGATGTGAAAGCATTTATTGATAAACATAAGCTTGATGGAGTACCTGTAAAAGTAGGAATGGAATTATATTATCGTGAAGGCCGAGAAATGATTGATTGGCTAAAAGAACATGACCATCCGATTTTCTTAGACTTAAAGCTTCATGATATTCCGACAACGGTGGAAAAAGCGATGTATAATTTGGCTAGCTTAGGGGTTGATATTGTTAACGTCCATGCTTCAGGAGGATCCGAAATGATCAAGGCAGCAAAGAGAGGGCTGGAAGCAGGGACACAGGACAAGGTTCCTACGCTAATTGCGGTAACCGTGTTAACATCAATGGATCAATTGACTTTGCAAGAGGAATTAAACATAAATCAATCAGTAGACGATGCCGTTAACCGGTTAGCATTATTAACAAAAAATAGTGGTGCAGATGGCGTTGTATGTTCAGCACATGAAGTACCAATGATAAAACAAGCTTGTGGAAATGACTTCTTAACCGTAACACCTGGGATTAGACTAAGTGATTCTCAGGAGAATGATCAAAAACGAGTAGCAACCCCTCAGCTGGCTAAACAAAATGGAGCAGATTATTTAGTAATAGGTAGAAGTATTACACAGGCAGAAAACCCAAAAATAAATTACGAGCGAGTGGTAGAGGAGTGGAGAAATGCTTAAGTCAAAAGAAATTGCCAACGCATTATATGAGATAGATGCTATCCAGATTCGTCCGGACAGATCATTTGTCTGGACATCTGGTATTCATTCTCCTATCTATTGTGATAATCGATTAACGATGTCTTATCCAGAAATCCGCAAACAAATAGTAAAGCAGTTTGCAGAAATAATTAATCAATTCGAAGAAAAACCAGATGTGATTGCTGGGTGTGCCACCGCAGGAATACCTCATGCTGCATGGTTAGCGGATTATTTAAATGTGCCGATGGCTTATGTACGATCAAAACCAAAAGGACATGGTAAGCAAAATCAGATAGAAGGTAAGGTAGAACAAGGAGATAAAGTCATTGTAATTGAGGACCTTATATCTACTGGTGGATCATCTATCGAAAGTGCACTTGTATTACAAGAAGCAGGTGCTAAGGTTTTGAGTGTATTAGCTATCTTTAGTTATGGATTGCAAAAGGCAGACAAACAATTTAAAGATGCTAAAATACCTTATAGAACGATCACTAACTTTGATATTTTAGCTAGTGAATTAGTAGAGAATAAAGAAATCACAGAATCTGAAAAAGTCGACTTATTAAAATGGCGTGATGAACTGGGGAATATTTGATATTTCCTGGGAAACCGCAGGAAATGTACTAATTCGATATTGTTCGACCTGAAGTGGGCGGGATGTCACCATTGGAATGCTGAGGTAATATGAGACTAATAAATAGATATTGTAATTTTGTATTATAAGGGAAAGTTCAATAAAAACTAAATTCATAGTTTGGTGGATAGTTAGTATCAATCTTTTTGTTTTGTCGTTTCATAATCACTTCGGATAAATGTTGGTTTTAACTATACTTAACAAATGAGAGAGTGATTTAATTGACGTCTGAATATAATGATTCCACTTCTAAAAGTGATAAAAGGCTTCAGGAGGTAACAGTTGGGGAACTCACCCACCACCATGCAACTATTACGCTCCTGGATTATGATCCAAACTGGCCAAAGTTATTTGAACAAGAAGCTGAAAGGATTCGTTCTATACTTGGAAACAAAATTTTGCAATTAGAGCATGTTGGCTCCACTTCAGTGCCGGGACTATGCGCAAAGCCAATTATTGATATTCTGTTGGTTGTAAGAGACTCTGCAGACGAAGCGACGTATGTTTCTGACTTGGAGGATGCAGGCTACATTTTACGTATAAGGGAACCAGAGTGGTTTGAACACCGACTCTTGAAAGGTCCTGATACAAATATCAATCTACACGTATTTAGTAAAGGATCATCAGAGATAGATCGAATGTTGCGCTTTCGTAATTGGCTAAGAACGAACAATTCCGATCGAGATAAATATGGAAGCGTAAAGCGTAATTTAGCTCACCGTAAATGGAAACATGTACAAGACTATGCAGATGCCAAAGATTCGATAGTTCAGGAAATTATGAAGAGAGCAAATGCAGTGGATTAGAAGGATGATATCGTATTATCGATATCTGAGAAGTATAGGGCTGTCGAGAGAAATTATCGACAGCCTGTGTTATTCCGAAATAACATGGTTTACCTATTATTGTCTAAATAAATTTACCAAGGTTGAATGGTTGGTCCGATTGTAAATTCATTAACATTCGTATCTTCTGGTTGATCAATCGCAAATGCGACCACATTGGCGACTCGATCAGGAGTAATCCCATATTGCTCGTACATCGCAGTCATACCTTCTGCTGTATTCTTATCACTTATCGTATCCAACAATTCTGTGTTAATTGCTGCTGGATAAATCGTTGCGGTACGAATGTTGGTACCTTCTTGGGCAGATTCCATACGTAATACTTCCATTAAATCACGTACTGCCCATTTGGTAGCACCATACACGGCACCACCTGGGTAAGCTTTAAGTCCAGCTACAGATGAAGTAGTAATGATATGGCCTGACTTCTGGGAAGTAAATGTTGGCAATACTGCAGCAATCCCATTTAAAACCCCTTTTATGTTAATATCAATCATACTGTTCCACTCGTCGGTTTTTAACTCTGAAAGTGGTGAATTTGGCATAATTCCAGCGTTCAAGAATATTACATCTACTCCACCAAACGTATCTTTAGCTAGCTGAACGAGTTGTTGGCTATCATCAGGATTAACAACATCCGTTATGCGATAAACCGCTTGTCCACCATTTGATATTATATCATCAGCTAGTTCTTTTAAACGCTCTTCTCGTCTTGCTCCAAGTACGATTTTGGCACCTTTTTCAGCTAGTAATTTAGCGGTAGCTTCCCCGATTCCTGAACTTGCACCTGTAATTACAACAATTTTGTTCTCAATTGCCATTTAATTATCATCCTTTCTCTACTTATCACTTAAATTATTTCCTACAGTAGAATGATTGTACCTAATCAAAAAATTGACTCGTGTACATGTAGTTCCCTCTCGTAAGAAAAAATAATGCTACATCTGTAGTATAAAAGCTAAAGTTAACTCTAGCGCAAGTAATAATTTATAAAAATTTCAATTTGTTTAATTCATAACTTTAAAGTAAAAGGATCTTTTGCCTTTATCTATTGGGAATACTTTCTATGTCGCTATCTTAGGGGGATTTGTAAAATGGATGAAGTGATTGATAAGTAACTTTTGATGGTGATATCGAGTGCAAAGCACCCGCTCTGGCTGATCGTTTCGCTTTCCGAGGGGAAAAAAACGTGGAAAGGAATGTGGGCAGCTGGAGCGATTGTTACATAGCTATAGCCTCTCAAAAATTACGACGAAGCAACATAAGATAATGCGTAGTATGCTCCTACTAAATAGGAAAATCCAAACGATTTCAAGGTCTATTTGAATAATCGTTTGGAATTTTGTGGCTTATACATTTCTGTTGTCCCAGCTTCATTTATTTGTTAGTTAGTGACAGGAATTTCTATTTTATCACCTTTATGAATATCTTCAGTTCCTGCATCTAGTGCCGTTTTGTAATATAAGCATTTATGTTCAATAAGTTTCATTGTTTTTTTTAGTTCTTCCATTTGAGCTTCTACACTAGCTTTTCGTTCCATAAACATGTCATATCTTTGTTGTAACGTAGCATCTCCTTCAGAACACCAATCTATGAAAGCTTTAATTTCCTTTATAGGCATCCCAGTAGACTTCAGGCATTCAATGATTTTTAAAGCCTCTATATCTGATTCTTTAAATATCCTTGTGCCGCTCGATGTCCTTTCTACAAAAGGCATCAGACCTTCTTTGTCATAGTAACGCAAAGTATGTACGGAGAGATCTAATTCCTTTGCAACTTTCCCAATTGAATATGTTTTCATTATACCCCATCCTTTTTTGAGAATTAGACTTCGATTTAACTCTATATTAATCATAAAATGAATCGTATCACGGATTAATTGATGTGTCAAAGTCGTGAAAAAAAGTGCTTTAGATAGTCAACTAACTTTATCACGATCCTAAACGTCTGTAAGACCTCACTTCACGCTTCAAGTTATACAAGGATAAGTATAGGGATAACAGACGCGAACATCTTGATAAGTTACGGGGGTTATAAGCGCTCTTATTAAATTAGATAGTTGCTGCTACGTACATTTTGAAAAAAAAATTAATGCTTGACAAACAACACTATTCTGCATTACTATATAGTAGTAATAGGTGTTACTGAATACCTGTGTTACTGAGTACTAAAATATATAATGAAAGACAATGGGTGATAAAATTGGAAAATATCACAGAAATGCTCAAAGGGGTACTCGAGGGTTGTGTGCTTGAGATTATCAGTCGTGGTGAAACATACGGCTATGAAATCACACAGCATCTACGAGAACTTGGTTTCACTGATGTAGTTGAAGGTACAGTCTATACGATTACCATGCGGCTTGAGAAAAACAATCTAGTGGACATCGAGAAAAAGCGATCCTCTGTCGGACCACCGAGAAAATTTTACACACTCAATGCAGAAGGTCAAAAACAACTTGAAACTTTTTGGGCAAAATGGGATTTTATCTCAAGCAAAATGAATGAACTCAAAACTAAAGAAATTAAAAGGAGAGGGTAAAATGGGTTTTATTGAAAAAATTATCGGAAGTCTGGAGGAAAAAAGGGAATGGAAGGAGATGGAGGCACGTGCAAAGACACTTCCAAGTGAATACCATAATGCTTACAAAGCTATCCAAAAATATATGTGGACTGCTGGTGGCCTCACAGAATGGAAGGATGTAAGCCGTATTTTTGGCGGCATTCTCGACCTTTTTGAGGAAGGTGCAGCGTCAGGTAAGAAAGTCACTGACCTTACGGGTGAGGACGTGGCCTCTTTCTGCGAAGAGCTAGTAAAGGACGCAAAGACTTGGCAAGACAAACATCGAAAAAAGTTGAACGATTCGATTGGTCGTGACTTTTCATGATGAATAGAATTAGCGCATTTTAAAATATTTTTAATAGAATATTCCGACTGAATAGCTGGAAGCAAATGAGAATTGTAACCTTCACTATTCAGTTTAATTTTAACACAGTAGTAAGTAATACTGAATATCAGTCTGACAAAGTAGGTAGATTTCAAATCAACAATTTAGATGTTCAAGACAATTGCCCGGATCATCACTACGATTTCTTTGAAGGCAAGTATTTCACTTATTTATCAAATAAAGCACCTTATTTTCGGATCAAGAAAGCGAACTTACTGTGCATATTATAAGGAGGAAAAATTATGAGCAATACAGCGATTTCTGTAAAAGGATTAAAAAAATCCTATAAAGATAAGGAAGTTTTAAAGGGAGTAAATTTTGAAGTGCAGCGTGGAGAAATTTTCGCACTTCTGGGCTCTAACGGAGCCGGCAAAACAACGGCGGTTAACATCCTTTCAACACTAATAAAGCCAAATAGTGGGGAAGTAAGTATTTGTGGGATTGACGTTCAGCGTCAGCCGGAACATGTTCGCCAATATATCAGCCTGACAGGACAGTTTGCAGCTTTAGATGGTATGCAGACCGGGCGGGAAAATCTGATGATGATTTCAAAGTTGCGGGGAGTTTCCAATCCCGCTCATGTAACCGACAATCTGCTTACAAGATTTAATCTGACTGATGCGGCTAACCGCCGTGCTGACAATTATTCTGGCGGAATGAAGCGCAGGCTAGACATCGCCATGAGCCTGATCGGAACTCCGGCGGTCATTTTTCTAGACGAACCCACCACAGGGCTTGACCCTGAAGCACGGATTGAAGTTTGGGATACCATCAAGGAACTTTCCGAGGCTGGCACGACTATATTGCTTACGACTCAGTACTTGGAGGAAGCAGAACAACTTGCGGACCGTATTGCCATCCTGCATGGCGGAAAAATCATCACGACCGGTACCCTTACAGAACTAAAGGAAATGTTCCCACCCACGAAAGTAGAATACATTGAGAAACAGCCTACATTAGAGGAAATTTTTCTTGCGATCATTAGTAAGAAGGAGGAGAAGTAAATGAAAAGTAAAACAACTGTGTTACTAGGAAGATTAATGCGCAATATTATGCGTAGCCCGGATACGATAATAACGGTGGCGATTACGCCGATTATGATGATGTTGCTGTTTGTCTACGTATTTGGCGGCGCGATAGAAACCGGCACGGACAACTACGTCAATTATTTATTGCCAGGAATCTTGCTGATGGCTATCGCATCCGGCGTCGCTTACACTTCCGTGCGTCTGTTTACGGATGTAAAGAGCGGGCTGATGGCGCGTTTCCTTACCATGCCCATCAAGAGCTCGTCGGTATTGTGGGCTCACGTGTTGACTTCGTTTGTTTCCAATGCGCTAACTGTTGTGGTGGTTATCCTCGTCGCTTTCTTGATAGGGTTCCGATCAAATGCTGATATTCTATCCTGGCTCGCGGTAGTTGGGATACTTGGGCTGTTTACTTTAGCACTTACATGGCTAGCTGTCATTCCTGGTTTGACAGCAAAGTCTATGGAAGGGGCGACAGCATACTCGTATCCGCTAATTTTCCTGCCGTTTGTCAGTTCGGCTTTTGTGCCCACCGAAAGCATGCCTAAAATTGTTCGTGCGTTCGCTGAAAATCAGCCGGTGACTTCAATCGTGAATTCGATTCGAGCCTTCTTATACGAAGGGACTGTCGACAATGAAATCTGGACCGCGCTCGCCTGGTGTGTGGGGATCATGGTCATTGCTTATTTAATCGCTAGTAAAACATTTAAACGCCAGTTAGGATAAAGATTACTCCAGAATGTTAAAATTTTTTAAAGTCTATCAAGATTCGGTCATTCAAAAAGGCAATAAAGCAAGACAATAATAGAGTACTTGACGGCAAAAATTCTATTAATTTTTTGGCTATATACTTCTCTAATCCCCCAAACTCGAAATCATTGTTCGAGTTCGAGAATTGTCAAAGATAAAAGAGAAATGGAAAAGTAATGAAAATCGAAGCGTTGAAAATTCTTTCATATAAAAAGAGACTTGAAATCGGGAGTGAAGTAATCCTCCAAATCAATTAATAAAGTTTTGGGTGGGATTGAGGAAAAAGAAATCAAAGGTTGAAACTAAATGGTATGTTTCAACCTTTATTTTTATGACTTTTTATAAACTAGGTTGGTAAATGAAAGCTATACTTGAATTTAAAGTGGCCGACCCATTAATTTATAATGGTTCATTAGAGAGAAAATAAATTAAATGCAATATATGTCTGGTAAATATACTTTAATCATCGTAGGAATCAAAAAGGAGAATAAACTAAATTCCTTTATTGCCAAGGTTTAAGAGAATCTACTTTTTGAATAACGTTAAGGAAAGCTGTTTTAATTATAGTTGGGAAGCAAATCACTACTTTAGAAGATAAGTTGTAAAAACTTTGATCAAAAATCCTTGTATTGACATACAGTGTATTTTATTTCGCAATCGATCCGACTAGTATTGGATATTTATGTTAAAATGTAAATAACTTTGTGAAAAATGTATTTAAACTAACAGGATAAGATAATTCAGTAATCAATTGCATGCGGAGAAAATTATAAATCGTATTGAGAATTTAATCCCATCTTCAAAACCAAATCTACCAACCCAGCTTAAGGATGGTGCAAGAACGTTCTACAGATGACCGTAGCAGAGTTGTGGAAGAGTATAAATAAGAATTAGTAAAAGTAAAAAAATAAGGGAGGGGTTTATCCTATGGAAATCGTGCGTATTTTACTACCTGTTGTAATCGTGGGTGCACTTGCTGTATTAGTAGTTTTAAGAATGGCAGATAAATATAAGAAAGGTAACCTGGGTAAAAAAGAATCAAAAAAAGCTCAAAATTTGTTGGATAGTTTAATTCCACTTGGAATGATAATTGGTTGTGCTGTTGGGATACTTATTAGTATGTTTTTCTCCATTTCCCTACTCTCTACAATCGGTTTGGGAGCAGGAATAGGTTTATTATTTGGATATTTTGCTTATGAGATTTACAGTAAAAAAGAAGAAAGTTATTAGAAATCTTTGTAATCGGATTATTCCACAACTGGTGCAACAGTTCAAAGACAATAAGATGATGTTTTTTATTTCTATAAAATAACTGGCGTTTAATGTTAAAATTAACTGACAAAGATCTTATACTAACCAAGCAGAATGATGAAGAAACAAGGGTAGAAAAAACATTGTAACTGGGATTTAATCTTGAAAATATAAAAAAAAATGAAGATAAAGGGGGGTGAATTTTGAAGAAGACAATAGAAAGTAGATTTGAGTACTTATATAAAGGGGAAACATTTGCAATCATTATGTTCATACCTCTTAGTTTCCTCATACACTATACGTACCCTAATCTGCAGATATATTCACTTCTTTCTTTTTGGGTTTCATTTTTCTTATTAGAATTTATCCTCATTCAAGGAGCTTACTATTGGTATTCTAAGAGGAAGCGGCTTACCACTGAGAAGAAGTCAATAACCCCAATTAGGGTTGTTAGACTGTTGAGAAAAATGAAAACGATAAATATAGGTGTAATAATTATCACTATATTCTTATTTTTTATAGACTTATATATTCACTATCCATATATCCCAGTTAAAGGGTTATTGTTGTGTGGATTTATCTTTATTTTTGCTATTCTAGAGTTTATCAATTACTTCTATGTCCAATTGTCCTATGATAATTTATCTGATATTAGATATTTCATAAGAACAAAGAAATTTAAACGATCTTGTTTAAGTAAAGATTTTAAACGTATTACTTAATTGGAAGTAGTAAATTTAGTCTAGGCAAACAACATCTTAATAAAATGATGTGTTTACTTAATGTACTAACGGTGCTTCTGTTCAATAAAGGAGGACTTTAGCAACTCTTTTTTCTTGTACATATGGGTGTGATAGTTGGATAGGATCCTTTTATATTTTTTTCTGTTGCAAGTTAGTAAAGAATAGGTGGAAGGGGTGATTTCCTAGTGAGCGCAGTTATAATGAGGAAAATTATATCAGCATCAGTTTCTGGGTCATTGTTTGCTATATTGCTCGGTTCTATTGTTCCAAATCCGTTTGGAGGAGATATAAGTTCGATAACAAATTACTTAACCGCTTTTGTAATTTCTACACCAGCTTATTTGATGTACAGTTTCCCAGTTATTTTAATCTATGGTGTTTTAACGTCGATCATTAGTGAGAAATCAAGTCATTTAATAGTAAGAAAAACTAATAATGAAAAAATCAAAGTAATTATCTCAGGTGTTTTACATGTGCTATTTGGCCTTATCTTGCTCCCTTATAGTTTGGCTGCAGCAATTTTGTTTTTTATAACAGATAGACTACTACATAAAAGTAACTATAAACTTAATTGGTTACATGCAGTAAAAAGTTTAGCAATCCCCTGTATGGTTTGGTTATCATTTATGGTAATGGTTTATTTGGAACATATATTCTTTAACTGATGGGTGTTTTACTTTAACGAAGAGGACATGCTTCCGTTCTTCTACTAGCGCAGTATAATTGAGGGAGGATATACACTTCTGAATTGTAAATGAAACCCCAGATGATATTTGAAGATTTATTATGGTAGCGAAGTGTGGTATTGAATATCCAAATATAATCCCACCTTTTGATGAAATTGAAAATCCCTTCATAGCCTAGGAATGAGAGGAATCGCTTTTAATGATGACAAGGAAACCTGTTCTAACAATAGTTCATCTCTCATACTGGTAGAAACACGCGATGCGTTATTTGCAATTTTAAGAAAAATACATAATAAAGTAGAGAAAGTTTAAAAAGGAGGGATAGGTTGATGGAATTTAAAAGAAATTTCAAGGCGGTACTAGTTAAAGGAATTATTTGTTTAGTGATAATTATCGGTTTAAGTGTTGCTCTTTACATACAAGAAAACGGATGGGAATGGCGTAATACATTGATTTGGTCTGTCGGTATCCCTTTTTATTTTTATATTTTCTTAACCGTATTAAAAACTAAGGTATATGTAGGAGATTCACGATTGGTATATCGTCGATTGTTTCGCTCAAAAGCAATGAGATATAAAGATATTACGTCTGTGGAATTAATCACAACAGCAAGCACAGGAGACAATAATAGAAGGAGTACGTATTTTGTTTTTCATGATAAATACGGGAAGAAACTAACGATTAATCGAATCATCATGCTTAGCCATGAAAAGAGTTATCGATTCTTGGCACACATAAAGTCTAAGAACTCGAACATCGATTTCGATTATGGTTGTCAGGCTATTATTGGGGATCGTAATCCGTCCTTGGATTTAAAAGAGGCAGCAGGTTTGGTTTTAGATGAGTACCATAAGAGAAAAAGAGGGAAATAAAATAAAGGATTTTAACTTTTCACCTCGAAAATGATAATATTCCTAAACTCACTCAAAAAATTAGAGGTGAAAATGAATAAATTGTTGAACAGTTGCCTTTGTTGTTTAAAGGTTAATACATATTATACATGAAAAATTTGTATCAACCTTTATGATGATTTTCATTTTTTAGATCTGATAAAATTTAATAGAAATCCCTGTGATAAGCCAAACACTATTCTTGAAGATAAGCTGTGAAAACTATGAGCAAAAATTGTATTGTTCTTTATTTCGTGATCGGTCCAGATTGTAGAAGAATTCCTACCTTCAGGTCCTCGTATTGAATAGGGTTCTCACATGTCATGTGATCTACCATGATTTTGTCGAGAATGATTTTTATTTTTTATTTTATGTGAACCTGCTAATGGTTCACCGTAGGGCTGTTGTATGCTTTTGGGTAATTCAGGCTGTTCCTGCTGTTTTGGTCCTTTAGGATTTTTGGTCATATTTATTCATCCTCCATGATTTGTTTATGGTGTTTGAGCATATTTTATAAAGGTGTTTTCATCTTCAATTAAGCCACATATCCCACATTGTATTCTTCTGTTAGGACCGTTGTAGGCGATATGAAAAGCTTCTAACGGTTCCTGTTCATAATTATTGATCACTTCTCCAGTAGCTGTGTTTAATTTTACTGGTTTGGCAACTTGTTCAATTACATTAAATCGTGAACGGTTTGTTTTACATTTAGGGCAGCGGTAAGGCTGATTCAAGCAAAACACCTCCTTGGTTACTTTGCTATTTGTCAGGATACAAAGGTTGAACGATACTTATCTTTATTTTCTCTGATTCCAGCTAAATTATACGAAGATTTTCGGGAGAGAGAAAAAATCCTTTTTCGTATTATTAATGCAAAGGAGAAACGATAATGAAAAAAATAATAATTTCATTTGCTATCATTTTAATCTGTATAGTTGCGATTTTATTTGGAAGTTATCGCCTCATGAATGCGAGGAGCTTCCAGTTATTTGGTGATTTAACTTCTCAAGTAGAAACAAATGAAAAAGTTGTTGCACTTACGTTTGATGATGGTCCTACTAAAAACGTTAAGGAGATTCTATCGTTGTTAGATAAATATAATGTTAAAGCAACGTTTTTTCTGATTGGAGAATACATAGAAGAATTTCCAGGTGAGGCGGAAGCCATTGTAGAAGCTGGACATCAGGTAGCAAACCATACTTATTCTCATAATCGAATGATTTTCAAATCTCCGTCATTTATTAAAAAAGAAATCGAAAAGACAGACCGACTAATAAGAGAAATAGGTTATCAAGAACAAATTGATTTTCGTCCACCGAATGGAAAGAAATTTATTGTATTGCCATGGTATTTGAATAAAAGTAATAAAGAAACAATTATGTGGAATCTTGAACCTGACAGCTTTTATGAGGAAGCAGCAGATAAAGTGAATTATATAGTAGAAAATATCGAACCTGGATCCATTATACTTATGCACCCAATGTATGATAACACGGGGAGTCAACTCAAAACTATCGAAGGTGTTATCCAAAGATTAACTCAAGAGAATTATCAATTCAAAACGGTTAATGAAATACAAGAAATATAATATTCTAGTACAAAAATGCGAACTTGAGAAATATCCATATCTTAAAAAATTTTTTAGCCCTTGAAGAGTGAAAGTAACAAAATAAAATCGAGAGGTACTTAGAATGTGCAAAGTATAAAGAACGAACATAGGCTAGGCTTGTGCCAGTACTTGGCACAAGCCTAGTTTATCTTTACTGTCAGAATGCACCTGATCCTCCGCCACCACCACCAACTCCTGTTCCGCCACCAGGAACACCGCCATTGCTTGAAGTAGCAGCGGATACCGTTGAATCTGCTTTGTCAAATTGATTGGTCAGGGTGCTTGCAATAAGTATAAACATCAACAAGTCATTCGTTTTTAAGTTACCATCAGCAGTAGTAGTTTGAGAGACGTTCTTGCTAAGGTGTTCACATTTCTTTTGCATCGACTTATTACCTGTACCGATGGCGAAAATAAATGCTTGCATTTGTTCATCACTCATCCAATCATTCCACTCTTTTTCACTAATATTGTCGTAATGGAAGCTGAATCTTTTCCACTGTTGTCTAATCCTAAACCCTTGAGCAGTTTGAGGCTGGTAGATAATTGCAAATAGTAATAAGGCGAAACTAAGAAAAATAGCAAGAACCATCCACATGAAAAGAGAATGCACACCAAGAATAATAATAAAAGGAATAGTTAGAAGACTGACCACGCCTGTTGTCCAACGTAAGCCTATTTCCTTTTCAAACAGGTGGTTCTCGTTAACTTCCTCTTTCACAGCTTGAACCCATTTGGTAAAGTCACTATGGTACGTCGAATGATTATCTTCGACCGTTGTATAGGTATGGAGATCTGATAAAGAAAAGACACCATTATTACCGACTTTATAGAATAACCATTCGATTAATATACTTTCATGTTGAAAGTCTGTATTTAGATCTACGATAATAAATTTACTTTCGTCTTCTCGTTTAGCGTACCCTTTTCTAACCAGATCCAATAAAGCTGCTGATATCATTTCACTACTAGCGGTCATGTGTCGCATATAAAGTATAGTAGCTGGTAAACTCATTTCCTGATTTGGTATCGACAGTGATTGAATAGTGCTACGTTCTGCTTCTCGAAACCTCCTGTTCCTTTTTCTCCATGCTACAGTAACTAGAGAGAGTAAATATATAGATAAACCACTTACAATATAAGGGGAAATAAGGCGTAATAGGTTCACTCTATTCTCATAAGCCGCTCGTTCTTCCTCTAATTTAGCTTGATCTGCTAAAATATCCTCGCGAATCGTTCTGTCCTCTAAAAGGTTGGTTGTAGGAAATAGAGAAGTATCGTAAGCTACTCGGATATCTCCTTCTGTCCCGCTTTTCACTTCACCCATGGCAAAATGTACAATCCCATCTGAATCTATACTTGAAGTCTCAAAAGCTTCATCGTACCCCAATGCGAGTACTTCTTTAGTTGTTTGAGGCGGGTGAATAAAAATATCCATGTTTTGATATGTGGACTCGTTGCTGCTGTCAAAGAAAGGCCAGTAAAATTGTGACAAGTCTGTGTAAGCTTCTACTCCATTGGTAATAGTATAAGATAGGTCAATTTGGATCCCCTGATCTGAACCACTTCGATAGATTTTATAGAGATTCTCTTCTTGTTCTACATCTAAAGGCTTGTTGTTTTCAAATGCTTTAAAGTCTTTAATTTCTGTCTGTTCTTTCGGTATTAGTGTGCGAGTGATTCCATTAAAATCACTATCAAATTGGTAGGTGTGTTGCTCTGTAACTTGTACATTGCCATTCTCCTGTAAATAAGCATTAATTTCCGAGTTCGTAATGGAAAAATCAACTGCAAAGGCGTGTTGAGGTAGTAAAAAAATTGAAAAAACAAAAACAATGAGTATAAGGTTCTTTTTCATTTTGTTCAAGCTCCTCTCCAATTTCTATACGATGAGTAAGTATAAAAGGTTTCATTTATTGTGACGGATTTAGCGCAGATAGAAAAATAAAACAAGATGATTCATTCTCACACCAATTAGCTGTACTAGTGAAAAAGAATTGCACGAAAAATTAAACATCTATAAATAAAAGAATGAGAAAAAGAAACTATCCTCTTAGTAAAGGATAGTTTCTTTTAATTTTATTAAATAATATTTAGATTTTAGATGCCTTAAGCTTCACCTGATACTCCAATTTTATCTTTTTGATCTTATATGTTGCCATTTTCCAACCAATCAACTTCTTCTTTTGATAGCTCAATCTTTGAACCTTCTAAACAGGAAAGCAGCTCTTGTTCGTTTTGCGCCCCGATTAATGCACAGGTAGGAAAAGATTGATTTAAAACATAAGCTAGCGCAATTTGGATCGCTGTTACTCCCTTTTTATCTGCTAGTTGTTCCGCTCTAGCAAGGCGATCCCAGTTGGCATCACTGTAAAAAACACGAACGAGGTCTTCATTACTCCTGTCTTCTGGAGTGAATCGACCAGTAAAAAAACCTCTGGCTTGTGAAGACCATGATAAAAGTGGTAATTGTGTTTGTTCATGCCAGCTAAGATCATCACTGTTAGTTGAGACACAGCCTTTCCAGAATGGCTCCTTAGCTTTCGCTAAACTTAGATTCGGACTGCTAAATGAAAAGCCTATTAAGCCATTAGCAGTTGCGTACTCATTTGCTGCTTGCAGTCGTTCTGTTGTCCAGTTGGACCCACCAATCGCTTTAATTCGACCAGCTTTCATATGTTCATTTAAGGCATCAATGATTTCACTTACTGGTACATCTGGGTCGTCTCTGTGTAATGCATATAAATCAATATAATCGGTGCCAAGTCTTTCTAAACTTTCAAAAAGATCTTGTCTGATTGCATCTGGATTTACACGAGGTCCGTTCTGATCATGATGAGCACCCTTAGTTAAAATTACCATATCCTCTCGATTATTCCGTTCCTTTAACCACATGCCAATAGCTACTTCACTTTCCCCGCCACAGTATATATGTGCTGTATCAATCGTATTGCCGCCGATCGCAACATAACGATCTAATACCTGACAAACTTTATCATATACACTTGGCTTGAAATAATCGGATCCTTGAATCAGGGTAGTAACAGGCTTATCTAGGCCATTAATTTGAATCGTTTTCATTTGGTCATCCTCCTTTGATCTCTACACGTCTTCTTTCCTCGGCAGAAGTAAGACAAGCATCTAATACCTTCATATTCAAGACGGCATCTCTAGCTGGAAAGGGTAATGTCTTGCCCTTTTGAATACTGTGCCCAACTGCATCTGCTTGTAGTGCATATTGATTGACATAGGGTACTTCTACTTTCTGTGTACCTTTACTTGTATGAAGATAAAAATGATCCTGTTCATTTTGGTTTACAACGAAAGCAGACGGAACCTCGATTCTACCTTCTGTCCCTAAAATTTCTAATTGATTACGGAAATCTGCCCACATTCCACAATCAAAGGTAAGCGCAACACCATGATCAAATTCCAACAATCCGGATGCCATCATATCCACTTGATCATGCTCTTCTGAAAAGAAAGCATGAACAGTTGCAGCTTGCGGTTCTTCTTTTAAAATCATTCTGGCAGCACTTATTGGATAAACTCCTACATCGTATAAGGAGCCGCCACCCCAATCCTTTCGATAGCGAACATTTTCTTTTGCTGCTGCATTGTTGAAAGTAAATACACCATGAATACCACGAATGTTCCCGATTTCACCAGATTGAATGAATTCCTCGATCATCTGATATCTTGGGTGATATCGATACATGAAGGCTTCTGCTAAAACAACTCCGGCTTTTTTGCTTGTTGCTTCCATCTCCTGAGCTTCATTAGCATTTAAAGCAATTGGTTTCTCACAGAGCACATGCTTTCCTTGCTCCATCGCTTTAATAGACCATTCTTTATGTAAATGATTCGGTAACGGGATGTAAACGGCATCAATATTGGAGTCAGCTAATAATTGTTCATAGCTACCATATGCAACGGGAATCTCTAATTCCATCGCTGTTTTTTTGGCATTGTCTAAATTACGACTGGCAATAGCGTATACTTCACCTGTTTCTGATTCTTTTATTCCAGGAATAACCGCTTTTTGTGCGATATTCGCTGTACTTATAATTCCCCATTTAATGGACATTTTTGAACCTCCTCTATAACTTTGTTGTTATTATAAACGATTGGTATTAATATGAAAATAGAAGCTTTTTGCTATAAGATAACACAATATTGTCCTCGAGGGAGTGGAGTTATGAACCGTCAAGCTTTATTACCAACATTAAAAAAACATGAATACATGATCCTTCCAGAGTCAGTCGGCTGGTATAAGTCAACCGCAGATCATAATGTCTATCGGGAAGCAGGCTCCATTGATAATTTCAGTATTCACTTTGTTTTATCAGGAACTGGTTTTGTAGAAATGAATGGAAAACAATATACGTTGCAAAGAGGGGATGCTTTTCTTTATTTCCCGGAACAGGAACAAAAATATTATAGCAGTACGGAGAAGCCATGGAATATCAGATGGGTTCATTTTTACGGAAATACCTTGCATACTTTTTTATCAGAAATTGGCTTTGGACGGTTTACCTTGTGGAGACTCCCGAATTTGGCTGAATTGGAAAAAACACATGAACAATTATTACAGGAAGCAGAGGAAAATAGCTTTTTACAACTATCACACTTATCAACACTTACCTATTCTTTTTTGACTACTTTTACTAACAATGCAGTGCCAAGAGAATCTAATTCCAAGCAAGAATTAGATCTACGGATCCAATCACTTTTGCCGAAAATGCAAGATAAAGCTCCAGAAGCTTTTGATCTTGCATACTGGGCAAAAGAAACAGGGGTAAGCACGTTTTATTTTTGTCGGTTATTCAAACGTGTTACTCAGATGACACCAATGGCTTTTATAACATTATGCCGATTGCAATGGAGTAAACAATTACTATTAGAAGAAAAACATCTAACAGTAAAGGAAATCGCTGCAAAATCTGGATATCCAAACCCCAGCTATTTTAATAAACTTTTCCTGGAAAATGAGGGGATGACACCAACGAAATATAGGCAAATGTATCATTAATTATATGCCTAAAAAGTGAACGCTCAGTAGAGTTAAGGGAGTAAATAACATCACCGACTGAGCGTTATTATGCTAATTTTTCTTTAACTTTTTAAAAAAAGTCTTGTCTGGTGTAACAAACAATGTTTTTTGATTCTCGTAGGTGACAAAGCCAGGCTTAGCTCCATTTGGTTTTTTTACATGTCTTATTAACGTATAATCGACCGGAACGGATGAAGAATGCTTTGATTTACTAAAATTGGCAGCTAATTGGGCAGCCTCTAGTAGAGTATCCTCACTAGGATCAGTTGACCGAATAACAACATGTGAACCAGGGATGTCTTTTGTATGCAACCAAATTTCGTTCTTACGCGCCAATCGATTGGTCAAATATTCATTTTGTTTGTTATTTTTCCCAACCAAAATTTCCGTTCCATCGGATGCATAAAATGTTTCTGGTACAGGCTTCGATACTTTCTTTTTTTGTTTTGTTTTTGCTTGTTTTTTCTTTAAATACCCTTGTTCTTGAAGCTCTTCACGTATTTCTTCAATATCCTGTTCTCTGGCAGAATCGATTTGTTCTATAATTTGATCTAAATAGTCAATTTCCTGATAGGTTTTCTTTTTCTCTTCTTCGACCATTTGTTTGGATGTTTTAAGCTTGTGGTATTTCTTGAAAAGAGCCTGTGCATTCTCGCTGGGTGTTTTATTTTCATTCAAAGCTATCTTTCGCTTTTTTTGATCTGAATCATAATAATCAATTACTTCGACTTCTTTATCACCTTTTTTCACTAAATGCATGTGAGCTGTTAATAGCTCACCATCTCTTTGATATCGATCTGCATTTTTAGCTTCTTCCAACGTTTTATTTAATTTCCCTAATTTACGTTTGTTTTTCTTTTGTTCATTCGTTAAGAAACGTAAAAGATCTCCAGCTTTTTGTTTAACACGATCACGTTCTGCCTTCCCTGAATAAAACGTATCAAGCATACCACTCACAGTATCAAAATATTGCTTATCACCGTCTTTGGTCGATAACGGTAAAACATAAAAACTTTCTTTTTTCTCTTTGAATAATATCGCTTGAAATTGTCGTTCAATTATCTGTTGCTGAATGTTAAAAAAGATTTCTTTATAAGCATCTACTTTGCCAAGACCGACTTGGGAGGTGATCTCCTTTGCTAAAACAGATGAAACCCCCATAAAGGTGTTAACGATTTGCTGATCGAGCTTTCCTGCATTAAAATCCAGTTTTCGAATAAACGTTTCTGCATCAATAGTTAGTGGATTCAGCTTACCCTGATTAGGGGGCTTCACATAGGAACTGCCAGGTAAAATAGAACGGTGACGATTTTGTGCACTCGAAACATGTTTAATACTCTCCAGAATCACTTGCCGTTCTTGATCGACTAAAATGATATTACTATGCTTTCCCATTAATTCCACTATCAGTGTTTTTATGCTTTTATCGCCCAATTCATTTTTAGTTTGAAAATGAATATGAATAATTCGTTCATTTTCAACTTGTTCAACTAACTCAATAAAACTTCCATTTAAATACTTACGAAGCATCATACAGAACATCGAAGGTTCAGTAGGATTTTCATAAGTATCTGCCGTTAAATGCATCCTAGCATAATTTGGATGCGCACTGATCAAAAGCTGTTTATTAGCGCCGAATTTTCTTACCGTGAACAATAATTCGGTATCAGTAGGCTGATATATTTTTAATACACGTCCTGAAGTCAATTCATCATGGAGTTCGTGTGTTATTGCACGGGTAACAATTCCGTCAAATACCATTTGTATCACCTCATTATTCCATTATACCATGTCTAATCGATAAAAAAGAATGCAAAGAATTATTTGTCTTATAATTAGAATGTTTGATATGATGATTATGGTGAGCGAGTAGTGTCGATACTATTTGATGGAAGTGATGTAAAAAATGTTAAGTATGACCGGTTTTGGCAGGGAAGAGTTTCAAAATGATCAACTCGAAATTAGTGCAGAGGTTAAAACGATTAATCATCGTTATTTTGACATTACTTTTCATATGCCAAGATTTTTATTACCAATTGAAGATCAGTTGAAAAAGATAATTCAACAGAAAATGAAACGAGGAAAAATCAGTGTGTCGATTTTTATTTCAGGTACATATACACACCGTAAAAAACTGCAAACGGATTGGGATCTAGTCGAACAGTACATAGAGCAATTAAAGCAACTGCAATCTACATATCAGCTTGACGGAGAGATCACAATGGAGATGATCAGCAAGTTTACGGATATTTTCGACATTGAAGAAAAAGAAGAAATCAACACAGAAACGGAAGCATATGTAAAGGCGACTCTTGAAAAAGCGGTCGAAAGAGCTAATCAAATGCGTATAAATGAGGGCAATGAATTAAAACAAGATCTTGTTACAAGAGCAGAAAATATACGAAATAATATAAAACAGTTGGGAGAAAGACGAAAAATTGTTATAATAGAGTATCAGGAGCGAATATTGGAACGGATAAACAAATATATTGAAAATACGTTAGTTTCCGACGAATCAAAGCTTTATCAGGAAGTTGCGCTGCTTGCGGAGAAAGGGGATATTTCTGAAGAGCTGACAAGGATACATAGTCATCTTAAGCAATTCCAGCAAATTGTTGGTGAATCTGGTCCGATAGGTAGAAAATTAGATTTTATTGTACAGGAAATTAATCGGGAATTAAACACGATTGGATCCAAATCAAATGACGTATTAATAAGTGAACAAATTGTTTATTTGAAAAGTGAAGCAGAAAAAATGAAAGAGCAAATTCAAAATGTAGAATAATTGGTTTATAATCTAAGGGGGAGCTCGGAATGAGTTTGAAGTTAATTAACATAGGTTTTGGAAACGTGGTTTCTGCAAATAGAATTATTTCTATTGTTTCACCAGAATCTGCTCCAATTAAACGTATCATTACAGTAGCAAGAGACAATAATAAATTAGTAGATGCTACATATGGAAGAAGAACTAGAGCAGTTATTATTACTGATAGTGATCATGTCGTGTTATCAGCTGTTCAGCCAGAAACAGTTGGACAAAGAGTCATTAGTCATGATGAAATAAATGAAGAATAGTAGGAGGAACTGATTTGATAGAAGAAAAGGGCATACTGTTTATTCTATCTGGTCCATCCGGAGTAGGCAAGGGGACAGTACGAAAAGCATTATTTGAACAAGACACTAACTTAAAGTATTCTATTTCGATGACAACAAGGTCAATCCGTGCAGGAGAGCAAGAAGGTGTCGATTATTTTTATCGGACAAGAGAACAGTTTGAACAAATGATTAAAGAGAAAAAAATGTTAGAATATGCAGAATATGTGGGGAACTATTACGGTACACCAAAACAATATGTTGAAGATACAATCGAAAAAGGTCACGATGTTTTTTTGGAAATTGAAGTGCAAGGGGCATTACAAGTTAAAGAAAACTTCCCACAAGGTGTATTTATCTTTTTAATCCCACCAAGCTTAGAAGAATTAAAGAATCGTATCGTTGAGCGTGGAACGGAAACGGAGGACCTGATCATAAACCGTCTGAAAGAAGCAAGAAGTGAAATTGAAATGATGGATAAGTATGATTATGTCGTAGTTAATGACGATATAAATGAAGCAGTTAAAAAAGTGCAAGCAATCGTACAAAGTGAACATTGTAAACGTGAAAGAGTAGCTAGTCAATACAAAGCATTATTGGAGGTAGATGAAAAATGATTTTAGAACCATCAATCGATAAATTACAAACAAAAATTAATTCCAAATATACACTGGTTACACTCGCTGCCAAAAGAGCACGCCAAATTCAAGATACGAAAATGCATCAAGTAGAATCTCCGAAAGCAGCAACATTCGTTGGATTGGCTTTAGAGGAAATAATAGAGGAGAAATTAACAGTAGATCCGGACTATAAGATGTTTTATGAATAATAAGGATATGGAATGGAAGAGCCCCCCTCGCATTACTTCTGCTTGCGGGGGTTTCTTCTATATCAGAAGGGGGTTTTGGATATGCTAGATGGAAAAAAAGTTCTACTAGGAGTTGCAGGAGGCATTGCTGTTTATAAAGCAGTTGCACTTACAAGTAAATTAACACAAGCTGGAGCCGATGTAAGAGTAATTATGACAGAAAACGCTACAGAATTTGTTACACCGTTAACTTTTCAAGCGATATCAAGAAACCCTGTATATACCGATACGTTCGATGAAAAAGATCCAGCCAAAATAGCTCATATCGATTTGGCAGATTGGGCTGATTTTGTGTTATTAGCACCTGCCACAGCCAATATAATAGGTAAAATCGCAAATGGTATTGCGGATGATATGTTAACTACTACTTTGTTGGCAACAGAGGCGCCAGTGTATGTTGCACCAGCTATGAATGTTCATATGTATCAGCATCCGGCTGTGATCAAGAACTTGCGTACACTTGATAATTGGGGATATCGTTTCATTGAACCAGGTGATGGATATCTTGCTTGTGGTTATATTGGAAAAGGACGTCTGGAAGAACCGGAAAATATTGTCGATCTACTTGAATCGGAAATGAACCGTACATCCAAGTGGAAAGGAAAAAAGGTATTGATTACGGCAGGTCCGACAAGAGAAGCTTTAGACCCCGTCCGTTTTTTTACTAATTATTCGTCTGGAAAAATGGGATATGCACTCGCACAAGCTGCAATGGAAAATGGTGCTGAAGTTATATTGATTTCAGGACCAACAACACTTACACCACCAGTAAACGTCACAACTATTGATATAACAAGCGCTGAGGAAATGTTTGAACAAATGAAAAAATGGTATGGAAGCATGGATATTATTATCAAAACGGCGGCAGTAGCTGATTATCGACCGACAACGATAAATGAGCATAAGCTTAAAAAGCAGGATGAATCGTTGATGTTGGAAATGGAAAGGACTACGGACATCCTTCAATACGTTGGTCAACATAAAACAAAGCAATTTTTAGTTGGCTTTGCAGCAGAAACACAGAATATCGAGGAGTACGGCAGAAAAAAAATCAAAAAGAAAAATTTAGATGCAATCGTTGTGAATGATGTCGGTCGTAAAGAAATAGGATTTAATTCCGATCAAAATGAAGTGCTATTTATGACAAGAAACGGAAAAGAGCAGGTTATCGAACAGTCGAGCAAAAAGAATGTTGCGAAACAGATTATTGAACTAATAGATATGGAATTAAGGAAGGATTAGGTATGCGAGTTGCTAAAGTTATTGTGGATGTACCAACTAATCAGACGAATCAAACGTATGACTATTTGATTCCTGCTAAGCTTGAAGGTCTTGTGCAAAAAGGTATGCGTGTAACGGTTCCTTTCGGTCCCAGAAAAGTGATGGGCTTTGTGTTAGAAGTCGTGGATCATTCTGATATTGACAAGCTCAAGTCTGTTGAAGAGGTGATGGATCTTAGCCCGGTCTTAACAGAAGAATTATTACACTTAGGAAAGTGGATTAGTGAACAAACAGTCAGTTTTTATATCCAAACCTTTCAGGCGATGCTGCCCCAAATTTTAAAAGCCAAGTATAGGAAAGAAATTGAGGCACTAACAGATGTTGAGTTATCCGATGATTTGCAAAAGTTATTTGCAGGTAGAGCAGTGATGGATTACGATGAATTTATCGAAAGAAACGGTGACTATCAACTATTATTAAAGGAAGTACGAAGTGGTCATGTTCGAATCAATTATATTGTTCAATCAAAAGAAACAAAAAAGACAACATTGTTTATTGCACCGGATAAAGAGATATACTTATTAGTAGAGGCATTAGAAGATATCTCTAAACGGGCAAAGAAGCAAAAGGAGATTATCGACTATTTTATTCAAAATCCCGAACCTGTTGAACAGAAAGTGCTTTTATCTGAATTAAACACGACTACAGCAACTATTAATCAATTAGTAGAGAAAAAGCTTCTGAAAAAGATAGAAAAAAAAGTATATCGCGATCCTTTTCAGAATGCTAATTTTGAAAAAACAACTTCTTTACCCTTAAGTGCCCAGCAAGCTAGAGCGATTGAACCGATTTGGCAAGCTGTTGAAGAAGAACAGGATAAAGTATTTCTCTTGCATGGAGTAACAGGTAGTGGGAAAACCGAAGTCTATTTACAAGCAATAGAGAAAGTGTTAAATCAAGGCAAGGAAGCAATTGTTTTAGTACCAGAAATTGCCCTGACACCACAGATGGTACATCGCTTTAAAGGAAGATTTGGCTCGCAGGTAGCAGTTTTACATAGTGCATTATCACCTGGGGAGAAATTTGATGAATGGACAAAAATTCAAAAAAAGGAAGTAAAAGTAGTGGTCGGGGCGCGATCGGCAATATTTGCCCCTTTTGAAAATATTGGTATTATTATAATTGATGAAGAACATGAAACAAGTTACAAACAAGATGAACAACCTCGTTACCATGCACGGGAAGTTGCTAAAAAACGTGGTGCCTATCATCATTGTCCGGTTGTTCTAGGAAGTGCGACACCAATGTTGGAATCCTATGCCAGAGCGAAAAAGGGAGTATATCATTTATTAGAAATGCCTGATAGGATGAATGAAGCTACCATGCCACCAGTTGATATCGTTGATATGCGTGACGAATTATATGCAGGAAATCGTACCATGTTTTCTCGTAAGTTACTAGAGGCAATTAAAAACCGGATTGATCAAAATCAGCAAGTTGTTCTATTTCTAAATCGAAGAGGGCACTCTACTTTTGTTATGTGCCGAGAATGTGGAGATGTGATGAAATGTCCTCATTGTGACATTGCCTTAACATATCATAAAAGCTCTCATCAATTAAAATGTCATTATTGTGACTATCAATTACCAATGGTCCAGCAATGTGGAACATGTGGGAGTAAGAATATACGTTATTTCGGTACAGGAACCCAAAAGGTGGAAGAAGCATTAAAAGAGCACATCCCTGAAGCAAGCGTGATTAGGATGGATGTCGACACAACAAGAAGAAAAGGGTCACATAAAAAACTTTTAGAGCGTTTTGGTAATGGCAAAGCTAATATTTTATTAGGTACTCAAATGATTGCAAAAGGGTTGGACTTTGAGAATGTGACCCTTGTTGGAGTATTGGCAGTAGATACAATGTTACATTTACCAGATTTCAGGTCTGCAGAAAAAACTTTTCAATTATTGACACAAGTTAGTGGGAGAGCTGGAAGACATCGTTTACCTGGTGAAGTGATAGTACAAACATACAGTCCTGAACATTATAGTATTCAATTAGCTAGTCAATATGAGTATCAGCAATTCTTCTTACAGGAGATGGAGATGCGTAGAAGCTTTCATTATCCTCCTTATTATTATTTAACCTTAATTACGGTATCACATCCAAATCAATTAAAGGCACAAGAAGTAACGAAGACAATTAGTAAGCTTCTATTTAAGCATTTATCTAATCATGCTACTATTTTAGGACCAACCCCTTCACCGATGGTCCGCATAAATAATAGATATCGATATCAGTGCATGGTAAAATATAAGGATGAACCGAATCAAAGGGACATTATTCGAAAAATACAAGACCATTATAATGATGAAATTCATCGGAATGATTTAACGATACAAGTAGATTTTGAACCATATTCTTTAATGTAAGAGGAGTTTTTGGAATGAAGAAAATTATTTTTATGGGGACACCAGATTTTGCTGTTCCTGTGCTAGAACGGTTAATTTCCGAAGGGTACAACATCGAATTAGTGGTGACACAACCAGATCGCCCTCGTGGCCGAAAAAAGGTGCTGACACCCCCACCGGTTAAAGTAGCAGCTGAAAAACATCATATTGCTGTGTTTCAGCCGGAAAAAATAAAAAATGACTACGAAGAAATTAAAAAGAGAAATCCTGATCTCATCATTACGGCTGCCTTCGGGCAACTACTACCAAAAGGGTTGTTGGAAATTCCGAAGTTTGGTTGTATTAATGTACATGCTTCCTTATTACCAAAGCTAAGAGGAGGGGCACCGATACATTATGCCATTCTTGAGGGACATGAAAAAACAGGAATTTCCATTATGTATATGGCTGAAAAATTAGATGCTGGAGATGTTATTAGTCAAGAAGAAGTCATGATTGAAGACAAAGATGATGTTGCGACCTTACATGACAAATTATCAGAAGTAGGAGCGGATCTATTATTATCAACGCTTCCTGCAATATTCTCAGGTGATGCCGAGCGTATACCACAAGATGACAGTAAGGCAACCTTTGCGCCAAACATTACTCGAGATCAAGAAAAGATAGATTGGAATCAGTCGCAACAAACCGTTTATAATCGTATTCGAGGATTACATCCGTGGCCAGTTTCATTTACTACATGGCGTGGCAAAGTTTTGAAGGTATATGAAGCAAAAAAAACGAACCAATCGACAAACGAGTTACCAGGAACAGTAATAGAGAAGGATGAAACAGGTATCCTTGTTGCAACTGCTGATCAACAAACAATACAACTAACAGTACTACAGCCGGCTGGAAAGAAAAAAATGACAGCAGCAGATTTTTTAAGAGGTGTCGGAAGTAATATGACAGTAGGAGAGAAACTAGGCGAATGACAAGACAAACATACAACATAAGGGAACTAGCGCTTGACCTTTTAATTAGGATTGGTGATCAAGGCGGCTATAGTCATTTAGTCATTGACCAATTACTAAAAAAACATCAACTAGAATCGAGAGACGGTGCTTTGCTAACAGAGATTGTTTATGGGACACTTCAAAGAAAGATAACTTTAGAATATGACTTGCATACATTTATCCGATCTAAAAAAAGGATAGATAAATGGGTAAAATGGTTACTATACTTATCCTTCTATCAAATGAAATATCTAGATAAAGTACCTGATCATGCTGTGATACATCAATCTGTTGAAATTGCTAAAAGAAAAGGTCATAAAGGGATAGCTAATTTTGTTAATGGTATATTACGTTCAGCTCAGCGTGAAGGTTTTCCCAGTTATGAAGAAATAGAAGATCCCGTGAAACGAATCAGTATCGAAACAAGTCATCCGTTTTGGTTAGTAAAGCGTTGGAATAAGCAATACGGAATGGACATAACTGCACAAATGTGCCGAACTAATACAACACATAAAAAAGTGTCTATTCGTGTTCAACCACTTCGAATTTCTAGGGAACAATTACAGTCGAGGTTGACGAAAAATCAGATAAAAGTTCGACCATCTTCTTTTTCAGAACAAGGTCTTGTTGTTGAAGAGGGAAATATCCTGAAAGATGAAACTTTTAAGGAATCTTTATTTACGATCCAAGATGAGAGTTCTATGTTAGTGGCAGAATTAATGGATATAAAAGAAGGTATGACTGTTCTTGACGGTTGTAGTGCACCTGGAGGTAAGACAACGCATATTGCGGAGAAAATGAATGATAATGGTACTATCTTTGCATATGATTTACATGCTAAAAAAGCAAATCTAGTAAGAAAAAAGGCAGAAGAATTGGGGCTGACCTCTATTAAGACTGGTCAATCAGACGCGCGTAAACTACAGGAAAAGCACATTAACCAATCATTTGACCGTATTTTAATTGACGCTCCTTGTTCAGGTCTTGGTGTACTTCGAGGTAAGCCTGATATAAAATATAATAAAACAAGTGAAGATATAGTCAAATTATCAAGGATCCAAAAAGAAATCCTGCAACATATCGAACCACTGTTAAAAAAAGATGGCAAATTAATATACAGTACATGTACAGTTGATCAAGAGGAGAATGAAGAGGTGATTAGAGATTTTCTCGAGAAACACCCACATTATCGAGTTGATCCAGCCTTTTTTGAAAGTCTACCGGTATTATTGAAAAACAGTGTTGGCAGAAGTGAATTTGGTATTCAGATATTTCCTCAAGACATTAACAGTGATGGCTTTTTTATGACGAGGCTAATAAGGGATAGCTGATTGGAGAAGAGGTGTTGAAATGAAATATGTTTATCAGTCTGATAAAGGTAAGGTCCGTGAGTTAAATGAAGATGCTGTGGCAGTTTTTCCTCGGGGTAATGCATTGCTTGCAGTAGTAGCAGATGGTATGGGAGGACACCAGGCTGGAGATGTGGCTAGTAATCTGACCATTCAACAATTAGAAAAATTATGGACTAAATTAGATGAACCTTTAGAAAAAATAAATGTAGAAGAATGGTTAGCAGATTCTATTAAGGAAGTCAATAACTTGGTATATGAAAAAGCACAGTCAGATAGTGCATGTCAAGGAATGGGAACAACCATTGTGGTAGCTATTTGTACTGAACAGGATTTGACCATTGGCCATATTGGGGATAGCCGCGCATACTTATTTAATCAATCTGCTTGGAAGCAAGTAACCGATGATCATTCTCTTGTTGGCGAGTTAGTTCGAACTGGTCAGTTATCAGAAGAAGATGCTCAAGTACACCCGAGAAGAAATGTTATTTTAAAAGCATTGGGGACAGAACTTGATTTAGAACCAGATATCTTTCATTCTCAATGGAAGGATTTTGATGGCTTATTAATGTGTTCTGATGGCTTGACAAATAAAATTACGGATGAAGAATTGCATAAACTGATATTAGAGACTGAAGATGATCAGATAAGCCAAACTTTAATTGATTTGGCTAATGAACGAGGCGGGGAAGATAACATCACTCTTACGATTATAAGTCAGCATGAAAAAGTTGGTGAGCCACCATGTTAGAAGGAAAAGTATTAAATGAAAGATATGAGATTATTAAGTTAATCGGTGGCGGTGGAATGGCAAATGTCTACCTGGGAAATGATCCTATTCTAAATAGACAAGTAGCTATTAAAGTTCTACGTCTTGAATATGCAAATGATGAAGAGTTTATTACAAGATTCCACCGGGAAGCACAAGCAGCGACAAGCTTGTCTCATCCGAATATCGTTAATATTTATGATGTTGGAGAAGAAGATCAGATATATTATATGGTCATGGAATACGTTGATGGCATGACCTTAAAGCAATACATACAATTACATGCACCGATAGAAGTAGAGGAAGTAATAGAAATTATGACTCAAATTACTTCTGCTATTTCACATGCACATGAAAATGGTTTAATTCATCGTGACATTAAGCCGCAAAATATTTTAATTGATCCATATGGTCAAATTAAAGTAACTGATTTCGGGATTGCGATTGCGTTAAGTGCAACAGCATTGACGCAAACGAACTCAATGTTGGGGTCCGTACATTATTTATCTCCAGAGCAAGCGCGGGGCGGAAAAGCAAATCGTAAATCGGATATATATTCTTTAGGAATCGTATTATTTGAAATGCTAACGGGACAGTTGCCATTTTCAGGACAATCTGCCGTGTCGATTGCACTTAAACATTTACAGACAGAAACACCTTCGGTTAAGGAATTAAATCCAAAGGTACCGCAATCAGTTGAAAATATTGTATTGAAGTCAACAACAAAGGACCCGTTTCATCGTTATCAGGAAGTGTATGAAATGGAAGATGAATTAACCCATGCACTTGACCCAAATCAATTAAATGTGACGAAATACCAGCCACCGGAATCCGATGATACGATTACAAAAGCAATTCCGATTGTTAATGAGAATATGAGTATAGAGAATAGTCCTATTGACAAAGAGGACACGATCGTCACCACTGGTAATGATCCTAACAGTAACGAGAAGGAAGAACCAAAAGAAAAGAAAAAGAAAAAAAGGAAAAAACGATTTATATGGGTTACTAGTTTATTTGTTATCTTGTTCGGAGCGATTTTACTAGCTTTATTTGTGTTGCCTAGTTTATTTCAACCTAAAGATGTAGAGGTACCTGATGTCTCTGGTTTAACTTATGAGGAAGCATTGCAGCAATTGGAAGATTTAAAATTGAATGTTATTAAGGAAGAAGATCACGATGAGGAAGTCGAAGAAAACCATGTAATTGAAACATTCCCTCGTCCAAATCAGAAAATAAAAGAAGGAAAAGATATTACCGTTTATGTGAGTTTAGGACCGGAAACTTTTGTTTTCAATGACTATGTAGGAAGTGACTATGAACGTATTGAGAGTATTCTCCTTGATGCCGGATATAAAAATGTAAAGTTTTATGAAGAGTTTTCGGATAAGCCAGTAGGAGAAATAATTGAACAAATTCAGCCTGCTCCAGGTACAGATGTAGTTCCTCGGGATACGACTGTTATTTTTGAAATCAGTAAAGGACCAGAAAAAATAACATTAAACCGATTGATTGGTCTTCATGTAGATGAAGCAACAGAATATTTAACAGACAGAGATCTCTCTGCTGATATTAAAGAAGTACATGATGAAGATGTGGAAGAAGGCTATGTCATTGAGCAAAGTCCATCTGCTAATGAAGAAGTGGAAAAAGGAGAAGTAATAGAACTTACAGTATCATTAGGTCCTGAACCAAAAAAACAAATTACACATACTGAATCATTTACCATTCCTTTTACTGGGGATTCTAATGGAGGCGAGCCAGAGCCGCAAGAAGTTAGTATTTATGTAGATGATATGAATAATGAAATATCAGAATTATTCCAAGAAGTGGAAATGATTACGGAAGATACAACGTTTACGATCGAATTAACGATTCCACCTGATGAAGAAGCAAGTTATAAAGTGATCAGAAATGATGATCTCATCATAGAAAAAACTTTATCATATGAAGATGTAGAGGGTGAGTAAATGCCAAAAGGTAAAATTGTCAAGGCACTTAGCGGATTTTATTATGTGCAATACGAGGGTGGTCTGATCCAGTGTCGTGGAAGAGGGGTTTTTCGTCAAAGAAAGATTACCCCTTTAGTTGGTGATTTTGTCGAGTTTGAATACGGGGATAAAAAAGAAGGCTATATATTGTCTATTGATGAACGTGAGAATCAGTTGACACGCCCGCCGATAGCTAATGTGGACCAGGCAATTATTGTTACATCTGTCAAAGAACCAGACCTGAGTCTAAATCTTCTAGATAAATTTCTCGTATTGGTAGAAGCCAAAGCGATTAGACCATTATTGTTTTTTACTAAAATGGATTTACTTACCGGTGAAGAAGCTGTGGAAATTCAAGACAAGCTTGCTTATTATCGTAAGATCGGTTATACAGTAGAATTTCTCTCTACGAAAGATATGGAAGTGAATCAACAATTATCCGTTTATTTAAATAATAAAGTTTCCGTCTTTGCCGGACAATCGGGAGTGGGAAAGACATCGTTATTGAACAAAATTATACCAGGTTTACAGTTAGAAACGGACGACATTTCAGAGAGTTTAGGTAGAGGAAAGCATACAACCCGGCATGTGGAACTCATTCCGTTTGAGCAAGGGTTAATTGCGGATACACCAGGGTTTAGTGCATTAGATTTCAAGGATATTGCACTAGAAGAACTACCTGATTGTTTTCCTGAATTCGTAGAGTTAAAAAATCAATGTAAATTTAGAGGGTGTATGCATTTAAAAGAGCCAAAATGTGCTGTCAAAGAAGCGCTAGATAATAGAGAAATCTTAGAAGAGCGTTATCAAAATTATTTGCAGTTTGTAGAAGAAATAAAAAATAGAAAGCCGAGGTATTAATATGAGTACGAAAATAGCGCCATCAATTTTATCAGCTGATTTCTCCATATTAAAAGAAGAAATTGCAGATGTACGTAAAGGGGGAGCGGATTATATACATGTGGATGTGATGGATGGGCATTTTGTGCCAAACATTACACTTGGACCAGTTGTACTTTCAGCTATTCGACCAGTTACAGAGGCTATACTTGATGTACATCTTATGATTGAGAATCCGGATCGTTATATTCAAGACTTTGCTGACGCCGGTGCTGATATCTTAACAGTACATGTTGAAGCATGTCCCCATTTACACCGGACCATTCATATGATTAAGAACGCCGGTGTTAAACCTGGAGTTGTTATCAATCCGGCAACACCGGTAGAAATGATTAAACCGATCATTAGAGATGTAGAACTAGTTTTATTTATGACAGTAAATCCTGGATTTGGTGGACAAGTTTTTATACCAGAAGTGTTAGATAAAGTAAGACAAGCTGTAAAGTGGCGCGAAGAGCTAGGATTATCATTTGAAATTGAAGTAGACGGCGGTGTGAACGAAACTACGGCAAAGCAATGTATCGAAGCAGGTGTTGATGTACTTGTTGCAGGTAGTGCCATATTTGACGAAAAAGACCGTTCAGCAGCGATTCAAAAACTAAGAGATTAATGCCACATACAACATAAAGCGAACTATGGCTGAATAAGATAAACCTGATTCGCTAATATCCTCAACTACTCAGTATGAAGCAAATCTGAATTTTCATTGGTTGCACTTTTATTTACTATAGTCAAATATGTGAGTGAAAACCGGGCTTGGTTACCCGGTTTTTCTCAGAATTAGGAAAGGTTGTTGTTAGTTATGAGAATTGGAATAGTTGCAGGGGGACCTGAAGATGCATTAGCACCGTTAACTTCTTATCGAAACGATGTCGACAGATGGATTGGTGCAGATTTAGGCGCATCTTACCTATTGAAGAATCAGTTACCTATTGATGTAGCTATAGGGGATTTTGATTCTATAGATATGAAAGAAAAGGAACTTATTAAACAAAAAGCTAAAAACTTTCACGAATACTCTGTAGAAAAAAATGAAACAGATCTTGAACTAGCAATTGAAGCAGCTCTTTCTTATCGACCTGCTTCTATTTTTTTATTCGGAGCTACAGCTGGTAGGCTTGATCACGAATTAGCGAATATCCAAATGCTCTATCATCTTTTAGAAAAAAATGTAGACGCAAAAATAATCGATGATAAAAATATCTTATCTATTTATCGACCTGGAAAATATGAAGTGACTGCCAAAAATTCTGATTTACTATCATTCATCCCCTTAACCCCTTCTGTAAAGGGACTCACATTGAAGGGATTCTATTACCCTTTAGATAATTATACAGTTACATGGGGAAGTACACGTTGTATATCCAATCAATTAATTAACGAACAAGGTACTTTTTTATTTAATGATGGCATATTAATAATGATAAAGAGTTCTGAGGAGGATCGTTCGTAAATTCTTACGAAATTATGTAAAGATATGCAATTATAGTCGTGTGTCCTCATAAACTGTATAAGAAATAGTATATTGTAATGATAACGATGAGGTTATGTCTTCATAGTGAAGAGGAGGGGTATGATGAAATTTTATACAATTAAGCTCCCGCGGTTTATCGGTGGTTTCATTCGAGCATTGTTGGGTTCAGGGAAAAAATAATATGGATAACGCAAGCGCTGATTAATTGGTAAGTTTTCTATAACGTACCAAAGGGCGGGAAGCTTTCATTATGCGGCACTTGCAAGGATTAATTTCCAGCATACCAAAGTATTCTGGATTAAGAAAAAAGGCTCCTTCTTACACAGGAGCCTTTTTTCTTCTCGCATCAATTAACTTTTGATTAAAATATAAATTAAACGCGTTCTACTTTGCCTGATTTAAGCGCTCGAGCAGAAACATACACACGTTTTGGTTTTCCATCAACCATAATTCTAACTTTTTGTACATTTGCTTTCCATTTACGCTTGTTTGCATTCATAGCATGTGAACGATTATTACCTGAAGTCGTTTTACGACCAGTTACTACACATTTACGTCCCATTCTTTCGTTCCCTCCTACTAACTTAGGTCCATACTTATATAATTTATCATAGATTTTAATATATTGCAATTTCAAATTTTGTGAGTATGGTATAAATTAATTGGATCAATAATAATGCACAAACTGGCAGTGGATTTTTATCTTTAAGGAGTGGCAAATCGGTTACAGCACAATTTTAGCTGATTTCATGAAGGCATTCAAGATGTTCTATTGCTTATTAATGCTTGACATAAACGCAATTTTCATACATTCTATAATGGAATACCCTTATCTCTAGTTATAAAAGCAATAATATTAAAATATAAAATTGATTAAAAAAAGTGTTTTTTTCTCTTACTAATGTAGAAGGAGGATAAAAGATGGCAATTGAATTAAAAACAGAAAATGGGCAGGTAACTATTACCAATGAAGTGATAGCAACAATTGCTGGTGGTGCTGCAATTGAGTGTTATGGTATTGTAGGGATGGCCTCTAAAAAACAATTACGTGATGGTATAGCGGAAATTCTTCGAAGAGAAAATTTTTCAAAAGGTGTTGTCGTTCGGCAGGAAGTTGAAGATGTACATATTGATATGTATATTATAGTAAGCTATGGTACAAAAATTTCTGAAGTTGCACATAATGTTCAATCACAGGTAAAATATAATCTTGAAAAAACGCTAGGATTAAAAATCAAGTCAATCAATATTTATATTCAAGGGGTACGTGTGATTCAAGACTAAGTAGGACATAAGAATGCGTAAAAGGAGCTTCCACTTACAATATGCTAATAACCTAGTATTTTCAAGAGAGCTAGTGGAAATCCATGTTTATCAAGAGAAGGAATCACCGATGACGATACCGATTTGCCAATGTTGCTCAGGTACAGTCGTTTTACCACATTGCACTTTCTTATGAATATAAATTATCATTTTAGAAATGGAGTAGAGGGAGGAACTATGAAGTGACGCAAAAAACGATAGATGGAGCAATGTTTGCCAATATGGTGTTAGCTGGTGCACACCATTTAGCAAATAATGCCGAAAAAATAGATGCTTTAAACGTCTTTCCGGTGCCAGATGGCGACACTGGAACAAACATGAATTTATCGATTACTTCAGGGGCTAACGAAGTAAAAAAGGCTAATAACGAGAGTGTCTCAGTAGTCGCAAATGCATTTGCCAAAGGGCTATTAATGGGAGCAAGAGGTAATTCTGGTGTGATTTTATCACAATTATTTCGAGGTTTTGCCAAAGGGTTGGAGGGTAAAACTAACTTAGATATTGAAAATTTTGTAGTAGCACTCAATAGTGGTGTGAATACAGCTTACAAAGCAGTAATGAAACCTGTGGAAGGTACCATTCTAACAGTTGCTAAAGACACAGCTGCTGAAGCTAAGGCGATAGCAGAAGAAGAACAAGACATTATTACTTTTATGGAGAAAGTTGTTCAAGCTGCGAAAAAATCATTAAAAAGAACCCCTGAACTTTTACCCGTGTTAAAAGAAGTTGGTGTAGTAGATAGTGGTGGTCAAGGACTAGTCGTTATCTATGAAGGTTTTTTAGCTGCCTTAAAAGGAGAAGAAGTGCCAGAAACGTCTCTTAATGAAACGATGGATTTAGATGATCTTGTTAATGCTGAACACCACAAATCGGCGCAGGACTATATGAGTACAGAGGAAATTGAGTATGGTTATTGCACAGAATTCATGGTTCGCTTTGAAGAGGATAAATTGAAAGAACATCCTTATGATGAAGCAGCTTTTAGAGAAGAGTTAAGTGAGCACGGTGATTCATTATTAGTTGTTTCGGACGATGAAATCGTTAAAGTTCATATTCATGCCGAATATCCAGGCAATGTTTTCAACCTAGGCCAACGTTTTGGAAGTTTTATTCACTTAAAAGCGGAAAATATGAGAGAACAACATTCCAATATTGTGGACAAGAAAGAAAAGAAGACTAAGACGAAACAACCATTTGGTGTTGTAACTGTTGCTATGGGTGACGGACTGACAGAATTATTTAAAAGCTTAGGAGCAACTGTGGTGATTCAAGGTGGACAAACAATGAATCCAAGCACACAGGATCTAACCAATGCGATAGAAGAAGCGAATGCAGATAACGTGATTATTTTGCCTAATAACAAGAATATTGTAATGGCTGCAGAACAGGCAGCAGATCTAGCAGAGGTTAATGTGGCGGTTGTTCCGACAAAAACAATTCCACAGGGAATGTCAGCCATGTTAACGTATAATCCTGAGGTAAGTCTAGAGGACAATAAAGAAACAATGACAGAGGCAAGTCAGGAAGTAAAGACTGGTCAAGTTACCTATGCTGTTCGTGATACACAAATAGACGGAATGACGATCGAAAATGGTCATTATATGGGCTTAGCAGACGGTAAAATCAAAGTGACCAATGCTGATCAAATGACAGTAATCAAGGAACTGTTGATGGAAATGATAGATGTCGAAGAAGATGAGATTGTAACAGTTATCCGTGGAGAAGAAACTTCTGATGAAGAAGAAAATGAAATTATTGCATTTATAGAAAATCATTTTGAAGATATAGAAGTTGAAGTTCATCATGGGAAACAACCAATTTACTCTTATATATTTTCTATTGAATAAAAACAAAAGCTCTATCCAAGGCGATAGAGCTTTTTATCCATAAAAATACAAAACATATCAATTCGAACCAACATTCATCCACTGCGATATAGCTATTTAAAAAGGCACTTTCTCATTCTATTATAACTAAGTACATAATGATTAGCTTAGCCCCGTCAGTGACGAACTTACACTCAACTCTAACAGAATGGAAGAGAGCTTAATTTGGACTTTTTACTAGTTTGCAGTTTGGCTATTTTTGTTATCAGACGAAGAGAATGGATGAATTGTACTTGGTTAATCTTGTTATGTTGGTATTCCATAATTGAATTAAGAGAGTGTGAGTGAAATGAATAATATTTCTGTTCAAGAAGTGAAAGGTGTCGGACCAAAACTTGCTGAAACGCTTGGACAAATCGGCATCTACACGGTAGAAGATCTACTATATTATTTCCCTAATCGCTATGATCATTATGAGCAAAAACCGCTACATGAATTGGTGCATAATGAGAAAGTAACGATAGTTGGAGAAGTAATTCATGAGCCAACCGTACAATTTTATCAACGAAAAAAATCTCGGATGGTTGTATCCTTACGCGTAAACGGAGCAGTTGTCAAAGGTGTCCTTTTTAACCGTGCTTTTGCAAAACAGCATTTTATTCCCGGTGAGAAAGTATCGGTGAATGGCAAATGGGATCAACACCGACTACAAATTACAATAGATAACTATAAAAAGGGTACAATAGATGGAACAAGTCCTATTACTCCGATTTACTCTTCTAAAGGAGACATTAAAAATGCACAATTCCAGAAAATAATCAAGAATACGTTGTCTTCTTTAACGGATCAAATTACCGAAATTATTCCGGAACCTTACTTAAAAAATTACAAATTACCTAATAGAATCAAGGGTCTAGAAAATATTCATTTTCCTTCATCTTTTGAACAATTAAAACATGCTAAAAGACGATTTATCTATGAAGAATTATTATTATTTCAGATAAAGATGCAATTGTTCCGAAAAAGGAACCGTGAAGCGACAGAGGGAAATGCGAAAACAATTAAAATGGATAAAGTTAAACAACTAATTGAGCAGTTTCCTTTTGACTTAACATCTGCCCAAAAAAAAACATTAGCAGAGATTTTTAAGGATTTACAGTCGCCATATAGGATGAATCGATTGCTCCAAGGTGATGTAGGTTCAGGGAAGACTGCAGTTGCGGTTATTAGTCTATATGGTGCTGTTACAGCGGGTGAGCAGGTCGCCTTTATGGTACCGACCGAAATTTTAGCAGAACAACATGAAGAATCATTACGACAATTGTTACCAGATGATGTGACCATTCATCGATTAACGGGGTCAGTAAAGGGTAAAAAAAGAAAAGAAATGTTAACAGCGATTGAAAGTGGAACATGTGATGTCGTAATCGGCACACATGCACTGATTCAAGATGATGTTAATTTTCATCAATTAGGTTATGTGATTATTGATGAACAACATCGATTTGGTGTCCAGCAACGGAATACTTTACGAGATAAAGGTATTTTGGCAGATATTTTATTTATGACAGCTACACCTATCCCAAGAACTTTATCTTTAACAGCGTTTGGGGATATGGATGTATCCAAGATTGATGAAATGCCTGAAGGCCGTAAGCCGATTGAAACGTATTGGGTTAAACATAATATGTTTGAAAGAACAGTTAACTTTATTTATCAAGAAATAAAGAAAGGTTGTCAGGCATATATTATTTGTCCTTTAATTGAGGAATCGGATAAATTAGATATTCAGAATGCGCTTGATTTATACCACCAATTGCAAGCAATTTTACAAGGAAAAGCAACTGTTGGTCTTATGCATGGAAGGTTGACGATAGAAGAAAAAGAGCAGGTCATGAATGACTTTGCCGAAAATAAAGTTCAAATATTAGTTTCGACTACGGTAGTAGAAGTAGGGGTTAACGTTCCGAATGCTACTGTGATGATGATTCAAGATGCCGATCGCTTTGGTCTATCTCAATTACATCAACTAAGGGGACGCGTCGGACGGGGGGACAAGCAAAGCTATTGTATTTTAGTAGCTGATCCTAAAGGCGAAACAGGTAAAGAACGCATGCGGATTATGACAGAAACAACCGATGGGTTTGTTTTGGCCGAACGAGATTTAGAACTGCGCGGACCAGGTGATGTATTTGGTGTGAAACAAAGTGGATTACCAGAATTTAAATTAGCGGATTTAGTACATGACTATCGAGCATTAGAAACTGCTAGAACGGATGCTATCGACATTGTGGAAAATGAACTATGGAAGGAGCCCGAGTTTCAACCGTTAATTAAGTACTTGCTTTCCAAAATTGAGATAGAGCAACAGTTATTAAATTAACTACACTTGCATAATTTATTATGGTATTATATATTACTATTAGTACCTAGTCATAATTTCTGAGTTAAACGGAAGAGGATATGCAGATGGACGGTGGATATCATGAAAAGAAACAAAAAGGAACGGCAATTTGAGTTAAAAGAGACTATCGAAGCAAAGCCATTTATAACCGATGAAGCGTTGGCAAAATTGTTTGATGTTAGTATACAAACGATACGTTTAGATCGGATGGAGTTAAATATTCCCGAGTTACGTGAACGAATAAAATCGGTCGCGACAAATAATTGGAATGAAACGGTTAAAGCTTTACCAATTGATGAGGTTATTGGCGAAATTATTGACCTTGAGCTAGATGAACGTGCTATTTCCATTTTGGATATTACTGCTGAACATGTTTTCTCACGAAATAAAATAGCTAGAGGACATCATTTATTTGCACAAGCTAACTCCCTTGCTGTTGCTGTTATTAATGATGAACTTGCTCTCACAACAAATGCGGATATTAAATTTACCCGTCAGGTTGTACAGGGAGAACGAGTTATTGCCAAAGCACGTGTAGCAAATACCGAAAAAAACAATCGTACGTTAGTAAAAGTACAAAGTTATGTAGATAACGAAACGGTTTTTTACGGAGTATTTGAAATGTTTCGATCGAATGAGGAGAAGGAAGGGAACGAATCATGAAAATTGCAATAGACGCGATGGGTGGAGACCACGCTCCAAAAGAAATTGTGTTAGGGGCGTTAAAGGCAGTTAATCACTTTGATGATTTGGTTATTACGCTAGTCGGTGACGAGAGCATGATAACACCATTTACGAATAATCACCCGTCTCTTGAAATAATTCATACAGATGAGAAAATTACTAGTGATGATGAACCAGTTAAAGCAGTACGTCGCAAAAAAAAAGCTTCGTTAGTACTAATGGCAAACGAAGTGAAAAATGGGCATGCGGATGCATGTATTTCTGCAGGTAATACAGGAGCTTTAATGAGTGCAGGTTTGTTTGTTGTTGGTAGAATTAAAGGAATAGATCGTCCTGCATTAAGTCCTACGCTTCCGACTGTAAATGGCGATGGTTTTTTATTGTTAGATGTGGGGGCAAATGTTGATGCTAAAGCACAACACTTGCAACAATACGGTCTAATGGGGTCTATTTACATGGAAAAAGTTCGCCAGTTAAAAAATCCTCGAGTGGGTCTTTTAAATGTGGGAACAGAGGAAGGTAAAGGGAATGATTTAACTAAAAAAGCTTTTGAGCTGTTACAGCAGTTGCCTATAAATTTCATCGGTAATGTCGAGGCCAGAGACCTTTTAAATGGTGTAGCAGATGTCGTTGTGACCGATGGATTTAGTGGAAATGTTGCACTAAAAACAGTTGAAGGTACTGCATTAACAATGTTTTCGATGATTAAAGAAACATTTATGAGTAATACCAAGACTAAACTTGCTGCTGCTCTTGTGAAAAATGACTTAAAAGGGTTAAAGGACAAGTTAGATTATTCAGAGTATGGAGGAGCTGCATTATTTGGCTTGGCTGCTCCGGTTATTAAAGCCCACGGTTCATCCAATCAACAAGCAATTTTTAGCGCCATCCAACAAACAAGAAACATTGTAGAGAATGATGTAATTGCAAAAATAGAAGCGGAAGTAAAAACATTACAATCTGCTCAAAAGGGGGAATAACTCTTGAAAAAAGTCGCTTTTGTTTATCCAGGGCAAGGATCACAAGTAGTTGAAATGGGAAAAGACTTATATGAAGAATATCCACAAGTAAGAGAACTCTTCGATACTGCTAATCAACGGTTAGGTTATGATTTGACGTCGATAATGTTTGAAGGTCCTCAAGAAACCTTAACAAAAACAGAAAACACACAACCAGCATTGTTATCAGTAAGTACAGCCATAACTAATATCCTTTCAGAAAATGGAATCAAGCCTGCTGTAACTAGTGGCCATAGTCTTGGTGAATATAGTGCACTTGTTGCCGCTAATGCTATTTCCTTTACGGATGCGGTTCATTTGGTTCATCAAAGAGGTAAGCTTATGGAAAATGCTTACCCAGAAGGGAAAGGTTCAATGGCCGCTGTCTTAGGAATGGAGCAAGAGACATTAAGTAAAGAGTTGCAAAAAATTAGTGAACAAGTGAACGAAGTGATTGAGATTGCAAATCTCAATTGCCCGGGACAAATCGTCATATCAGGTTCGAAATTAGCAATTGATACAGCAGTAGAACTTTTAAAGGAAGCAGGTGCAAAACGAGTATTACCGTTACCTGTAAGTGGGCCATTTCACTCTAGTTTAATGAAACCAGCAGCAGAAGAATTTCATCAATTAGTACATAATATCAGTTGGAATGATGCAGAAATTCCTGTATATGCAAATGTAACTGCAGAAAAAGTAACGGATAATGAAGAAATTAAACAATTATTAGTAGAACAATTATATTCTCCTGTACGTTTTGAAGAGATTATCGAGCAATTACTGGAAGAGCCTATTGATGCTATTGTCGAGGTCGGAAGTGGGAAAGTGTTAACAGGGCTTGTTAAAAAAGTAAATCGCAGAGCAAAAACGTTTGCTGTTCAAGATGTAGCAACATTAGTTGAATTTATCGAATGGATGAAGGAGGATTAAACATGTTGAAGGATCAGGTAGCACTCATAACAGGTGCTTCAAGAGGAATTGGACGTGAAATTGCCTTAACTTTTGCTAGTAAAGGTGCTAAAGTAGTGGTAAACTACTCTGGTAGTGAAGATAGAGCCCAAGAAGTAGTAGATCAAATCATAGCTAACGGCGGTGAAGCGATCAAAATAAAAGCAAATGTTAGTGACGAAAATGAAGTCAAAGCAATGGTTAAAGAGACTGTCAAAAATTATGGAACTCTTGATATATTAGTAAATAATGCTGGTATTACTAGAGATAATTTATTAATGCGGATGAGCGAAGCTGATTTCGATGATGTAATCAACATTAATTTAAAAGGCGTTTTCATATGTACAAAAGCAGTTACACGACAAATGATGAAACAAAAAAGTGGACGTATTATTAATGTATCATCTGTTGTTGGCATAAGTGGTAATGCTGGTCAAGCGAATTATGTCTCTGCTAAAGCAGGCGTAATCGGCTTAACTAAAACTACTGCGAAAGAATTGGCAGCGAGAAATATATTGGTTAACGCTATTGCTCCAGGATTTATTGCAACAGATATGACCGATAAACTAACCGATGAACAGAAACAGCAAATGCTTGCTTTAATTCCGTTAAATAAGCTAGGAAAAGCGGAAGATGTAGCAAATGTTGCTTTATTCTTAGCTTCGGACCAATCCAACTATGTTACAGGTCAAACCATTCAAGTGGATGGCGGAATGATAATGTAATATTATACATATTCTTTGAAAGGAGGTGACGTGAAAATGTCAGACACTTTTGAAAAAGTAAAGCAAATTGTTGTCGATCGTCTAGATGTAGACGAAGATAAAGTAACACTTGAAGCATCATTTAAAGATGACTTAGAAGCTGATTCTCTTGATGTTGTGGAACTTGTAATGGAACTAGAAGATGAGTTCGACATGGAAATTGCTGATGAAGATGCAGAGAAAATTGCTACAGTAGGTGATGCTGTAAATTACATAGACAGCAACCAATAAACTGTTAAACAAAGTAATAAGCAGTTTTGTTGAAGAGTACAGCAAAAAACAGAGATAGACCCGTTTCGCCATATAATGAAACGGGTTTGTCCTTTTAGAAACTCGTGTAAATGTAATCTATGTAAATGATCCTTAACTTCGTTATTATTTTGCCAATTGTTTAGATACCTTGACTAACTTTTTAGCTGTAATTACCTTTATATTTTAGGGTTGGCGATATGAGTGGTTTCCTATATAATAATGACAATGATTGATTTCATGTTGGTAGGTGAAGAATGTGTCAGATTTTAAAGAGCTTCAAGAAAATTTAGGTATTTATTTTCAAAATGAAAAATTATTAAGGCAAGCTTTTACTCATTCATCCTATGTGAATGAGCACCGGAAAAAGAAATTACTAGATAATGAAAGATTAGAATTCTTGGGTGATGCTGTTTTGGAATTGGGCGTTTCTCAATACCTTTACCGAGAATATGATGAATTAGAAGAAGGAGATTTAACGAAATTAAGAGCTTCTATTGTTTGTGAACCAGCTTTAGTTCGGTTCGCAGAGAATTTGGACTTCAGTAAGTATGTTCTATTAGGTAAGGGTGAAGAATTAACAGGTGGACGTAATCGCCCAGCATTACTAGCTGATGTTTTTGAAGCCTTCATTGGGGCATTATACTTAGATCAAGGGTATGAACAGGTTATTACCTTTTTGAGAAAGTATGTATACACTGAGATTACAACCGGTGCTTTTTCGCATACGATGGATTATAAAAGTCAGTTGCAGGAAACAGTCCAGCAACATAAAAATAAACTAGTAGAATATAGTATTGTAAATGAAAAAGGCCCTGCACATGATCGAGAATTTTTTGCTGTCGTTACTATTAATGGTAAAACAGCTGGAAAAGGTGTAGGCAGGACGAAAAAAGAAGCCGAACAACGGGCGGCAAAGCAAGCATTGGACAGCCTTTATCGTTAATTATGCGCTTCAAAAAAAGATTGATCAACTAAGACAGGCAAGGGACACATGGATGGAAGAGAAAGAAACACCCGAACAGGTTATCTCATCGGACCGTCACAATACCCACTCTCCAGGAGCGTATTATGACGGTCTGTTAATGTGGATTCTTAGCTTGAATTGCCTCGGAGGAAGCGCGTTTTGTAGATTTTCTATTCCCTATTATCCTTTTGACCTAGCCTCTCATTTTTTGTAATGGTTCTTTTGCTTGCGTTCATTTTCATTAAATTTGCTAATAGTAGAAGAACATATTGTGCAGATTTAACTATAACTGATTGATTTCTTGCCTTTTTTTCTTGGTTAATGACTGAAGTACTAAGTCGTAAGATTGATCAATTAGTTGCTTAATTAACTCGACTGGGACACGATTGTTTGCATAGTAAATGGAATTCCAATGTTGTTTATTTAAATAATAGCCAGGTATGATATCTTCATACTCTTGTCTAAGTTGCTCAGATTTTCCCACATCACCTTTGAGAGAAATAATAGGTTGTTCTGTTTTGTCCTGACCAATAATGGCAATCATTTTGCCACCAACTTTGTAATTATAAGCCTGCCAATCATTCACGTAATTTTCTTCCACACCTTTTTTAGCTTTCAAGTAGTTCATTAATACATTTTTCACACAACCTTCTCCTCTCGTTTAAAGACGGTATAGGCTTTCTAATCAATCTGCTGAATGATTTTGTGCCGGAACTATAACAGATATAGTTCATTTAGGTATGACAAACTTTATTCCAAGGCAGAAATAATCCAGAAGTGTAAGCTATATTTTCTATATTCTTCATATTTGGTTGTGCCTAAAATTGTTTTTGTGAATAGTAATGTTTAGTTGATAAGGCCACTAATAGAGGTAATCACCTGATGTGTAGAATAGAAAAGGTATTTGACCCAAATAGGTACGGTCCTTTATACATTGCTTACCTAATTTACTTTATTTCCTAAGGTATTGTAGTATAAAAAACCGCTTTTAAACGTTAAGGTAATGATGATTAGTAGCTTATTTCCGGTAGTTTTTCAATTCGGCGATAAATGCCTGTGTTTCTGCAACTGTCAGTTTGCCTTTTTGTTTTAATAGATCATAAAGTGATTTTAATTCATGATAATGTTCAATATTGTAATCTTCAGGATCCATAATGGAACTATTGACAACCTGCAACATTCTGCCCATCTCCTGAATAATATGGGCTAAATTATCTTCCGATCTTTCTTCTAAATTCACATGAAACAACTCCTGTTTTGAATTTTGATGAAAAAAGTTTATCCATCCAGCTGCTAAAGCAGAGCGCTCTGAACTTTTCTTATGAAACTTCCTTCTCTTACTCTATTCTTTATGATAAAATAAATTAGTTGAATTGCAAAGAATAAATAAACGTCAACATAAAATTTATGTTGTTAGAAGATAATAAATAGGAGTTTTAAACATGTATTTAAAACAATTAGATACAATTGGTTTTAAATCTTTCGCTGAAAGAGTAAAAATAGAATTTGTTCCAGGTGTTACAGCAGTCGTAGGCCCGAACGGTAGCGGAAAAAGTAACATTACAGATGCGATCCGTTGGGTGCTCGGTGAACAATCAGCAAAGTCATTACGAGGGTCCAAAATGGAAGATATTATTTTCCAGGGCAGTGATACACGTAATGCATTAAATGTTGCCGAAGTGACACTAGTGTTAGATAACTCAGACAATGCATTACCTGTTGACTATCAAGAGGTTAGTATTACACGTCGGGTGTATCGTTCTGGTGAAAGTGAATATTTAATGAATAAACAACCGTGCCGTCTGAAAGACATTACCGAGCTATTTATGGATTCAGGTATGGGTAAAGAAGCATTTTCCATCATAAGTCAAGGTAAAGTGGAAGAAATCTTAAGTTCTAAATCAGAAGAACGCCGAGTTATATTTGAAGAAGCCGCTGGCGTTTTAAAATATAAAAACAGAAAGAAGCAGGCCGAATATAAATTAGCAGAAACGCAAGAAAATTTAAATCGTGTGGAAGATATTATTTATGAAATAGATGGTCAGCTACAACCACTTGAACAGCAAGCATCAATTGCTAAAGAATATCTAGCACAAAAGGAACGATTGACTAATGTAGAAGTAGGTGTACTTGCTAAAGAAATCGAAGAACTAAATCAACGATGGGAAGCGTCACAAAAGCAGATTGAAACTAAGCGTCAGTCGTTAAAAGAAAAACAACAATGGGTAGAGAAAAGAGAAGAAGAAAGTGATCATTTAAAACAGAAAATCCAAAAAATGGATGAGCAAATAACGACCTTACAAGAAACACTGCTAGTAGAAACCCAAGAACTAGAAAGTCTTGAAGGAAATAAGAAGATCTTTCGTGAGCGACTCCAACACTTTCAAGAAAATAAAGAGAAGCTGGAACAAGAAATAAAAGAGACTGAAACGAAAAAGACTTCGCTTGTAGACAGTTTAGAAGCAGAACAGACAATCCTTAATCAATATCAAGCCCATTATCAACAGTTATTACAACAAATAAAAGAGACAAAAGAAAAATTAGAAAAAGGGAAGAATACACTAGAAGAGGATATCGAAACACTTAAAAGTGATTATATTGAACTGCTAAATGAACAGGCTGCAAAACGTAATGAGAAAAATTCTATCCAACAGCAGTTAGAGAGAATGAAAGGCAAGCAGCATGTTCAATCTTCTAAATGGGAACATCTTCATCAGGAACGTCAACAGTTCAAACAATCTGTTCAAGAAGCAGAAGAACGGTGGAAACAAGCAGAGGAGCAATTACATAAGTATCAAGCAGAGCACGAAAAACTTGAAAGAAAAGTAACGGTTGAATCTAAACTACTAGATGATATGCAGCAAAAATTATATAAAGGCTACCAGATGGTTGAAAATCTTAAGTCCAAAAAAGAAATGCTGGAAGACTTGAAAGAGGATTTTCAAGGTTTTTATTTTGGCGTAAAAGAAGTCTTAAAAGCAAGAGAACAGAAGAAATTAACGGGTATTCATGGTGCCATACCAGAGTTAATCGAATTTGACGATGAGTTAGTAGATGCGATGGAAACAGCTTTGGGAGCACAAGCCCAACATATTGTAGTTGATTCAGAGAAATCAGCTCGTGAAGCTATTCATTGGTTGAAAAAAACAAACAAAGGTAGGGCTACCTTTCTACCAATTAATGCCATGAAATCAAAGCAGATTCCCGCAAATTTGGTTCAGATGCTTGAACAGGAAGAAGAGTTTGTTGGTGTAGCAGTTAATTTAATCCGTTATGATTCAACCTATCAGCCAGTAATGCAAGCATTACTAGGAAATGTTATTATTGCTAAGTCGCTAAGTGCAGCCAACCAATTTGCCCAAAAAACTGGGCGAAGATATCGAATTGTCACTTTGGATGGAGATGTAGTAAACCCAGGGGGTTCCATGTCTGGAGGGGCAAAAAAGAAAAATAACCAATCATTATTTACTAGAGATCGAGAATTAAAGACATTAACGAATAAATACAAAGAGTATCAAACCCGTGTTGCAGACTATGAAAAGCAAATAAAAGAACAAAAAGATGCATTAGCTGATTTGCAATCAGAGAAAGAGAAGTATTACCGAGAATTAGAGGAAATCAGAACTACGTATCAAGAACATTTAAGTAATTATAAAGAATGGAAATTGTCTTTAGAGCATTTGAATGACCAGCTATCGATCTATGATCAAGACAAATTGCAACAAGAAGAAGACCGAAAATTTTTATTGCAACAATTAGAGCAGATAGAACATGACTTAGACCGGCTACAATCTAAGTTAAGTAAGCTCGATAGCGAAATCGAAAATTTGACAGACCAACATCAAAACTTCGAGGCGAAAGAAGAGGAATTAAAACAGGAATTACAGTCACGCCATGTTGAGCAGGCGGAACTAAGAAGTAAACTCTCTAATCAAAAAGAGAAGGTGGAGAAAGCAGAGACGGAGATAACGGAAGTAACTGATACGATTTCTGTCAAACAAAAACAACTCCAACAATTAATAGAAATAAAAAATAGTCAACAAACAGAAGAAGAAATTGACGAAGAAATTCAAAAGAAACGTCAGGAAAAAGTAACATTACAGCAGGATTTACAAGGATTACGTGAACAACGAGCTGAAACACAGCAACATGTTACAACATTAGATGAATCACTTAAGCAGGTGAAAAAAGAAGAATATCAATTACAACAAGAGATTCAAACGATCGAAATCGAACGAAATCGATTAGATTTGGAACTGGAAAATCGACTTGCACAGCTTGAAAGTGACTACAGTATAACGTTTGAAAAAGCTAAAACTGCCTATCCTCAGCCTGATAATCTGGAAGAGGCAAAGGAACAGGTTAAGTTAATTAAGAAATCGATCGAAGAATTAGGTACTGTTAATATTGGTGCTATCGATGAGTATGATAGAATTAAGGAACGGTATGAATTTCTCACTAGTCAGCAAAATGACTTAATAGAGGCAAAGCGTACCTTATATGAAATTATTGCCGAAATGGACGAAGAAATGACGAGACGATTTAATGAAACTTTTTCGCAAATAAAAGAAGAATTTACCGTCGTGTTTCAACGTTTATTTGGCGGGGGACATGCTGAATTAAAATTAACAGATCCAGATCAACTATTAGAGACTGGGGTAGATATTATTGCGCAGCCTCCAGGTAAAAAACTGCAACAACTAGGTTTGTTATCTGGTGGAGAAAGAGCTCTAACTGCTATAGCCTTATTATTTGCGATACTAAGAGTTCGTCCTGTCCCGTTTTGTGTACTAGATGAAGTAGAAGCAGCACTAGATGAAGCGAATGTTACCCGTTTTGCTCAATATTTAAAATATTATAGTAAACATACTCAATTTATTGTGATTACACACCGAAAAGGTACAATGGAAGAAGCGGATGTACTGTATGGTGTGACAATGCAGGAATCAGGAGTTTCCCGTTTAGTTTCTGTGAAATTAGAAGAAGCACCAGAGCTTTTGGAAGCATAAGTGTGAGGAGGTAAAACCATGAGTTTCCTAAGAAAATTGAAGGATAAATTTCAAGCAACAGATAAGCAAGAAGAAGTGTCAGATAAATATAAAGATGGGTTAAGTAAAACAAGAAAATCATTTTCAGAGAAAATCAATGATTTAGTTGCTCGTTATCGAAAGGTCGATGAAGATTTTTTTGAAGACCTTGAGGAAGTGTTGATTGCAGCGGATGTTGGTGTAGCAACCGTAATGGATCTAATCGAAGAATTGGAAATGGAAGTGAAAAGACAAAATATTAAAGACACTACTGAAGTAAAGCAAGTGATCTCGGAAAAATTGGTGGATATTTATCAAGGAGATGAGGATGTATCAGAAGAGACGTCCTTAAATATTCAGGAAAATGATTTAACTGTTATCCTTTTTGTAGGAGTGAATGGTGTCGGTAAGACAACAACGATTGGAAAATTAGCTCATCAACTAAAGTCAGAAGGAAAAGAAGTGCTTTTAACCGCAGGGGATACGTTCCGAGCCGGAGCTATTCAACAACTGGATGAATGGGGCAATCGTGTAGGGGTGGATGTCATTAAACATAACGAGGGAAGTGATCCTGCAGCCGTTATTTATGATGGAATTCAAGCAGCAAAATCACGGAATGCAGATGTCCTACTATGCGATACGGCTGGTCGTTTGCAGAATAAGGTTAACTTAATGAATGAATTAGCAAAAGTAAAGCGAGTGATTGAGCGTGAAGTTCCCAACGCACCTCATGAGGTACTACTAGTACTAGATGCAACAACTGGACAGAATGCATTGAGTCAGGCAAAAACATTTTCCAAAGCAACAGATGTTTCCGGTATCGTGCTTACAAAGTTAGACGGAACTGCTAAAGGTGGGATTGTACTAGCTATCCGTAATGAACTTGGCCTACCAGTAAAATTAGTAGGACTCGGTGAAAAAGTGACGGACTTACAAGTATTTGATCCAAATGCGTTTGTCTATGGTTTATTTGCAGATTTATTAGAGGAAGAATAGGATCATCCTTGACAATTTTGTCTTAAGATGATTAGACTGAAGTGTAAAGGTAATTTACTTAACGAGGTGTCCTTAATATGTTAGAGAAAACGACAAGGATTAACGCTCTTTATGATTTTTATCAGAAATTGCTAACTGAAAAGCAACGAAATTATATGGAGATGTATTATGTAGAAGATTTCTCTCTTGGGGAAATTTCGGAAACATCTAATGTATCCAGACAAGCGATTTATGATAATATTCGAAGAACAGAACAAATGCTAGAAGAATATGAGGAGAAACTTGGTCTCTATAAAAAATTTATCAAACGACAACAGTTACTCCAAGAATTAATGACATTGGCGAAAGCAAACAATGATCAAGTATTGAAAGAAAAGGTAGAGCAGATCATTGAAATCGAATAGGGGGCGTATAGTATGGCATTTGAAGGTTTAGCCGACCGCCTGCAGAGTACCATTCAAAAAATTAAGGGAAAAGGTAAAGTAACGGAACAAGATGTAAAAGAAATGACAAGAGAAGTCCGTTTAGCTTTATTAGAAGCAGATGTAAACTTTAAAGTCGTCAAAGATTTTATCAAGAAAGTGAAAGAACGGGCAGTTGGCCAGGAAGTAATGGAAAGTTTAACTCCGGGTCAACAAGTAATTAAAGTAGTAAAAGAAGAATTAACGGCCTTAATGGGTGGCGATGAAAGCAAAATTGCTGTGGCAGACAAACCACCGACAGTCATCATGATGGTTGGTTTACAAGGTGCTGGTAAAACAACAACAACTGGTAAGTTGGCCAATTTATTGCGGAAAAAGTATAATCGAAAGCCATTATTAGTTGCCGCTGATGTTTACCGTCCAGCTGCAATTGATCAATTAGAAACGTTAGGTAAACAACTAAATATGCCTGTTTATTCAGAAGGAACGGATGCAAACCCGGTCGACATTGCCAATAAAGCGATGGACTATGCTAAAGAGGAACATCTAGATTATGTAATTATTGATACGGCAGGACGTCTTCATGTTGACAATGAGTTAATGGATGAGTTAATTCAGATTAAACAAAATGTGAATCCTAATGAAGTCTTTTTAGTTGTGGACTCGATGACCGGTCAAGATGCAGTAAATGTTGCTGAAAGCTTTAATGAACAATTAGATATTTCTGGTGTTGTATTAACGAAACTTGACGGTGATACACGTGGTGGTGCGGCATTATCAATTAAAGCTGTTACCGAAAAACCGATCAAATTTGCTGGTATGGGTGAAAAGTTAGATCAGTTGGAAGTGTTTCACCCAGAGCGAATGGCATCCCGTATTTTAGGGATGGGAGATGTACTATCACTTATTGAAAAAGCACAAGAAAATGTCGATGAAAAAAGAGCGAAAGAATTAGAAGAAAAAATGCGCTCTGCTTCTTTTACATTTGATGATTTCCTTGAACAAATGGGCCAAGTAAAAAACATGGGTCCACTAGATGAATTAATTGAAATGATACCAGGCGCGAACAAAATGAAAGGTCTTAAAAATGTCGATTTTGATGAAAAGCAAATTTCCCATGTGGAAGCGATCATTCAATCGATGACAGCAAAAGAACGGCAAGATCCAAGTGTTATTAATGCAAGTCGTCGTAAACGAATTGCGCGTGGATCGGGCCGCTCTGTTTCAGAGGTAAACCGTTTGTTGAAGCAGTTTGAAGAAATGAAGAAAATGATGAAACAAATGACGAATATGCAGCAAGGGAAAAAAGGTAAAAAGGGCAAAAAACCTAAAGGATTGAATTTTCCGTTTATGTAAGGTAAAAACCCTTTACAGACTAATTTAAATCTGATACAATTCTATCTTGTGTGAGATATTTATATGGAGGTGTGAAATATGGCAGTGAAAATTCGCTTAAAGCGCATGGGTTCTAAAAGAAATCCATTCTATCGTATCGTAGTTGCGGATTCTCGTTCTCCACGTGATGGACGTATTATCGAGCAAATTGGAACATATAACCCGGTAGTTAACCCGGTTGAAGTGAAATTAGATGAAGATAAAGCACTTGATTGGATGACTAAAGGTGCAAAACCAAGTGATACGGTACGTAACTTATTCTCAAAAGAAGGCATCATGAAGAAATTCCACGAATCAAAAAATCAATAATAAAGTGATGTGATTCGATGAAATCATTGATTGAAACAATTGTTGAACCATTGGTTGATCATCCTGAAGCTATTGTAGTGTCAGAAAATGAAGAAGACAATAAAATTGTCTATCATCTTCAAGTGCATGAGAATGACGTTGGGAAAGTGATCGGAAAAAATGGCCGAATTGCTAAATCAATACGAACGGTTGTATATGCAGCCGGAATGAAATCTAATAAAAAAATCTACTTAGATATCATGTGAAAAGAGGGAGGCCAAACGGCCCCTCTTTTTTATTAGCAGTAACTATAAATAGTCGCTATATACATAAACTGCGAAATAACTTTCATAAGATTTGCTGTCTTCCATTCTTTTGAGTTGAGTGTAAGTTCCACGCTGCGGAAAAATACTCCCTTTCCGTGGGCACGGCTTCAGCTAACTTGGTAAAGAAGAGCGCTTCACCAAGTGGATCTTCAGCTCGCGCTTTTCCCACAGGAGTGTCGCACTTTTCCGCAGCTCAATGTAGTGTTCTGATTAAGTAACAGAAAGTCTCAAAGATATAATTCCTGTATTTTTATTCTTTCAATAATCAATATTATTACTAGCGTAGGCAGAATACGTAGACTCCGGTGGTAATAGCATGAGTCGAAGACCCCGCAGAAAAGCGATTTTTGCTTTTTGAGGAGGCTAAGGCCGTGCCCACGGAAAGCGAAGTGTTCTGCCGAAGCGTATCATACCACTTACTAAAAACAGAATGAATAAAAGTAACTATTAGTCGCAGTTGTTATCTACTATAAATCAGACAGGGGAGAAGATAAGCGAGGGTTTGCTGTTTTTCTGGTGTATACTTGCGCTTTGGTTTGGTGGCGTGCTATTCTTTTGTTAGGTGTTTTCAAGCTCATTAATAGGGATGAGAGAGAGGCTGAAACAATGAAAATTATAAAAAAAGTTCCCGTCAAAAAAATTGTAACAGACCAAAGCAAAGAACAACTAAGAGAAGAATACCAATTTAAAATATTTAAACTTGAGCAAGAATGCGAACAATTGAAATTTGAGCAAAAAAAGCTAGAACAAAGATCAACCAATAAAAAGGCAGACATTGCAGTCAAATTCAAAAAAGAAATGTCTAACCGTCAAGATCATATAAAATGGTATAAATATAAGCTAGAACAACTGGAAATATTACCAATTGGAAGTGAAATAAATGATGGGGAAGTAGAAGCAGTTATTGACATCGAAGAAGGGATGAACTGGGACGATTTAACGGAACAAAAATCAATTATTGTAAAAGATGGAGTTATTAAGAAAATTAGATAACAGGTGGTATTAAAATACATGGATTATTTAAAAGTAGGAAAAATTGTCAATACTCATGGTATAAAGGGGGAAGTAAAGGTAATACGGATTACTGATTTTGAAGAACGTTTCGAAATAGGTTCTACTTTGTGGATTAAAGAAAAAAATAATCCTGAACTAAGACAAGTTATTATTGACGGTCACCGCGTTCACAAGAATTTTGATTTATTACATTTCGAAGGGTATAACAATATTAATGATGTAGAGCATTTGAAAGAATCGTTGTTAGTTATTAGAATGAGTGAAATCTCAGAGTTAGCAGAAAACGAGTATTATTACCACGAAATCATTGGATGTGAGGTTAAAACTACAGCTGGAGAATCAATAGGTAAAGTAACGGAAATCCTTTCACCTGGTGCAAATGATGTATGGGTCGTTAAGCATAATGGAAAAGAACTGTTGATACCGTATATTGAAGAAGTGGTGAAAGAAGTAGATACGAAACAACAACTAATTAAAATCGAACCGATGGAAGGGTTATTAGATTGATGAGGATAGATATATTATCTTTGTTTCCAGAAATGTTTAAAGGTGTTTTTCAATCTTCCATATTAAAAAAAGCGCATGAATCTGGTGCATTCCAGTATAATTATGTGAACTTTCGTGATTATACTGATAATAAACACAATAAAGTGGATGATTATCCATATGGTGGAGGCGCAGGAATGGTATTAAAGCCTCAACCTATTTTTGATGCAGTAGAGGCAATCGAAAAAAATACCTCTCACAAACCTCGTGTGATTTTAATGTGCCCTCAAGGAGAAACATATTCCCAGAGCAAAGCAGAAGAGCTTGCAAAAGAAGAACATTTGATTTTTATTTGTGGTCATTATGAGGGCTATGATGAGCGAATTAGAACAGAACTTGTTACCGATGAGATATCCATTGGTGATTATGTACTAACTGGTGGGGAATTAGGTGCGATGGTTGTGATTGATAGTATTGTTCGTCTATTACCAGGTGTACTGGGAAACGATGATTCTGCAGTTCAGGACTCCTTTTCAACCGGTTTACTAGAACATCCACATTACACTCGACCAGCTGACTTCCGAGGTATAAAAGTTCCGGATGTTTTGTTGTCAGGCAACCATGCACATATTGAAGAATGGCGTAGAAAGGAAGCATTGAAAAGGACGTTTTTGAGAAGAAAAGATTTACTAGAAAATCTCGATTTAACGGAAAAAGAACAAAATTGGATAAAAGAATGGCAATCATCACAAGAAAATAGTTGAATTCCGTTTGTTGGTATGCTATATTGATAGTTGTGCTTAAGTGAACGCTTAAGGTGAATAAACGATGTTCCGCTGCGTCTAATTACGTTAAGAGCATTGGTTTGGAAGGAGTGTAACAGAATGCAAAAATTAATCGAAGAAATTACGAAGGATCAATTGCGTACTGATTTACCTGAATTTCGTGCTGGTGATACGGTAAAAGTTCACGTGAAAGTTGTGGAAGGTAACCGTGAGCGTATTCAGGTATTCGAAGGTGTTGTCATTAAGCGCCAAAATGGTGGTATTAGTGAAACATTTACAGTTCGTAAAATTTCTTACGGTGTAGGGGTTGAACGTACATTCCCTGTGCATTCACCACGACTCGAAAAAATCGAAGTGACTCGTCGTGGTAAAGTTCGTCGTGCGAAGCTATATTATCTACGTAACCTACGTGGTAAAGCGGCTCGTATCAAAGAAATTCGCTAATGAGTATTGTGTGAGAAGGAGCTTGAATTGTCAGGCTCCTTTTTCTTCTATATCATATTTTAAAGGCATTTGTGTGAAAGAAAGGGATCTTTTCATGGCAGAGAAAAAGATAGATTGGGTCGATTGGATTAAAACTATTGTTATTACGGCATTGATTGTAATTTTATTTCGAATGTTTATAGCTGTACCAATTATTGTGGAAGGTCCATCCATGTTACCATCACTAGAGGATAAGGATCGAATTATTGTAAATAAGGCAAGCTTACTGTTTGGTGAACCAGATCGTTTTGATGTTATCGTTTTTCATGCTACTGCGAAGAAGGATTACATAAAAAGGGTGATTGGTTTACCTGGTGATTCCGTTGTCTATCAGGATGACCAGCTATATATTAATGGACAACCAGTTGAGGAACCTTTTATTCATACGGAAATAGAAAATAACCAATCAAACTACACAACCAATTTCTCTTTACAAGATATCCCAGGCAATGATGAAGTAGTTCCTGAAGGACACGTATTTGTTTTAGGAGATAATAGACCAAATTCCACCGACAGTAGACATCTTGGATTTATACCGATGGATCAAATTGTGGGAATAGCTGCCGTAACGTACTGGCCAATCGATAAAATTGACTTCATAAAATAAGTTAACAGAAAGAAAAGAGGTGAGGCACATGACAATTCAATGGTTTCCTGGTCATATGGCTAAAGCAAAAAGAGAAGTACAGGAAAAACTGAAATTAGTTGATTTCGTGATTGAATTAGTTGATGCACGGGCACCAGCTTCTTCAGAAAACCCTCTTTTACAGCAAATTTTAAATCAGAAACCAAAAATGGTGGTCCTCATGAAGAATGATTTAGCTGACCCTGTAATGACCAAAGCCTGGCTTGATCACTTCTTAGAGCAAGGTATTGTTGCCATTTCTGTCAACGTTAATGACCGCAAAGATATCCAGTATGTGATTCAAAAGGCAAAGGAAATGGCCAAGGAGAAAATGGATCGTTTAAAGAAAAAAGGCGTACGTCCAAGGCCTGCCCGAGCAATGATTATTGGAATACCTAATGTAGGAAAATCAACATTAATTAATCGGTTAGTTCAAAAGAAGATAGCGAAGACTGGTGATAAACCAGGTGTGACCAAGAATCAACAATGGATAAAAGTTAAAAAGGATTTTGAATTATTAGATACACCTGGTATTCTTTGGCCGAAATTTGAAGAGCAAATAGTAGGATATAGACTAGCCGCGATTGGTACAATAAAGGATCAATTACTCCCGATAGAAGATATAGCAGCATTTGTGATCGAGTATTTACAAGAAACTTACCCTTCTGTATTACAGGAACGATATAAAGTTACAGAAGATAACGAAGATATGAACGAAATATTTGAACACATAGGTAAAGGAAGAGGTTGCCTTGAATCTGGTGGTAAAGTTAATTTCGAAAAAACAGCCGAAATCATCCTGCAAGACTTACGCTCTGGAAGATTAGGAAGAGTTACACTAGAGCAACCACAGCAAGACTTATAATGTCGTCAGAAAAGTATACACCCCGTTCCGGTTATATGGAAACGAGTGTATACTTTTTGTTTGAAATTACCAAGAAAGCACAAGATACATAAACTGCGAAATTCTTTCTTGAGGACTTGCTCTGATGTAAACTCCTACTGATGGAAGTCTCGCTTTGTTTTACGATGAAAGAAAGCTATTTAAATGCTTCATTTTTTTGAAATAGTGCCGATAAATTAGGAAACGAGGTAGAAAGAGATGAATGATAATTGGACAATTAACGAAATTAAACAATATTTAACAAAAGAACAGCCGACAGAAAATGTGCTAAAAGAATTGTATCAAGATCAACGGAAAGGCGTCCAAACATTATTAAAACAATATGAAAAAAGACAAACAGCGGCTCGGGTTCAAGAGGAACTATTCGTCAAGATGAGTCAGCATGAGAAGAGGTTATGGAATAAAGGTATTACCTATGTTGCGGGTGTAGACGAAGTTGGAAGAGGACCGTTAGCAGGCCCAGTTGTTGCAGCTGCTGTTATTTTGCCAAGTGATTTTCAATTATTAGGATTGAATGATTCCAAACAAGTATCAAAGAAAAAGAGAGAATTATTTTATCAATATATTACAAAGCATGCGGTTGACTATGCTGTTGGTGTAGTAGATGCGCTAGAAATTGACGAGATTAATATTTTACAAGCATCTAAAAAAGCGATGTATCTGGCATTAAAGGAATTAAACCAAGTAGACTATGTGCTCATAGATGCAGTAAATCTAGAGAAAGTGAAAGTACCATGGGATGCAATCATAAAAGGAGATCAAAAAAGTATTTCCATTGCAGCAGCAAGTATAGTGGCAAAGGTAACACGAGATAGAATGATGGAAAAGTTACATAAACAATACCCTTCATACGCTTTTGATCAAAACAGTGGATATGGGACAAAACAGCATTTAAATGCTATAAGTGACCATGGTTTAACACCTTATCACCGGAGAAGCTTTTTGAAAGCTTAAAGAGAAAGGAGGTAGCTCAATGCACAATAATCTTTCAAGTATCACTCGTTCTGAAAATGCAAGCATAAACACGAAACAAAATGCTTTCAAACCAGGACAAATTTTAAATGGAAAAGTACTTGAAATATATCCGAACCAAAGAGCAGCTATCCAGTTAGGAGGATCACAAGTGGTCGCTCAGTTGGAAACAGCACTATCGGCCAAGCAGAACTACCTCTTTCAAGTAACATCTGTTGGGGATGTTATCCAATTAAAAAAAATTAGTGAATTACATATTGAAAGTAACAAACCATTAAGTGATCAATTAATGCAGCAAATTGGTTTAGGGAACAACCGCCAGTTAAAGGCCTTCATTCAACAACTAGTTAATCAGCATATTCCTTTTACATATAAAGATGCACAAACAGCTGTTAATCTGATGGAACAATTCGGTGCTAATCCTAACAACCGTGAATTGCTAATTACAATGATAAAATCCCATTTACCATTAACAGAACAAGTATTCAGGAGTTTACAAGCATTTCAATCAACACAACTTGGTACACAAATGAACCAACTATATCAGCAATTAATGCAACTAGGGGAGCGTAATCCCTCCCTACTACATTTACAACAGCAACTTTCCATTTTTGGTTCTTTTGGATCGTCACAAGCGCAATCGATGTTACAACAATTTATTCATACCCATCAGCCTGACTTACAACAATTATTACCTAATTTGTTCCAGGATCAACCAACATTGATAAAGCAGTTAACATCAGGGCAAAGTCTAACGAAGAATCAATTAGAAGCAATGACAGAGCATCTAAATCAAATCCTGAAGCAGCAATTATCCCTTTCGCAGGGAGAAAGGCAAGCAATTTCATCTTTTTTACAACGCTTAGGTCAAATGATAGAGCAAGGAACGGTCACTAATACGTTAAAAAATGCTGTGCAGCATCAAGCCTTTTTTCAACAATCCATGCATGTATTATCACAACAAGACCAATTAATTGTTCGTCAATGGTTACAATCATCGGATTTAAATGTGGCCCAGGATCGACAAGTTTATTCGATTTTTCAACAGCTCGATTCACAGCAACTATCACAACCAGAACAAAAAGTTGCTCGTACTTTATTGTTACATCTAAACGCAGTAAATCCTTCATCTCTATCGGTTAGAGATCAATTTTCACACATGATGAAGCATTTTTTGCAAACTAGTGGTATTCAAGATGAAGCATTATTAGCGCAATCGATTCGTTCCACTGGTACAACAACTACTGTTGGTAACCTACTACATACAATGATGACGAGCATGTCCCAACAAGATAGACAAGTAATACAGCAATGGCTTGCACAAGTGCAACCTACTGCTTCTCAAAGTGCCCAAGTAACTGAGATAATCCAACGAATTAATTTACAACAAATACCGCAACCAGCTCAAACCTTAGTTCGGCAAGTCGTTCTATCATTAGAACATAGTGAGAAGGTATTGAATAAAGATCAATTATTGCAGGTGTTTCGTCAAGTGATCAATCAAGCAGAACGAGCTAACATTCAAGTAAGAGAAATGGATTATTCATTAAAACAAAATTTATTAGCAGTGAATTCACAAAACTATGAAGTGAGTAATCAGATACAGCGTCTGCTTCATAGCATAACTGGTATGCAATTAAATATGGTACAAGATGGACAAGCCATTACGCAGCAAAGTTTTCAAATTCCTGGTGAACGATTTGGTCTAGCCTCTGATATTCGGATGGAATTTGAAGGGAAAAAGCGTAGTAATAGTGAAGAGATTGACCCCGAATATTGTCGGGTATTGTTCCATCTTCATCTAAATACTATCGGTGAGACGATGATTACCATGTCGATTCAAAAAAGGATCGTGCATATTTCCGTGTACAATGATCAACAGGGGATCAAAGCCTTAATGGATAACTTTAAGCCTTTGCTTAAAGACCAATTGTCCAAATTAGATTATCATTTATCTACTGTTACTCATAAAGCATTATCCAATAATGAGCAGCATGGTGCCATTAACAACAATCATGCAACATATAAAACGATGAAAAGAGAAGGGATTGATTTCCGTATATGACAGAGCAGGAAAGACACCGAAAACGTGCCGCGGCATTACGTTTTGATACGGAAACCGATCTTGCCCCAAAAGTAACAGCAATTGGTAAAGGGTATATTGCAGAGGAAATTATAGAACGAGCCAATGAAAACAATATTCCGATTCAATCTGATCCATCTCTAGTGGAGCTGTTATCAGAACTTAATATAAATGAACAGATACCAGAGGAATTGTATCAGGTGGTCGCAGAAGTCTTCGCTTATATTTATCAAGTAGACCAAAAAGCAGCAAAGAAAAGCGAAGAGCCCTCGCTTAAAAAGCGGAATTAATGGGACCGGAGCTACCTAAGATGCAGGAATCACTACGGAAAATGAACCGATAGTGTTCAGCTGAAGCACTTTGAATAGATTGCTAGTGCATAAAGAAACAGTGATCTCGCTTAAGCCTTTTAGACATTTCTGCTATTATTTGTTGATGATCCAAAAATAATCTAGCAATTCTATTTTTAGAAAAAAGCTAGAAATATTAATAGTATTTTCTAGACAATTCCAGTAACTTTTTTATACAATGAGAATGCAGTGATTAATTGATGGGAGGATGAAAGATGAATATTCACGAGTACCAAGGCAAAGAGATTTTGCGAAGTTACGGTGTTGCTGTACCTAACGGTAAAGTAGCCTACACAGTTGATGAAGCTGTAGAAGCTGCAAAAGAATTAGGATCAGCAGTATCTGTTGTAAAAGCTCAAATTCACGCTGGGGGAAGAGGAAAAGCAGGCGGTGTGAAAGTAGCTAAAAATATCGACGAAGTCCGTACATATGCTGATGAAATTTTAGGAAAAACACTAGTAACACATCAAACAGGACCAGAGGGAAAAGAAGTAAAGCGTTTGCTGATTGAAGAAGGCTGTGACATTCAAAAAGAATACTATATTGGTCTTGTTCTAGATCGTGCTACTTCACGTGTGACGATGATGGCATCTGAAGAAGGTGGTACTGAAATTGAAGAAGTAGCAGAAAAAACACCAGAAAAAATCTTTAAAGAAGAGATCGATCCTGTAACTGGCTTATTACCATATCAAGCAAGACGTCTTGCTTTTAATATTAATATTCCAGCAGAATTTTTGTCGAAAGCGGTTAAATTTATGATGGGGTTATATCAAGTTTTTGTCGAAAAAGATTGCTCTATTGCTGAAATTAATCCACTTGTTACGACAGGTGATGGTGAGGTATTAGCATTAGACGCGAAGCTTAACTTTGACGATAATGCCCTATTCCGTCAAAAAGATATTGTGGAATACCGCGATTTAGATGAAGAAGATGAAAAAGAAATCGAAGCATCTAAATATGACCTAAGCTATATCGCACTCGATGGTAATATTGGCTGTATGGTAAATGGTGCAGGTCTTGCAATGGCAACAATGGACATTATTAAACATTATAACGGAGATCCTGCTAACTTCCTGGATGTTGGTGGCGGAGCAACTGCAGAGAAAGTTACGGAAGCATTCAAGATTATTCTATCGGATGATAATGTAAAAGGTATTTTTGTAAACATTTTCGGTGGAATCATGAAGTGTGACGTTATTGCAGAAGGTGTCGTACAGGCAACGAAGGAAGTTGGTTTAACTATTCCTTTAGTAGTACGTCTTGAGGGAACCAACGTAGATGCTGGTAAGAAAATTTTAGCTGATTCTGGACTAAATATTACAGCTGCAGAATCAATGGCAGATGGTGCCGAAAAAATAGTAGCACTTGTTAATGAAGCATAAAATTTATCTCTAAGGGAAAAAGGAGGATCCAATACATGAGTGTATTTATCAATAAGGATACCAAAGTGCTTGTTCAAGGTATTACTGGTTCGACAGCACTTTTCCATACAAAACAAATGTTAGAATATGGGACCAAAATTGTTGGCGGAGTTACACCAAAAAAAGGTGGTACTGAGGTAGAAGGGGTACCTGTATTTAATACAGTAGAAGATGCTGTTAAGGAAACAGGTGCAAACGCTTCGGTAATTTATGTACCCGCTCCATTTGCTGCAGATGCTATTATGGAAGCAGTGGATGCTGAATTAGATCTAGTAATCTGTATTACAGAGCATATTCCGGTTATGGATATGGTGAAGGTAAAACGTTACATGGAAGGTAAGAAAACGAGATTAGTAGGACCAAACTGCCCTGGTGTCATCACACCAGAAGAATGTAAAATTGGTATTATGCCGGGCTATATTCATAAAAAAGGTCATATCGGTGTTGTTTCACGTTCCGGTACCTTAACATATGAAGCAGTGCACCAATTATCAGAGAAAGGTTTCGGTCAATCTACAGCTGTTGGTATCGGTGGAGACCCTGTTAATGGTACAGACTTTATCGATACGCTTAAAGCTTTTAATGAAGATCCTCAAACGGAAGCCGTTATGATGATCGGTGAAATTGGTGGTACAGCAGAGGAAGAAGCAGCTGAATGGGTAAAAGCAAATATGAAAAAACCAGTAGTTGGCTTTATCGGTGGTGCAACTGCGCCTCCTGGGAAACGTATGGGACACGCAGGGGCGATTATTTCAGGTGGAAAAGGTACTGCTGAAGAAAAAATCAAAACGATGAATGCTTGTGGTATTGAAGTAGCTGAAACACCTTCCGTTATGGGTGAGACATTAATCAATGTCTTAAAAGAGAAAGGTCTTTATGACAAGTGTAAGACTCATTAATAAATAGGGAATAAGCTGAGAGGATTCTCAGCTTATTTCTATATAAAAAGAGGTGTATGAATGGAGAATAAAGAATGGAGATTAATTCACTTACATTACATTATAGGAACAAATCGAAGGTTGATCAAACAGGTAATGAAGGTAGCACCAGAGTTTGAACAGGTTTATGAATGGAATGTACAACAATGGAAGGAAAAATTCCAAATAAATGAGAGAAAAGCCTCTATTATAGTAAGAAAATTACATGATAAGTCACTTAAAAAAAGAATTGTTCGTTATGTAAAGACATATCATGTACTAACCATCTTTAGTGAAGATTACCCCGTCAATTTAAGAGACATTCCCGATCCTCCTTTAGTTTTATACCTCTACGGAAATCCAAAGCTACTTTCACATTCACCTAATCTCAGTGTTATAGGTACAAGATACCCCTCAAAATTTGCAAAGTCGATCATGGCTAATATCCTTATTCCGTTATTTCAATACAATTTTCTTATTACCAGTGGGATGGCTATAGGAATTGATGGATTTGCGCACCAGTTGGCTTTACAACACCAAATTCCTACAATTGCAGTACTAGGTAGTGGTTTCGATCATGTATATCCGAAGCAGCATTTATCTTTATTTACCCAAATATCAAAACAAAATTTAATCATATCCGAATATCCACCAGATCTACCTCCGCGAAAACATCATTTCCCTGAAAGAAACAGAATTATTAGTGGACTAAGTTTTGGAACACTTGTGATTGAAGCAAAAGAAAGAAGTGGGACGATGATTACTGTTGATCAGGCATTAGAGCAGGGGAGAGAAGTTTTTGCAGTACCAGGATCAATATTGGTTGAAACGAGTACTGGATGTAATCAGCTTATAAAAGAGGGAGCAAAATTAGTGCAAACGAGCAATGACATTTTGGAAGAATATCTTTTAAAAGGAGAAATTTTGCAGGAAAATAAATGAAATTCTTAATACTTTGTTTGACAAACACTAACAAAGTATTTAATAATAGGGAAGATTTATCATATCAAATAGCAAAATACAATAATATAAATAAAATGAAATGATTTTGCCTCTTGGGAGGGTGTAAGTAATATGGCACAATATCTAGTAATTGTTGAATCACCGGCAAAGGCCAAAACTATTGAAAGATATTTAGGAAAAAAATATAAAGTAAAAGCGTCAATGGGACACGTAAGGGATCTTCCAAAAAGTCAAACGGGTGTGGATGTTGAAAACGGCTTTGAGCCAAAATATATAACCATCCGAGGAAAAGGCCCTGTTTTAAAAGATTTAAAAACCGCTGCAAAAAAAGCGGATAAAATCTTTCTTGCAGCCGACCCTGATCGTGAAGGAGAAGCGATTGCGTGGCATTTGGCACACAGTTTAAATATTGATTTAGATTCTGAGTGTCGGGTAGTATTTAATGAGATTACCAAAGATGCTGTAAAGGATTCATTTAAACATCCACGAACGATCAATATGGATTTAGTAGACGCACAACAAGCACGGAGAATTCTAGATCGCTTAGTTGGTTATAATATCAGTCCTCTTCTTTGGCAAAAAGTGAAGAAAGGTCTCAGTGCCGGACGTGTCCAATCGGTTGCGGTTAAAATGATTATTGATCGCGAAAATGAAATTAAAAACTTTAAACCAGAGGAATATTGGAGTATTGAATCTCTATTTAAAAAAGGGAAACAATCATTTGATGGCACTTTCTACGGAATAGATGGTAAGAAAAAAGCACTTCATTCAAAAGATGATGTAGATAATATTTTAGCTACGTTAAAAGGTAATGACTTTTTAGTAGAAAAAGTAAATAAAAGGGAAAGGAAACGAAACCCATCTCCTGCATTTACAACATCATCTTTACAACAAGAAGCAGCAAGGAAGCTTAATTTCCGTGCACGAAAGACGATGATGGTAGCACAACAATTGTATGAAGGTATTGATCTTGGTAAGCGTGAAGGCGGTATAACAGGTCTTATAACATATATGCGTACAGATTCAACAAGAATTTCGGATACTGCAAAATCTCAAGCGCACCAATATATTGAAGATAAATTCGGGAAAGAATTTACTGGTTTCAAACAAAAAGCAAAAAAGGCGGAAGGAGCACAAGATGCTCACGAAGCAATCCGACCAACAAATGCATTAAGAGATCCTGAATCTTTAAAAACAGTCTTGTCACGTGATCAATTCAGATTATATAAGTTAATTTGGGAACGATTTATTGCTAGTCAAATGGCACCAGCCGTTATGGATACGATGACGGTACACCTAACAAATCAAGGTGTGGAGTTCAGGGCGACTGGTTCGAAGATCAAATTTAAAGGTTTTATGGAAGTGTATATAGAGGGAACAGATGATCAGCAAAAACAAAAAGATAAATGGTTACCTGATTTAACAGAGGGAGAGACGGTAAAAGCTGAAAAAATCACACCAAATCAACACTTTACTCAGCCACCTCCAAGATATACAGAAGCTAGGCTGGTAAAAACAATGGAAGAGAAAGGAATTGGTAGACCGTCAACGTATGCTCCTACATTGGACACGATTCAAAGACGTGGTTATGTTGCCCTTGATAATAGACGATTTGTTCCAACGGAATTAGGAGAAATTGTTATCAAGCTAACGGAAGAATTTTTCCCCGAAATTATCGACGTCGCCTTTACTGCAAAAATGGAGGGTGATTTAGATGCTATTGAAGAGGGGAAAACAGAATGGGTAAAAATTATTGATCAATTTTACTCTGGGTTTGAAAAACAATTGAAGAAGGCAGAAAAAGAAATGGAGAAGGTCGAAATTCGCGATGAACCTGCAGGTGTAAATTGTGAAAAGTGCGGTCATGAAATGGTTTATAAAATGGGCCGATACGGGAAGTTTTTAGCTTGCTCTAATTTTCCGGACTGCCGAAACACGAAGCCTATCTTAAAAGAGATCGGGGTTAAGTGTCCTAATTGTAAAGATGGTAATATTGTAGAAAGAAAAACAAAGAAGCGCAGAACCTTTTATGGCTGTGATAATTATCCTGACTGTGAATTTATTTCTTGGGATAAACCGGTAGGAAGAGATTGCCCTAAATGTAACCATATGTTAATTGAGAAGAAATCGAAAAAGAAAGTGCAAGTACAATGCTCAGCATGTGACTATAAAGAAGAACCACAAGGTTAAGTAACAACAAATGCTAATAGAGTGTACTCAAGGTAAAGAAAAAGGTGATTCTGACGCAACTCAGAATCACCTTTTTTATCAAAGTACCCGGAAATAGGAGTTTGGATTCCCGCTTTTCAGCATAACAAGGAGTAGACGGACAGTGAACTGTGTAACGATTGGAGAGCAATCATAAATATTTTGTAAAGTTTCTATCAATGTTATGATATAAATATAGATAGCAAAACCATTTTGTTTAAAGCGTTAATGAAAAGGGAATCAATGTAATAATGACAATTTTGTAAATTTAATTGCAGACTTGAATCTATTGTGTTAATATTTTAACGCATTTAGAGGTGACTTATGAATTTTTTTAAATATTGGCTCGCTTACTTAGATTATTTACAAATCGAAAAAAATGCATCAAAACTGACGATTGAAGCATATGAAAAAGATATTGCTGATTTTTTTCAGTTTCTAAGTTCAGAAAATATTCAGGCATTAGAAGATGTAGATTATCGTATGATTCGTACATACCTAACTGCATTACATGATAAAGATTTATCGAAACGATCGATTAATCGCCACATTTCCAGCTTAAGATCGTTTTATAAGTTTTTATTAAGAGAACAAATAGTGACAGAGAATCCGTTTGTTCATTTACACTTACCTAAACCAATTCATACTATTCCTGAGTTTGTTTATCAAGAAGAAATGAAAGTGCTTCTAGAGTCAATCGATCAAAGTACAGCGCTAGGGAAAAGAAATATTGCATTATTGGAAATATTATATGGCACAGGTATTCGTGTCAGTGAATGTGTTCAACTTACAATAGACAGTATAGACTTTGACCTCCAGACTATTCTAGTAACAGGTAAGGGGAACAAAGAAAGATATGTTCCTTTCGGAGATTATGCTAATATAGCACTACATCATTATGTGAAGGAAAGCCGATCAAAACTTATTAACGAAAAAAGCAACCACCAAAATGTACTATTTCTTAATGCCAGAGGAAATCCGTTAACAGCACGAGGAGTTAGGTTAATCATTAATAAATTAGTGAAAGAAGCAGCAATAACTTTACATATCCATCCCCATAAATTAAGACATAGTTTTGCTACACACTTGCTGGATAATGGAGCGGATTTAAGAGCAGTACAGGAACTACTAGGACACTCTCATTTATCGTCAACTCAAATCTATACACATGTTTCAAAAGATCGATTAAACAAAGTTTATAAAACAGCTCATCCGAGAGCAAGTCGATAGGAGGAATCAGAATGGATTCATTTCATGCGACCACCATATTTGCCATTCAACATAACGGCAAGTCAGCAATGTGTGGTGATGGGCAAGTGACGTTTGGTAATCAAGTGGTGATGAAACACACAGCAAAAAAAGTAAGAAAATTATTTCGAGATCAAGTCTTGGCAGGTTTTGCTGGTTCTGTAGCAGATGCGTTTACTCTTTTTGAAAGCTTTGAAACGAAGCTGGAGGCATATGATGGCAATTTATCAAGAGCTGCTGTTGAGTTAGCAAAAGATTGGCGAAATGATAAATATTTAAGGAAACTTGAAGCGATGTTAATCGTAATGAATAAGCAGGAATTGTTATTAGTGTCAGGTACAGGTGAAGTAATCGAACCTGATGATGGTATTCTAGCAATTGGATCCGGCGGCCATTATGCTTTAAGTGCAGGCAGAGCGTTAAAGAAATATGCTTCAGACATGGAAGCAAAAGAAATTGCAAAAGCATCTCTGGAGATTGCAGGTGAAATTTGTGTGTTTACAAATAATCAGCTAGTTTTAGAAGAACTAGAATAAGAAAGGGTGGGTGGTGCACATGATGCTCAATTTAACGCCAAAACAAATTGTGGAACGATTAGACGAGTACATAATTGGTCAGCAGGATGCCAAAAAAGCAGTGGCAGTGGCACTTAGAAATCGGTACAGACGGATGCAATTGCCAGATGAATTAAAAGCAGAAATTGTGCCTAAAAATATTTTAATGATTGGTCCAACAGGTGTCGGTAAAACAGAAATAGCTAGACGATTAGCGAAATTAGTTGGCGCTCCCTTCATCAAAATAGAAGCCACTAAGTATACAGAAGTTGGCTATGTAGGTCGTGATGTCGAATCAATGGTTCGTGATCTTGTCGAAACAGCTGTGAGAATGGTTAAAGAAGAAGCGATGGAGGATGTGAAAGAAAAAGCCGAACAACTTGCGAATAAGCGACTTGTAGAAATTCTTGTGCCATCTAAAAAGAAAACAACAACTTCCAAAAATCCATTCGACATTTTCATGAATCCAAATCAACATCAAACTAACACAGAAAATACGAATGATTCAGAAGAAAAGGAAAATATTAAACAACAAAGACAACAAACCAAAAAATTATTAGAGCTTGGCGAATTAGAAGATCGGAATGTTACTATAGAAGTAGAAGAACAAGCACCGAATATGTTCGATATGTTGCAAGGTTCAGGGATGGAACAAATGGGAATGAATATGCAGGATGCATTTGGACAGCTATTCCCAAAAAAGAAAAAGAAACGAACCTTAACAGTGAAAGAAGCGAGAAAAGTTTTAGCTTATCAGGAAGCCCAAAAATTAATTGACATAGATGAAGTGACACAACAGGCAATTGAAAAAGCCGAGCAAACAGGGATTATTTTTATCGATGAAATGGATAAGATAGCAGTCAAACAAGAACAGTCGGCAAATGTCTCAAGAGAGGGAGTGCAGCGCGATATTTTGCCTATTGTAGAAGGTTCTTCCATTGTGACAAAATATGGACCAGTAAAAACAGATCATATGTTATTTATAGCTGCCGGTGCCTTTCACATGGCGAAACCTTCTGATCTTATCCCAGAATTGCAAGGACGCTTTCCGATACGTGTAGAATTTGAAAAATTAACAATAGCAGATTTCAAACGTATACTTTCTGAGCCTTCTAATGCATTGTTAAAGCAATATAAGGCTTTGCTAGAGACAGAGGGAATAACTATTTCCTTTACGAAGGAAGCAATTAATCGTTTAGCGGAAATAGCTTTTGAAGTAAACCAGGAAACAGATAATATCGGCGCTAGAAGACTACACACGATTTTAGAAAAGCTATTGGAAGAACTATCGTATGAGGCTTCTGATATCGGAATTGGAAATATCGAAATAACCGAGAACTATGTAAATGAAAAATTAAAATCAATAGCGAAAAATAAAGATTTAAGTCAATTTATTTTATAATTTGGATGGTGAAAAATATGCAATTATTAGAAAAAACAAGGCAAATCAATGCCATGCTTCAAAAAACAAAGCGCAAATCTGTTGATTTTACAGAAATGTCGAAAACACTAAGGGATGTTATCGAAACAAATATATTTATTGTTAGCCGCAAGGGAAAATTATTAGGATTTGCCATTAATCAACAGATTGAAAATGAGCGAATGAAAAGAATGTTGGAAGAAAGACAATTCCCTCCAACCTATACAGATAATTTATTTAACATATCTACTACGACAACTAATATTGATATCGACAGTGAGTATACCGCTTTTCCAGTAGAAAATCGTGACCTGTTTAAGAATGGTTTAACAACAATCGTACCGATTATTGGTGGTGGTGAACGACTGGGGACACTTATTTTAAGTCGCTTATCAGCTAGTTTTGATGAAGATGACTTGGTATTAGCAGAGTACGGTGCAACCGTAGTTGGAATGGAAATCCTTCACGAAAAAACAGAGGAAATTGAAGAAGAAGCACGTAGTAAAGCAGTAGTACAAATGGCAATAAGCTCATTATCCTACAGTGAACTGGAGGCAATTGAACATATTTTTGAAGAGTTAGATGGTAACGAAGGATTACTTGTAGCAAGTAAAATTGCTGATCGAGTTGGGATAACACGTTCTGTAATTGTCAATGCACTTAGAAAATTAGAAAGTGCAGGCGTGATCGAGTCAAGATCCTTAGGGATGAAAGGGACGTATATTAAAGTTTTAAACGATAAATTCTTAACAGAATTAAAAAAGCAAAATGGTTAAAAAAAGTACATTGATTGTCTTATCCACGATAGATTTTAGCACCATTTTATTCTATGCTTACTAAAAAAAAGATCTCCTCTTTAAAGAGGAGATCTTTTTTATTCTTTGTTTTTAATTAATATCGCTTAATTCGTAATGCTCAATCCGACATAAAAGATCAAAAAATCACAAAATAAGCACGTAGAAACAAGACTAAAGTCCTGTTTTTTCAAAAAAAATACACTACTTTAGTAAGAATATGACGATAAGTCATAGACAGGATAGATTATTTACTTTACAATATTCGATAGAAAAAGTATTTTTATGACGGTTTAATAAAAAGTGAGGGGAATATTATGTCTTTATTTGGCGGGACCATTCAAACGCTGGAAAATTCACTCCAGTATGCATCTGTAAGAAATAAAACGATAGCTCATAATATATCGAATGCAGATACACCTAATTATAAAGCAAAACGAGTGCAATTTAATGATGTCTTAAAAAATGAATTATCTAATCATTTTCAAGCAACGAGAACAAATGAACGACATATCCCATTTTCAACAGAAAAATCGGATATAAGAATAACCACGGACAACAGTACAATGTACAACCATAATGGAAACAATGTTGATATCGATAAAGAAATGACAGAGCTAGCAAAAAATCAAATCTATTACCAAGGATTAGTAGATCGAATTAACGGAAAATTTAATAGTTTACAAAGCGTTATTAGAGGAGGCAATTGATTATGTCTATATTTGGTGCAATAAATACTAGCGGAAGTGGTCTGACTGCTCAACGTCTTAGAATGGATACTATCTCATCCAATATTGCAAATGTAGATACAACAAGAGCAACAGTAAATGCAGACGGAGAATATGAACCATATCGAAGAAAAATGACAGTGTTCAGTCCAAAAGACCAAAACTTTTCTTCCATTCTTAACCGTAGTACTCAAAGAGGAGAGAGTACCGGAAATGGAGTGAAAGTATCCCAGATTATAGAAGATGAAGTAGAGCCATTCAAGTTAATCTATAACCCTAACCATCCAGATGCGAATGAAGATGGTTATGTAGAAATGCCTAACGTAGATCCTTTAAAAGAAATGGTTGACATGATGAGTGCAACAAGATCTTATGAAGCAAATGTTACCTCTTTAAATGCTTCGAAAACAATGCTCATGAAAGCCTTAGAAATTGGTAAATAAAAAAAGTTAAGGGTGTGAGTACATAATGAACATATATTCTTTAGAAAACATACAGTCAAATTCGTTGCAAACCGGACAAAATAGACAGACAGTAGGTGAAGCACAACAAGCATTCGCTGATAACCTAAAGCAAGCCCTTGAAAGCATTAATAAAGCACAGCATGAGTCAGACCAAAAGACAGAAGCACTAGCCAAGGGTGAAATTGATGATTTACATGATGTAATGATAACCGCACAAAAAGCTAGTATTATGCTACAAACTGGTGTAGAAGTTCAGAAAAAAATGGTCGATGCATACAACGAAGTAATGAGAATGCAAGTCTAATCTATTCATTGTTGTAAGCAAGTAATTATTTTTGGGGGCACAAAATGAACGAGAAATTAAAACAATACAAGGACAAAGCAACTAATTATTACGCATCGATGTCAAAAAAACAAAAATGGTTACTTTTAGGTGGATTTGGAGTATTATTCGCTGTCATTATCCTCATCACAGTAATGACCTCTTCACGAAGTGATATGGTTCCACTTTATAATGACTTGTCAATCCAAGAAGTAGGCCAAATTACCGAGGAACTTGATGCGCGTGGTGTTGCATATGAAATAACGGATGCTGGCAGTGGAGTGAAGGTTCCTGAGTCAATGGCAGATTCACTTTTAGTGGATCTTGCGGCACAAGGTATACCAGATAGTGGAAGCATTGATTATTCCTTTTTTGCTGAGAACAGTTCCTGGGGTGTAACAGATAATGAATTTGAAGTTATGAAGCTAGATGCGATGCAAACAGAGTTAGCAAATCTCATTACACAAATTGACGGAATTAATGGAGCTGAAGTGAATCTTAATATTCCGCAGGAACCAGTTTTTATTAGTGATCAACAGCAGCCATCCACAGCTTCCATTGTTATTCAAACAGCACCAGGCTATCAATTTGAACCAAGTGAAGTGAATGCTCTTTATCACCTTGTATCAAAATCAATACCAAATCTATCTACCGATGATATCGTTATAATGAACCAACATTTTGAATATTTTGACTTGAATAATCAAAATGCCATAGCAGGAAGTGATTCCTACACATCTCAACAACAAATTAAAGGTGAGATTGAAAAAGATATCGAACGAAATGTTCAAAGAATGTTAGGTTCCATGATTGGAATGGATAAAGTAGCTATCTCAGCAACAGCAGATATCGACTTTACCCAAGAGCAACGAGTGGAAGAACTGGTTGAACCAGTTGATGAAGATAATGACACGTTACCAGTTAGTATAGAAACGATTACGGAATCATTTACAGGTGCTCAACCGGAAGATGGCGCAGTTGGTGTGGAAGAAGGTGAGATCGCCAATTATCCAGCTGGATTGGAAGGGAACATTGGTGATTATGAGCTTGTTAAAGAATCCGTAAATAATGAATTTAATCGAATTCAACGAGAAATTGTGGAGAGTCCATACAAAATCAGAGATTTAGGAATACAGGTAGCAATTGATAATACTCGTCTTTTAGAAGATGGAGAAGTGGAACAACTTACAGCACAAGAACAATTGGCAGTAGAGGAAAGTGTTGCTTCGATCTTAAATTCAATTATTTCTACTTCTATTGATAAATCATATGGAGAAGAAATCGCTCCTGATGAGAAAGTATCTATTGTTTTCCAACCATTTGAAGGAACAGATACATTAGCAAATCCTATAGCTAGTCCAGGTATTCCTACATGGGTATATATAGTAGGCGGTATTTTATTAGTAGCTATTATTGTTTTGATATGGATGCTAAGAAGACGTTCAAAAGAGGAAGATGAGTTTATTGAACAGGTAGAAACATCAGAAGTACCAGAACAAGCAGTATCACCAGATACATACTCAGATGATTCTGATTCTTCAATGAGACGAAAGCAATTAGAAAAATACGCTAAGGAAAAACCGGAAGAATTTGCGAAATTATTAAGAAGCTGGATTACAGAGGATTAAAGGAGGTTAATAACCATGGCAAAAAGACAACAGCTAACGGGTAAACAAAAAGCTGCTATTTTATTAATCTCATTAGGTCCGGATGTTTCTGCTCAAGTGTATAAGCATTTAACACCAGAGGAGATTGAAAAGTTAACCCTAGAAATTTCATCGGTAAAAAAAGTGGATGGCACCCAAAAGGATGAAATTTTAGAACAATTCCATGAAATAGCAATGGCACAGGATTATATTTCGCAGGGTGGAATTTCTTACGCAAAAACGGTACTTGAAAAGGCGTTAGGCGAGGATAAAGCTGCTGATATCCTTAACAGATTAACGTCCTCCTTACAAGTAAAACCATTTGACTTTGCTAGAAAGGCAGAACCTAATCAAATTATTAATTTTATTCAAAATGAACATCCACAAACTATTGCACTAGTTCTATCTTATCTGGATTCGGAACAATCAGCCCAAATATTGTCAGAATTACCACAAGAAATGCAGGCGGATATTGCAAAGAGAATTGCGGTGATGGATTCCACATCGCCGGAGATTATTTCCGAAGTTGAACAGATATTAGAACGAAAACTATCTACCACTGTTTCACAGGATTATACCCAAACTGGAGGTATTCAAGCAGTTGTGGAAGTTTTAAATGGAGTGGACAGAAGTACAGAACGGACTATTTTAGATACACTTGAAATAGATGACCCTGAATTAGCAGAAGAGATTAAGAAAAGAATGTTCGTATTTGAAGATATTGTTACACTTGATAACCGAGCTATTCAAAGAGTTATTCGTGATGTTGAAAATGACGACCTGCGATTAGCTTTAAAAGTGGCTAGTGATGAAGTGAAAGAGATTGTCTTTAATAATATGTCTACAAGAATGGCAGAAACATTTAAAGAAGAAATGGAATTTATGGGTCCTGTCCGGTTACGTGATGTGGAAGAAGCACAATCCCGTATCGTATCAGTTATAAGACGATTGGAAGAAGTTGGAGAAATTGTCATCGCCAGAGGTGGAGGAGATGATATTATTGTCTAATAATTCATTGCCACCTAAGCAAATTAAATTAAGAAAAATTGAAATCCCAACAACAGATCCAACTTTGTCTAAACAAGGCGCTCAAGAAACATTACAAAATATCTATCAGCAAATAGCCGAAGCAAAACGGCAATACAGTGAAACATTGTCCCAAACCGATCAATTGAAAGAAGCTACTCATGCAGAAATAAATGAATTACGCGAAGCATGGGAGGAAGAAAAGCAGCATTATATTGAACAGGCCCAGCAAGAAGGCTACCAACAAGGATTTAAGCAGGGGCAGGAAGATAGCGTTCAAGAATTTCAGCAATTAATAAATGAAGCTGTCGAAGTCCTTGGTACTGCCAAAAAGGAATATCATAAAATGATTGCGGAAAGTGATGAAACAGTCCTTCAAATTGCCTTGGCTGTAGCAGAAAAGATTTTAAAACAATCCATTGAGGAAGATAAGGACAAATTTGTTGGAATTGCTAGATCCTTAATAGAACAAGTGAAAGATCGCTCAAGCATCAAGTTATTTGTCTCAAGTAAGTATTATCCTTTACTAATAGAAAATAAGGATGAACTGCGTTCCATTATCCACGATGAAATGGAATTTATGATATTACCTTCTATAGAGTTACAAGGAGAACAGATCATAATAGAAACACCATATGGTAGAATTGACGCTTCTGTAGATAGTCAACTAGAAGAGATTAGCACCAGACTTTTTCATGTAGTGGAGGAGATCACACGTGAAAACACAAATGATACTCAATGAGATAGATCAAACAGATTCTTACAAACGTTACGGAAAAGTAGATCGTGTGATTGGATTATTAATTGAAGCCAGAGGCCCTGAAGCTCGTATCGGTGAAGTATGTTATATACACACCAAAAAAAAGAATGAAAAGATAATGGCAGAAGTAATTGGTTTTTATGAAAAAAAAGTGCTGTTAATGCCATATTCGACATTACATAACATTGCTTCTGGTTGTTTAGTCGAAGCTAGCAAAAACGCTCTGCAAATTAAAATAGGGAGAGCATTAATAGGGAAGGTTATCGATTCCACTGGGAAACTATTGGATGGTTCTCACCTACCAAAAGGTTTAAAAGAGTATCCAACTGAACAAGCACCGCCTAATCCACTCGAAAGACCGAGAATTAAGGAGCCAGTCCGAACAGGAGTAAAGGCAATAGATACAATGCTGACTGTTGGAAAAGGGCAACGAATTGGGATTTTTGCAGGGAGTGGAGTAGGAAAAAGTACACTCTTAGGGATGATAGCTCGTAATAGTAACGCAGATATTAATGTAATTGCCCTAATTGGAGAACGTGGTCGAGAAGTGAAGGAATTTATTGAACGCGAGTTAGGTCCTGAAGGTTTAAAAAAATCAATCGTTGTGGTTGCAACATCAGATCAATCCGCTCTAATGAGGATTAAGGGAGCATATACTGCCACAGCAATAGGGGAATATTTTAGAGATTTGGGATATGACGTGAACTTAATGATGGATTCTGTAACAAGAGTAGCGATGGCACAACGAGAAATAGGGCTGGCAATTGGTGAGCCACCGACAACAAAAGGATATACGCCATCAGTATTTGCGATGTTGCCATCTCTTTTAGAAAGAACGGGTACAAGTAAAACTGGCTCGATTACTGCTTTTTATACGGTGCTCGTTGATGGTGACGATCTTAATGAACCGATAGCTGATACAACAAGAGGTATACTAGATGGTCACTATATACTAGATCGAAAATTAGCAGAAAAAGGACAATTCCCAGCAATTAATGTATTGCAGTCAGTTAGTCGAGTGATGCCAGAGATTGTATCAAAAGAGAGACTCGATTTGACACAAAACATTCGTTCCGTTCTAGCTACTTATCAAGATAATGAAGAATTAATTCAAATAGGTGCGTATAAGAAAGGGACCAATCAAATTGTTGACCAGGCGATTCAACTTCAACCAAAAATTTTAAATGTCTTAAAGCAAGATATGACAGAAAATGTAGATGAACAAACAGCCCTACAGCAATTAGAAGAATTGGTAAGAGGGAGTAGATCCTAATGAATCCATTACATGGTTATGAAAAGATTAGAATGATTAGAGAAAATGAAAAAAAAGATGCACAGCTTAAATTTCAAGAAGCTGCGGCGGAATTTGAAAAGTATGCTAGTCAGTTATACGATTTGTTAAAAAAGAAAGAGTTAGTTGAAGAAAACTACAGGCAATCCTTGTCAGACAAATCAGCAATCAAAACATTACAATCGTACCACCAATATTTGGATTTTTTAATACCTTCTATAATAAGTGTACAAAAAAAGGTGGATAAAGCCAGAAAGTATATGAATCAATTACAAGAGCATGTTACGGAACATTATATAGAAGTGAAAAAAATGGACAAAATTATCAAAAAAAAAGAAGAGCAAATTAAGCAATTTGAAAATAAAAAAAATTTAATGTTGATGGATGAAGTCTCCATTCGCAAGTATCTAGAAAAGTAAGGATAGGTGAAGAAATGACAACCAATCCAAAGAAAAATAAAGAAAAGAAACCGAGTGTTTTTCAATGGCTAATCGTAATATTTGTACCATTAATTTTGGCATTGCTGCTAACAGTTATTATTCTTATGGTTATGGGTGTAGATGTAGGCAAATATACGAAAGAAACCTTAAATAAGGTACCGTTTCTAGCAGATTATGTAACTACTGATGCAGAAGAATTACATGCCAATCAGTTAGCGGAGAAGGATCATCAAATTAACCAACTTCAAGAAGAAATCGATGCTTTACAATATGAATTACAGTCCAAAGATGGAACTATTACTGAATTAGAAGAAGAGATTGCAGAAATGTCCTCTCAAATTGCAGATATAGAAGAGTTAGAAGAAAACGATCCAGTAAGCTCCGATTCTTTTAAAGAACTAGCAGCATCATTTGCTGCAATGAAACCTAAAACAGCTGCACCAATTATTGAAACCATGGCAAATAATGTTGCTATACCATTATTAAGAGAACTAGATTCAGAAGATAGAGGGAAAATCCTTGGTCAAATGGACCCGGAAATAGCAGCAACTTATGCAGATTTATTAGTAAGTGAATAAATGGGTTATTTGCGGAATTGAAAGGAGGTGAAAAAGTGATTATAGCGACTGAATGGTTAGCAAATAGTTCAGCAATTCAACCGGCAAACACAATAAGAAGTAAAACAGCAAACGCGAACTTCTCAGATTTACTGTTGTCTGGTTTAACCAATTCGAATCAAAGATCGAGTCTGACTGGTTACGATGAAGAAACCACATCAGATAGTTCCTTTCAGGAGCTAATTGCCAATTTATCAAAAGATGACTTACTTGCACTAACCAATATTTTGGAGACTATTAACGGTCAATTGGAGACAGAAGAATTCGATATTACAGCTGAAGAACTGATAACGGAGAATCTAACAGAAGATCAACTAGAAACGATAGCTGAACAGTTAGGATTAGAAAGTCCTGAAGCTTTATCTGACATTATCACGCAGCTTCTAGAACAAATCCAACGTTTACGTGATAATCAGCAATTGGAAGCATCCATGTCTTATCATAGTGTATATCCAAGTGATGGCTATCTAGTTCGAAATAACGTTGTACAACAACAGAATGGTAATGGAGTATTAACAGATAATATCTTACCGCTGATTGGACAAACAGAAAAGCTGTTACAGCAAATACAAAACCAAACAATGCACAAGCTTGATTATAAAGAAATCTTGCAATTGTTGAAACAATGGTCACAAATGAACAATCAGACGCTGAATGTTGCACAGACTTTACTATCTGAGGAGTCCAACGGTAATAAATCTGAACTATGGTCAAAGTTGTTATCAAACTTTAATAGTCGTCAATCAATGGAACAGCATTATGGAAATGTTCAAAAAGTAACTCAGCACGACGTGAAAAGATGGATTGAGAATGCCATGGAAAGATTAGAATTAGCGAGTAAGCAAGAACAAACACAATCACTAAGAAGTGATGCTCTTCAACAAATTCAATCTAAGGTTCAACAATATTCAATTCATTTGTCACTCACAAACAATGAAGAACAAGTAGTTCACAAACAGCTTATGAATCAACTTCAGCAAGTCATGAAAAATAGTAATTTTATGAAGTTATCCAACGGTTCAAATCAATTGATGATAAGGCTTCATCCAGAACATCTTGGGGAAGTTACGGTTAAACTAACACAAATCAATGGTGAGATGACAGTTAAAATGATTACTAGTACCCAAGCTGCCAAGGAATTGTTAGAGGGGAACATGAATCAGCTTCGCCATATGTTCTCACCACAACAAGTATTAGTAGAAAAACAGGAAAATTACTCGCAGACTAGTCAAGATAAGCTGACAGATGACAGTACTAACTCACAAGAAAATGATAATCAACAACAGCATAGCGACCATGAAGAACAAGAATCCCATCATGAGTCTCAAGAACATCAATCGTTCCATGATGTGCTGATGGATGCGAAAGTGTAGGTGAAATAAAGTGACTTCGATTGACCCATCATATTATTTAGCTAACCAAAAGCAATCAAGAGAGGTTAACAATAATTTAGGAAAAGATGAGTTTTTAAAAATCTTAATGGCTCAATTGCAAAACCAAGATCCATTAAATCCGATGGAAGATAAAGAGTTTATCTCACAAATGGCAACTTTTTCGTCATTAGAGCAAATGATGAATATGTCTAATTCTATTGAAATGCTAGTGCATAATCAAATCGTTTCACCAGTTATTCAATATAGTCATTTAATAGGGAAAGAAGTCAGTTATTACCGTATTGATGAAGATACTGGTATGATTGCTGAACCAAAAGAGATAGTAAGTGCTGAAGTGATAGCAATATCAGAAAAGCAAGGCTATGCTGTAATAGAATTAGATAACGACATAAAGATTTTTACTGATGAGGTGCTCAAAATTAATAATCCTTCCCCGGAATAAAGGAGGGATAGAATGGATAACCGGATACATGCTTTTCATCATCCGCTTGTTCCCAATAAGAATATTAATAAAACGAATAAATCAAGTGATTTTTCTACAGTATTCAAACAACAGCAGGATATTGAACTGAGCAAACATGCCAGTAACAGAATGATACAACGAAATATTGTGTTAAGTGAATCAGACTGGAACAGGATGAATGAGAAATTAGACGAAGCAAAGGATAAAGGTGTGAAAGAGTCGCTAGTGATTATGAGTGATGCAGCATTTATTGTAAATGCCCAAAACAAAAAAGTGATTACCGCATTAGATAAGGGCGAGCTAAGCAGTAAAATTTTCACTAATATCAATGGAACCATTTTAATAGATTAGGCTGGACCCTATCAGGGAAGCCGAAAGCTGCCAACCGACAGCGGTAGCTATATAAAATATCAAAGAGAAGGGAAGTTAAGTAAATGTTACGTTCGATGTATGCAGGGGTTTCAGGAATGAAGGGGTTTCAAACCAAACTGGATGTTATAGGTAATAACATTGCTAATGTTAATACTACCGGTTACAAAAAGGGGCGAGTAATGTTTCAAGATATGATGAGTCAAGCCGTTACTGGAGCAAGTGCCCCAACCAATATTCGTGGTGGGATTAATCCATCACAGGTAGGTACTGGTGTTCAATTAGGCGCAATTGATAATATCCATACACAAGGGAACCGACAAACAACGGAACGACCGTTAGACCTTCAGTTGGAAGGAGATGGCATGTTTGTATTTGTAACTGGTGAAAATATTGACAATGGCGATACAGATCAAATGGATATCACGTATTCAAGAGCAGGGAATTTATATTTGGATAATGAGGGATATATTGTTAATGCAAATGGTGATTACTTGTTAGGACAAGATGGTACAGACCCTGAAGGGAATCCAATAGAGGGACTTTCTAGGATTCGTATTCCAGATACAGCACAAAGCTTTAGCATACAAGGCAATGGAGTTGTTAATTATATTGAAAATGGTGAGACACAAGTAGCTGGTCAAATCATGCTAGCTAAATTTTCCAATCCTGGTGGTTTGAACAAGGTTGGGGCTAACATGTTTCAAGATTCTGTTAACGCCGGAAGAATGGAGGAAAATGGTACATTTCTATTTGAACCAGAATCAGTCGGTACCGCTTCTATTGTTTCAGGAGCGTTAGAAATGTCTAATGTTGATTTGGCGGAAGAATTTACAGAAATGATTACAGCACAACGTGGATTCCAGGCAAATACACGAATTGTTACAACCTCAGATGAAATTTTACAAGAATTAGTTAACTTAAAACGATAAAAGGAGGAAGAGAGTTAAGGCTCTAGTCCTTAACTCTCTAAATCTATGATTACATTAACGAAACTAAATGGTGATAGCATTACCATTAATGCTATTTACATAGAACGAATTGAATCTTTACCAGATACAACCATCACGTTAACTGCTCAAAAGAAGATATTTGTAAGAGAAGCAGAAGAGGAAGTGAAGGAAATGGTAAAAGAGTTTTATAAGCAAATTGGTCTATATCAACTTCAAAAAGAAGTAGGTGAACAAAGGAATGAACCCTAGATTAATAAAAATTTTAGTAGCGACACTATTAGTGATAACAATAGCAGGGGCAGGAACATTATATTTTCTACTAAGCAGTTCTGGCAACGAGGGCAAAGCAATGACGATTGATGAAATGGTGAAATACTCGTATACAACTGAAGAAATTAGAACAGATCTTAATGATGGTAATTACGTATTAATTCAATTTCAATTTATTACTAATAATAAAGATTCATTAGAGGAAATTGAAAAAAGAGAATTCCAGGTAAAAAATGAATTCATTAAATTATCAGTTGATTTGACGGCACAAGACTTTCAAGAGAATTTAACGGAGTTAGAAAGTAATATGAAGACAGCTATGAATGGACATATGACAGAAGGTCAAATTGTCGATGTGTTAATTATAAGTAAAGTTATCCAGTAGGTTACTCCGAATGGAGGTGAGAAAATGGCAGATGAAGTATTATCGCAAAATGAGATTGACGCCTTATTATCAGCTTTATCATCTGGTGAAATGGATGCCAATCAACTAATAGAAGAAGAAAAAGATAAAAAAATAAAAGTGTATGATTTTAAACGAGCACTAAGGTTTTCAAAGGATCAAATTAGAAGCATTTCGAGAATTCATGATAATTTTGCCAGGTTGTTATCAACCTATTTTTCAGCACAATTAAGGACTTATGTTCATATAGCAGTTGCATCCGTTGATCAAATTCCTTATGAAGAGTTCATTCGATCGATTCCAACTAAAACCATATTAAATGTGTACAGTGTAGAACCATTGGATGGAAGAATCATATTTGAATTTAATCCTAATATAGCTTATGCAATGCTAGACCGGATGCTTGGTGGTAAAGGAAGTAGTGTTAACAAGATTGAAAATCTAACTGAAATCGAAACATCACTTATGTCTCAGCTATTTGAGAAAGCTTTGGATAATTTACAAGAGGCATGGGGATCTGTAACAGAAATTAATCCAATCCTAGAGGACTTTGAAGTAAATCCGCAATTTTTACAACTGGTATCCCCAAATGAAACGGTGGTGGTTGTATCACTGGATACCACCATTGGTGATAGCAGTGGGATGATTAATATCTGCATACCTCATGTTGTTTTAGAGCCAATTATTCCAAAGTTATCTGTACATTATTGGATGCAACATGAAAATTCGAAGGAAAGAAAACCAGAAGAATATGAATCTATTTCACATAACATTAAACAAACAACGTTGGATATGTCTGTAATATTAGGAGAAACCTCAATTACTTTAGAAGAATTTATGTTTTTAGGTGACGGCGATACGATTGTATTAGATAAAAGTATTGATCAGCCGCTAACACTACAGGTTGGCCAAGAGCCTAAATTTCTGGTGCAGCCTGGTAAGAAAAAACAAAAGATGGCAGTGCAAGTATTAGACGAAATAAAGGGAGGGGATCAGGATGATGAATGATGGAATGTTATCCCAAGATGAAATAGATGCACTATTGAATAGCTCTGATGATACTGGTGAAGAATTGGATTCCAATGGGGCTCCTTCCGCAGGTGAATATCTATCATCCATAGAAGAAGATGCTTTAGGGGAAATTGGTAATATATCTTTTGGTAGTTCGGCTACGACTCTGTCTACTTTATTAAATCAGAAAGTAGAAATAACAACGCCAACCATCAGTGTTCTACATAAAGGTGAATTAGAGGAAGAATTTCCGGTACCATACGTTGGGGTTGAAGTAAAATATACGGAAGGCTTTAGTGGAGTAAATTTATTTATTCTTGAATCAAAAGATGCAGCAATCATTGCAGATTTAATGCTAGGTGGCAATGGTGATCCAGAAACGGATGAGTTAAATGATATTCATTTAAGTGCTGTTCAAGAAGCAATGAATCAAATGATGGGTACAGCTGCAACAAGTATGTCAACTGTATTTAATAAAAGGGTGGATATATCACCTCCGACTACTTCCATCATAAATGTTACAGAAGAAGAAACGGAATCATTAACTCCAAATGAAGATGTATTAATAAAGGTTTCTTTTCATTTGAAGATAGGTACCTTAATTGATTCAAAAATTATGCAATTATTACCAGTTGCGTTTGCTAAAGAATTAGTGGAAGAATTATTAAATTCACCAGAAAAAATAGTGGAATCGAACCAAGAAGCTACTGAAGCAAATAATATAAATGTAGCGAATGATAGCTACGGACAGGTAGCTACTCCTAATTCTCAAACGATACAAGAGCAAGCAACAATTAACCAATCACAAACGACAGCACAGCCGCATGAGCCTAAACAATTAGGAGGTTATCCAACAGGAATGAATCAAGATGTACAGGCTGCTTCCTTTTCTAGCTTTGAGGATGTATCTTTACAACCAAATGAGAAGAGAAATCTAGATTTACTAATGGATATACCGTTGCAAGTAACAGTCGAATTAGGAAGAACAAAACGGACTGTAAAAGAAATTCTAGAATTATCATCAGGTTCTATTGTGGAGTTAGATAAATTAGCAGGTGAACCAGTGGATATATTAGTTAATCAAAAATTGATCGCCAAAGGTGAAGTAGTAGTAATTGATGAAAACTTTGGTGTTAGAGTAACAGATATCGTAAGTAGAGAAGACAGATTAAAACAATTAAAGTAATAATTGAAAGGAATGATAGATATGGCGAAAACCGTACTAATAGTTGACGATGCAGCTTTCATGAGAATGATGATCAAAGATATTTTAACCAAAAATGGTTATGACGTAGTTGGAGAAGCACAAGATGGACAAGAAGCTGTGGAAAAGTATAAAGAATTACAACCAGATTTAGTTACAATGGATATTACGATGCCAGAAAAGGATGGTATTGCTGCATTAAAAGAAATCCAAAGTATTAATGGGGATGCTAAAGTAATTATGTGTTCTGCGATGGGACAGCAGGCAATGGTAATTGATGCAATCCAAGCAGGTGCTAAGGACTTTATTGTAAAACCATTCCAAGCAGATCGAGTAATTGAAGCAATTTCCAAAGTTATTGGTTAATGAGGTGATCGGTATTAACCTTAAATTTCTACTAACCATATTATCTATCACCTTCATAATAGGAAGTTTTACTCCTACTATGGAAGCTAGTACGATGGTAAATGATATGTTTGATAATGAAGAAGAAATACAACTAGAAGAAGAAAATGAAGAAACTACCGATGAGCAACTAACCACTGCAGACTCTCCAAGTTTTATAGGGAGTTTTATCCAACTTATTTTCGCTTTAGCAATTGTCATTGGGTTGATTGTGTTCATAGCAAAATATTTGCGAAAAAAGAATGGGTTTCTTAAAAAGCATCAAGTCATTGAAAATTACGGCGGAATAGCTGTTGGATCGAATAAATCCATCCAAACTATTAAAATAGGGGATCGCTTTTTTGTCATTGGTGTAGCAGATAATATCGAATTATTAATGGAAATAACGGATCCTGGAACGATTGAACAATTAATGAACCAAGAAGAAACTACTGATTCGTTAGAGAAATGGAAATCGAAGCTGGTAAAACAACCAATAGAATCATCCCAAACCAAGAACCAAAATTTTACATCTTTATTTAACAAGGAGCTAACCACAATGAAAGAAGGAAGAAAGAAAGTATATCAAAAATTAAAAGAAAGTAGTAAAGAAAATGATCATTCATCTGATTGACGTTTTCTCTGGGGCAGATTCAGAAAGTATCTCCACATCTGTCCGTTTACTGTTGCTCTTAACTGTTCTTTCATTGGCTCCTAGTATCTTAATTTTGATGACCAGTTTTACCAGAATATTGATTGTTCTCTCATTTGTTCGAACATCACTAGCAACGCAGCAAATGCCACCAAATCAAGTTTTAGTCGGGCTTGCTTTATTTATGACATTTTTTATAATGGCACCGACTTTCCAAGAAGTGAACGAGCAAGCATTACAACCGTTATTTGCTGAAGAAATAACGTTAGAAGAGGCATATGATAATGCAAGTATTCCTATTAAAGAGTTTATGGCGAAGCATACAAGACAAAAAGATTTAGCATTATTTATGAATTATGCTGAAATAGAAAGGCCAGAATCAGTTCAGGATATCCCTTTAACCACATTAGTTCCGGCTTTTGCTATTAGTGAATTGAAAACAGCTTTTCAAATGGGGTTTATGATATTTGTTCCATTCCTTGTGATTGATATGGCTGTGGCTAGTGTTTTAATGTCGATGGGGATGATGATGTTGCCTCCGGTAATGATCTCATTACCATTTAAAATATTATTATTTATTCTAGTAGATGGGTGGTACTTAATTACACATTCATTATTAGATGGTTTCTAACCACTGTGACATAGTTTGAGAGGGGATACTGATAGTGAGTGGAGAATTTGTCATTTCGTTAGCAGAGCAAGGTATATTCACCATTTTAATGGTAACAGGGCCACTTTTATTGCTGGCATTGGTAGTGGGTTTATTAGTAAGTGTTTTTCAGGCGACTACTCAAATACAAGAACAAACGCTTGCGTTTATACCAAAAATTGTCGCAGTTTTGTTAGGGATAGTTATATTTGGGCCTTGGATGCTAGCAACAATGGTAGAATTTGCGGCAAATTTATTTCAAAATATTAATCAGTTTGTGGGATAATGTATGTTTGAGTTATTAGATATCAGTCGATTTCCAGCTTTTATATTAATAGTGGTAAGAGTGATGGCTTTTTTTGCAACAGTACCAATCTTCTCTTATCGTAATATACCTGCTCAATTAAAAATTGGAATTGGTGTTTTCCTAGCATGGATAATGTTTTATACACTAGAAGTCCCAAATCTAACGTTTGATGGCATGTACATATTATTGATTATGAAAGAGGCAGTGATAGGTTTACTATTAGGGTTAATTGCTTATATCATTTTAGCTGCAATACAGATTGCGGGAGGTTTCATCGATTTCCAAATGGGTTTTGCAATAGCGAATGTGGTTGATCCGCAAACTGGTGCGCAAAGTCCATTAATCGGTCAGTATTTTTATACACTTGCTATATTATTTTTATTATCAGTAGATGGACATCATTTACTACTTAATGGACTCATGTATAGCTTTGAGGAACTTCCTCTAGACCAGTTGTTTCAATTTAATAATATAGACTTTATCCTGCAGACTTTTAGTAAAATGTTTTTAATGGCTTTTCAATTAGCTCTTCCAATAGTTGGCTGCTTGTTTTTAGTAGATGTAGCGTTAGGTATTATAGCAAGAACGGTTCCACAGCTTAATGTATTTGTTGTTGGACTGCCACTGAAGATTTTGGTTTCATTTGCTGTACTTTTTATGTTTGTACCATTTTACATGATGATCGTGCAACAACTTTTTCAATTCACATTAGAAACAATACAAAGTCTTATTCGTATGTTCGGAGGTGCTTAGATCATGAAATTACGTCTGGACCTCCAGTATTTCGCTGGAGAAAAAACTGAAAAAGCAACTCCAAAGAAAAGACAAGATGTTCGTAAGAAAGGCCAAGTGGCAAAAAGTCAAGATGTAAATACAGCAATATTATTATTTTTTGTGTTTATTATTCTGCTTGTAACAGGTGATTTGCTGAAGAATACAATGACCAACATGTACAGCAAGTCATTTACTGAATATATTCATCATGAAGTAACGGAGGATGAATTATTCAGCATGTTTTTAGATATCTTATTTAATATCAGTATTGCGATCGCACCGATTATGTTAATTGCTATTGTCGCAGGACTGGCTTCAAATTTTATGCAAATCGGCTTTTTATTTTCCACAGAACCATTAAAAATGAAGTTAAATAAAATAGATCCTATTCAAGGTGCTAAAAGAATTTTTTCTGCAAGAGCATTGGTAGAGTTAGTTAAATCGCTTTTGAAAATTATCGTGGTAGGAGTTATTACGTTCTCTATCATATGGATGAATCGGGATGAAATGATGATGTTAGTCGATAAAGAGGTAAATGGAGCTTTAGCTTTTTTCGGCCAGATGACAATCCAGATGGGGATTGCAGCAGCAATTGGCTTACTGATTATATCGGTAATTGATTATGCTTATCAGAAATACGATTTCGAAAAGCAAAACAGAATGTCTAAAAATGATATCAAAGATGAACATAAAAACATCGAAGGTGATCCTTTAATCAAATCAAAAATTAAAGAAAAACAAAGGCAAATGGCGATGCAAAGAATGATGAGTGAAGTGCCGAATGCGGATGTTGTTATTACCAATCCAACTCATTATGCGATTGCAATTAAATACGATGAATCAAAGGCTGATGCGCCATATGTTGTTGCGAAAGGTGTCGATTTTGTTGCGATGCGTATAAAGGATATTGCGCGACATCATGAAGTAGTTATGGTGGAAAATCGACCTTTAGCAAGAGCATTATATGATCAAGTGGAAATTGATGAAGTCATAGGGGAAGAATTTTTCCAGGCTGTGGCGGAAATTTTGGCTTATGTTTATCGAATTCAAAAGAAGATTTAAGATCGTTGTGTTACGTAAAGGAGTTGTAAGAGGATGAAAGCTAGAGATTTTTCCGTTTTATTTGGTGTTATATCTATTATTATTATGTTAGTTATCCCTCTCCCAGGGTGGTTATTAAGTATTCTGATTTTAACCAATATATCTCTAGCATTAATCGTTATATTAGTTGCTATCAATACAACAGAGGCCTTACAATTCTCTGTTTTTCCTTCGTTACTTTTGTTATTGACTTTGTTTCGATTAGGTTTGAATGTGTCTACTACCCGCTCGATTCTATCAGAAGCAGACGCAGGTGGAGTAGTGGAAACGTTCGGTACATTCGTTATCGGAGATAACCCTTTGGTAGGTTTTGTAGTATTTGTAATTTTAGTTATCATACAATTTTTAGTTATTACCAAAGGTAGTGAACGTGTATCCGAAGTGGCAGCGCGTTTTACTTTGGATGCTATGCCAGGAAAGCAAATGAGTATAGATGCTGATTTAAATGCCGGCATGATCAATGAACAACAAGCGAAAGAACGCCGTGAGAAAATCGAACATGAAGCCGATTTTTATGGGGCGATGGATGGAGCTAGTAAATTTGTCAAAGGGGATGCTATTGCAGGTATTATTATTGTACTTATCAATATTATATTTGGTCTTATTATTGGTATGGCACAGCTAGGGTTAACCTTTAATGAAGCTATTGATACATATATGCGCTTAACAGTTGGAGATGGCTTAGTGAGCCAAATTCCGGCATTACTTATATCAACAGCTACCGGAATCGTAGTTACGAGAGTAGCTTCAGAGGGGAATCTAAGTGCTGATGTTAGCCAACAATTACTTAGATATCCAACTCTGCTTTATGTAGCAGGTGGTACTATCTTCTTCTTAGGATTTACACCTATTAATTTTGGTCTTACAACGATGATTGCAGCTGTATTAATTATTAGTGCTTATTTCTTATCGAGAAGGACACAGGCAGAAGAAGTACCAACAGATGATCAAATAGATGAATCAGAGTCAGAAGAGATGCAATCACCAGATAATGTTGTCGGTCTAATTAATATGGATCCAATAGAATTTGAGTTTGGTTATGGATTAATTCCTTTAGCAGATTCTAATCAAGGCGGTGATTTGTTAGATCGTGTTGTTATGATTAGACGCCAATTGGCAATTGAATTAGGATTAGTTATTCCAGTTGTAAGAATTCGAGATAATATTCAATTAAATCCAAATGAATATCGCCTTAAAATAAAAGGAAATGAAGTAGCTAGAGGGGAATTATTACTTGATCATTATTTAGCAATGAGCCCAGGTATTGAAAATGATGAACTAGAAGGTATTGATACAGTTGAACCTGCTTTTGGATTACCTGCTAAGTGGATAACAGATGAGGTTAGAGATGATGCGGAAATGTCCGGTTATACTGTCGTAGATCCGCCGTCTGTTGTTTCCACCCATATAACAGAAATAATTAAACGATTTGCACATCAATTAATTGGCCGACAAGAGACACAACAATTAATCGATCATCTAAAAGAATCTAATCCAATTCTAGTAGAAGAGGTAACTCCAGAGCCATTAGCTGTTGGGGACGTTCAAAAAGTATTGGCAAAACTATTACGAGAGAACGTATCTATTAAAAACTTACCAGTTATTTTCGAAACTTTGGCTGATTTTGCCAAAATGACAACTGATACCGATTTATTAACTGAATATGTTAGACAATCATTATCCGTACAGATTACAAATGATATTCTGCAAGGTAAACAACAATTGAAGGTCATAACTGTTTCTGGTGAAGTAGAGAAATTAATTGCAGAGCATATACAGCAAACAGAACACGGCAGTTATTTAGCAATGGAGCCTGATACACAACAACAAGTGATTCAATCTGTCTCAGAAAATGTAGAGAACATGAGCTTGCAGGAAGAGACACCTGTAATCTTATGCTCTCCAACTATTCGAATGTATTTTAAACAACTATTAGATCGTTTTTATCCACATGTGATCGTACTTTCCTATAATGAACTGGAACCAACTGCAGAAATTCAAAGCATCGGGGTGGTGAATGTAGCATGAAAGTAAAAAAGTTTAAGGGTTCTACAATGCCGGAAGTAATGCAGGTTGTTAGAAAAGAATTAGGTTCAGATGCCGTTATATTAAATTCTAGAGTTATACATGAAGGTGGATTTTTAGGACTTTTCAAAAAAAGAAAAATCGAAGTATTGGCGGCAATTGATAACGCAACGTTACCAAAGAAAAAAAATCTAACCGGTAAAATTGAATCAGACGCACTTGCTAAGGTTAAATCGAAACCAGTGAGTCCTAATCAAGAAGATGTTCTGAAGGAAATACGCGAAATGAAGCACTGGATGCAAAAGAATGCTACGAAGAATGCCACTTTTAAACAGGAATATCAGTTGGTGTACGATCAATTAATCAATCAAGAAGTAGATCAGGAAATTGCTTATGAGTTGATCGAATCAATACAAGAAAGATTGAAGGACGATGAGATAGAAGAGTCGCAAATGAAAAATCAATTGTCTTTTGAGATAAAGCATCGAATTGCCAATAAAGGGACTTTTGGTGGTGAAATTTTTGATAAAAAATTTATTCATCTAGTTGGACCAACTGGAGTTGGAAAAACTACGACAATAGCAAAGTTAGCAGCAGATTGTGTATTGAATCGGCAAAAAAAGGTAGCTTTCATCACCACAGATACGTATCGAATTGCAGCGATTGAGCAATTAAAGACATATTCAAAAATTCTAGATGTTCCAATCGAAATAGCCTACAATCTAGATGATTATCAAAAAGCTAAAAGAAAGTTTCAAGATTATGATTATGTTTTCGTTGATACAGCTGGTCGAAACTTTAGAGATGAACAATACATTAAAGAATTAGGTAAAATTGTTGATTTAAAGCATGAAGTAAATACGTATCTAGTTCTTTCATTAACAACGAGAGCGAAGGATTTAGAAGAGATCTATCAACAATTTGATACCATACCAATTAAACAACTTATTTTAACGAAGAAAGATGAAACAGCTACTTATGGATCGATATTAAATTTATGTCTAAAGTATAAAATTGGAATTGCTTATATGACTAATGGTCAGGATGTACCAGATGATATTGAGGAAGTTTCCATAGATCATATTGCAAAATTAATAGTTGGTGATTAAAATTGGCGGATCAAGCAGCGAAGCTAAGAAAAAAATTAAAAGGTGTTCACAGCCAGTACCATGCTAAAACGATAGCGGTGGTTAGTGGTAAAGGCGGAGTAGGAAAGTCTAATATTGCATTGAATTTTTCTTTATCTTTAGCTAAAAAAGGTAAAAAAGTTTTACTATTCGACCTAGATATAGGAATGGGAAACATTGATATATTACTAGGGAAAAGTTCAAGCTATTCAATTATAAATATGTTCGAGAAAAATTTGTCAATATATGATATTATAGAAATAGGACCAAATGCCTTATACTATATCCCTGGTGGTAGTGGTCAAGATGATATTTTCTTGTTGGATGACGAGAGATTACAGTATTTTCTTGAGCAGTTAGAACAGATTATGGGAGAATATGACTATATCATTTTTGATATGGGGGCGGGGGTTACACACGAAACAATACATTACATTCTAGCTGTGGACGAATGTATTCTTGTTACAACTCCAGAGCCAACTTCGATGACAGATGGATATTCCATGATAAAACATGTTCTATTACAACAAGCGACTAAATTTCATTTAATTATTAACCGTTCTAAAAATAATAAACAAGGTATTGAGGTTATGAACCGTATGCATAGCGCTGTCAAACGCTTTTTGGATCATGAGATTACTACACTTGGAACAATTCCTGATGATTCAGCTGTTACCGAAGCTGTCTTAGCGCAGAAACCTTTTATCATTCATAATCCTAAATCAAAAGCATCGGTTGCTCTTGAACATGTTACTAATAATTATCTGGGGGAAATGTCGGAAAATTCAGAAGGTCTAGGATTTCTCAACAGACTTAGAAGATTTATGACAGAAAGGTAGAAATCTCTGATGACAAAACGTGTATTAGTTGTTGATGATTCAGCATTTATGAGAAAGATGATATCAAATATCCTCCATTCATCTGTTTATTTAGAAGTAGTAGCTACAGCAAGAAATGGAAAGGATGCATTACAAAAGGTAATCGAATTGAAGCCGGATGTAATTACGTTAGATGTAGAAATGCCAGTAATGGATGGGATTTCGACTTTGAAAGAAATTATGGTAAAGGCGCCTACCCCTGTTGTCATGCTGTCCAGTTTAACAAAATCGGGGGCAGATAAAACAATAGAAGCTATGTCATACGGTGCTGTTGACTTTATTGCAAAACCGTCTGGTTCAATATCGCTGAATATTGCCGATATTCAACGAGAAATAATTCAAAAGGTGGAGAATGCTTCACGAGCTAATTACAAATTTTTAGTCAATGCATCCACAACCATTACACCGAAAAGCTATAAACCTATTTCAAGTAATCGACCAATTGTCGCCATAGGATCTTCCACTGGAGGACCTAGAGCATTACAAGAAATTATTACGAAATTACCTGCTAATTATCCATCACCAGTTGTTATTGTTCAGCATATGCCAAAAGGATTTACAAAATCATTAGCTGAACGACTCGATAAATTGTCAAAGGTAAAAGTAAAGGAAGTAGAAGATGGGGATGTAATTGAAAATGGAAACGTGTATTTAGCTCCTGGAGGAAATCAGTTTAGAGTAAAAGAGATTCGAAACAAATTGTATGCAGAAGTAAAAAAAGAAAAACCGGTAAATGGTCACCAGCCGTCTGTAGATGTTTTGTTTGAATCGATTGCCCAAATACAAAATTGTCACCCTTTAGCCGTAATATTGACTGGAATGGGAAGTGATGGATCAAATGGTATGGTACAACTGAAAAAGAAACATCCAAGAACTATTGCAATATCTCAGTCAAAAGAAACATGTGTAGTATATGGTATGCCTCAAGCCGCAGTAAAAACCAGTTTAGTAGACTACGTAGAAGATCTAGATAGAATTAGTCAAGTATTAATGCAAAAAATTCCTTAGAAGAGGTGAAATACCGATGGAAAATAATGAGTACCTGGAAGTATTTATTGAGGAAAGTAAAGAACATATCCAATCATTAAATGATCAATTGTTAGTGTTAGAAAATGAGCCGGAAAATATGGATACAGTAGGTGAAATTTTCCGATCAGCTCATACTTTAAAAGGAATGGCGGCAACAATGGGCTTTCAAGATCTGGCTGATTTAACCCATAAGATGGAGAATGTACTTGATGCGGTACGAAATGGCCAGTTAAAGATCACTTCTGACATCATCGATGTAATTTTTCAGGCGGTTGACCAACTTGAAGGAATGGTTCTCGATATTTCTGAAGGAGGAGACGGTTCCTCAGATGTACAGGAGTTAGTAAGTAAATTACTAGCTATCGAAAATAATGAAGAAGTAGAGAAAGTAAATGAAAGAGATAATAGTGCTAATAAAACAAAACCAGTAAGCAATGATCAGCCACATTTTGATCAATTAGATCAATTCGAATTAGCTATTATAGATCAATCGAAAGAAAAAGGATTTGAAAATTTAGAAGTAACCATAAAATTAAATGAAAATTGTCTATTAAAAGCTGCTCGTGTTTATATGGTTTTTGAAGTATTGGAGCAGATTGGAGAAGTAATTAAGTCCGACCCAACAGTACAAGAACTTGAAGAAGAAAACTTTGATCTTCAGTTTCATGTTTTACTAGTAACGAAAGATAGCCCAGATGAAGTAAAACAAAAAGTTCTCAAGGTGTCTGAAATTGAAAAAGTTTCGGTATCAACGTTTATGAACGAAAAATATAGAGATAACAATAAAACGGAAAAAGAAACGTCCGCTAACAACGACGTAGTATCTGAAAATAAAAGCAAAGAATCAGAAGATAGTAAGAAAAAGACGGCTAAAGGCGTTACTGGTAAAACGATACGAGTTAACATAGATCGACTGGATGGATTAATGAATCTATTTGAAGAATTAGTTATCGATAGAGGCCGCTTAGAACAGATCTCGGCAAATCTTAAACATGCAGAATTACAAGAAACAGTTGAGAGAATGTCTCGGATTTCAGGCGATTTACAAAATATTATTTTGAATATGAGAATGGTTCCGATAGAACAAGTGTTCAATCGATTTCCACGGATGGTTCGTCAATTATCAAAAGATCTTGGCAAGAAAATCAACCTGGAAATTGTCGGAGCAGAAACAGAGTTGGATCGTACCGTTATCGACGAAATTGGTGATCCGCTCGTACACTTGATTCGAAATGCATTAGATCATGGTGTGGAAACGCCTGAACAACGAGTAGCTAATGGTAAAAATGAAGAAGGACATTTATTGTTACAAGCTTACCATAGTGGTAACCATGTCTTTATCGAAATCTCTGATGATGGAGCAGGAATAAATAGAGATAAAGTAGTAAACAAAGCAATTTCCAATAACGTGATTACAACTGAAGAAGCTAATCAGTTAACAGATAAAGAAGTATATCAACTAATTATGTCTAGTGGCTTTTCAACTGCAGATAAGATTAGTGATGTCTCTGGTCGTGGTGTCGGTTTAGATGTTGTGAAGAATACTATTGAATCACTTGGTGGTAACATTACGATCGAATCTGAAGAAGGCAAAGGCTCGCTATTTTCCATACAACTACCATTAACTCTATCCATCATCTCTGTATTATTAGTAGAAGTTGAAAAGGAAAAATATGCAATCCCATTATCGTCTATTATTGAAACTGCCATTATTAATAGATCAGAAATTTTAAATGCACATAATAAAAAGGTCATTGACTTTAGAGGAAAAGTAGTACCGTTACTAGATTTAAAAAATGTATTTGAAGTACCAACTGAGAATGAAGAAGAGGAGTTATCTTCCGTTGTTATTATCCGAAAAGGAGACAAGATGGCAGGACTTGTTGTTGACTCCTTCATCGGTCAGCAAGAAATTGTTTTAAAATCGTTAGGTGACTATTTAGGAGATGTGTTTGCTATTTCAGGTGCTACCATTCTAGGCGATGGACAGGTAGCGCTAATTGTCGATACAAACTCATTAATAAATTAGGAGGGTTAACATGGAAGAAGCAATCAGCAATCACAAGTCGATTATTATCGAGTTGGACCAAGAAGAATATGCGATTCCTGTTGAAGTTGTTGGTGCGATTGAACGGATACAGCATATTACTAGAGTTCCGAAAACAGCAAATTTCGTTAAAGGTGTTATTAATCTCCGAGGAGTTGTGACACCAATTATTGATTTGCGAGAGCGATTCGGTATGACTACTACAGAATATACGGAAAGCACAAGAATCATCATTATTCATTTGGAGAAATATGATGTAGGCTTTATTGTCGATGCTGCTTATGATGTGTTAGAAATTCCAGAAGATATAATTGAACCTGCTCCACAAGTTATTGGAACAATTGATGCAGATTATATAAATGGGGTAGCAAAAGTCGGCAAGAGACTCATCATGCTTTTAGATCTGGAACGAGTATTATCACTAGAGTCATATCGCGCTGCAGCAGGGCAAGAAGGTTAAGTAAATGGTCAATATGGATAACCTATCGCAACAACATTTAGACGTGTTAAAGGAAATAGGTAATATTGGTGCTGGGAATGCTGCTACCGCACTGTCAAGTTTATTAGGAAAAAAAATAGAAATGACAGTCCCCTCAATTAAAATTGTCGGATTCAATGAATTAATGGAATATGTAGGTGGACCTGAACAAGTAATCGTTAGTGTATTCTTAAGAATACAAGGTGAAGCACCAGGAAGTATGTTCTTTGTGCTGTCACCCGAGGAATCGAGTTTATTAGTTGAACAATTAACGGGCGTATCCGGTGAAAATTTGGAAGAAAATGAACTGGCTATTTCAGCTATATCAGAGATAGGTAATATTCTTTCAGGGTCTTATTTGTCAGCTTTATCTGATTTTACATCTATTAATATGCAACCGACAGTACCTAATTTGGCGATTGATATGGCAGCAGCTATTTTGATGCAAGGACTTCTTGAGATATCTCAGGAAAGTGACTACGCAATTATTGTTGATACGAAGATAGAGGAAGAAGAACAATCAAATGAGTCGGTGAAAGGACATTTCTTTTTATTACCCGACCCTGACTCTTTTGATGAAATATTCAAAGCACTAGGGGTCGAAGAGAAATGACAACCATCGCAACTGTTGTTAAAGTAGGGATTGCAGATTTACAGGTTACAAAGATACCAAATACATTAAAAACTTCTGGATTAGGTTCTTGCGTGGGCGTTGTCATCTATGAACAATCTATAGCCGGACTTGCGCATGTGATGTTACCAGAATCAACTGCATCCAAAAAAGCAATAGCGAACGTAATGAAGTATGCAGATACAGCGATTGATTTACTTTTAGAACAGCTACTTTCTGAAGGAGCACGTAAATCAAAATTGAAAGCAAAAATTGCTGGAGGAGCACATATGTTTTCGTTTCAATCTGATAATAATATGTTGAAAATTGGTGAAAGAAATGTGGAAGCGGTGCTTGCAAAATTAAAAGAGCATAGAGTTCCTGTTGTAGCACAAGATGTTGGTGGAAATAAAGGGAGAACAATTGAATTCAATATTGAAACAGGTATGCTGGAAGTTCGAACAGTAAACAGTGGGGTTATGCAAATTTAAATAGTATTAGTATAGAAATGAGGTGATTCGATGGTCAAAGATACAATTGCAGAAAAAAGTTTGTGGAATAAATGGTTACATAATAAAGATGAGAAAAATACGAATGAATTAATTGAAAATTATATGTATCTTGTTCAATATCATGTCCAACGAATTGCTGTCAACCTACCGAAAAGCGTAAACAAAGATGATATTAAAAGTTTGGCACTTTTCGGATTGTATGATGCGATTTTAAAATTTGATAACACTCGTGATCTAAAATTTGACACTTATGCTTCGTTCCGTATAAAGGGAGCCATTATAGATGGGTTAAGAAAAGAAGATTGGTTACCTCGAACAACGCGTGATAAAGTAAAGAAAATAGAACATGCAATCGAAGTGTTAGAGCAATCGTTGCAGCGTGAAGCAACCCCTAATGAAATTGCAGAATATTTAGGGTTAACAACGGAAGAGGTAGAGGATTCATTAAAAGATAGCTTTTTTGCTAATCTTTTGTCAATGGAGGAGAAAAGTAAAAATACCTCAGAAGAAACAAAAGAAGGAATCGGCTATCTTATCCCAGATGATAGAGAACCTTTACCTGAAGAAAATATAGTACAAAAGGAAAATCACCGGGAATTAATAAAATGTATCCAACAATTAAACGAAAATGAGCAAATGGTATTAAGTTTGTTTTATGATAAAGAATTAACATTCACAGAAATTGGTAAAGTATTAGGCTTAACAACTTCAAGGATTTCACAAATTCATAAACAAGCCATAGTAAAGGTTCGTCATTTATTTAAAAAAAATAGTATAGGCGGGGCTTGATCATGAATGAAATAAAAGAAAAAATAGATATAAAAATCTCCAAAAATCGATTAGTAGCTACGTTGTATCTGAAAGACCCAGATACTATTGAAGAAATTACGCAAGAAGAAATTCTTCAGTTACTGGATAATTATGAAATAGTATTTGGAGTTATTAACTTATCTGAATTCGATTGGAAGCAAAAACTAAAAGATGATAGTGAATTTATCATTGCAGAAGGAAAAAAACCGGAAAATGGTATAGATGGAAAATTAATTGTGAAGCAGTCTACCGACAGTTCTTTAGCAGAAGAAGAAAAAAAGAATTTTAGAGATGTTACCAAAATTCCGATGGTTCAAGAAAATGATATATTAGCTCAATTAATACCTCCAACTGACGGTGAACCAGGAATTGATGTCTTTAATAACCTTCTTAAACAAAAGAAAGGTAAGCCTTACAAATGTAAACCAGGGGAAAATGTATCTTTTAATGAATCTGATCAAACTTTTATTGCCACCTCAGATGGACAATTATCCGTTGGTAATCACCTAATAAGCGTATATCCATTATATGAAATAAGTGGTGACCTATCACTTAAAACTGGTAATATTGAATTTAATGGTTCAGTAATCATAAAAGGAAATGTTCCTACCGGTTATCGTGTCACAGCTAAAGGCGATATAACTGTCTATGGGATTGTAGAAGCCTCTTTTATCGAAGCTGGTGGCAATATTTTAATAAAAGAAGGAATTGCAGGCATGGAGAAAGCAGTTATTACAGCTGGTTTGGATCTGGAAGCTGGTTATATTAATCAAGCAGAAGTGAAAGCAGGTAAAGACCTAAAAGTGAGAAAGTCAATCATGCATTCTAATTGTGTTGCACAAGATAATATTTTCTGTATTAATGGAAGTATTATTGGTGGTAGTTGTTCAGCTGGAAAAGTGATCGAAGTAAAAAACCTCGGAAATCTAGCTAATTCCAAAACAGAATTAGCGTTTGGCATCCAAAAACAGATATTAGATCGTGTAAGCGGTTTAAAGAAAAAACAAAAAGAATTAACGGAAAATCAACAGAAATTACAAATATTAGGAGAACGTTTAAAGCAGAAGAAAGATTCTGTTGGTGAGTTGTCAACGAAAGAAAGAATTACGTTACTTAAGCAGCGTAATATGCTAGAAAAAATGACAGAAAAACTACTAATAATTGAAAATGAATTAAATCAATTACAATTTGAAATAGGGAATTATAAAGGGATGAAATTAATTGTTAAAGGCAAAGCATATGAGAATGTTGAGTTAATGTTTGGCAAGTACAAGCGTGTTTTACATCAGGAGCATCGGTACTTTCAAGCTTACTTAGAAGAGAAAGAAATTACTATACAATCTCTTTAGCTAAACTGTTATACTAAAAGCAGAAAAATCTATCATTATTCATTTCAAATATAGGAGGCCTCCTATGAGTTGGAAAGCTGTAGAAATGCAGGTTGCATTACCTAGAACACAGGATGCTGGTAAGATACAAGATCAACTCCAGCAACAAGGAAGAATTGTTCAAAATCAACTGGCACAGTCAATGGCTAATGAGGAACTAAGAAAACGTAAACAGGTTTTAGAACAACAAGCAAGTGAACAATTAAAGAATAATAAGAAAAAAAGTGATAACCAATTTGAAGCAGCTTCAGGCGGTAAGAAAAAAGAAAACATCCATCCATATCATTATAGACATCCTTACTTAGGAAATAAAGTAGATTTTAGCGGTTAAGAGGTAAATTATGGTATATATATTATTATTAAGTAGTTTTATTATTCATATTGTAACATTTGTGATTATCCGTCAACTGAAATTAAAACAAGATACATTAGTAACAGTAGAAGAGAATGTCAATCAGCAAGTTAAAAATATTGAAGACACACTTGCTGTCTATCTAGTGGAATTAAAACAGGAGAATGAAAACTTTATGAAGCAAGTAGAAAAGTTTCATGAGCCTAAACATAAGATGGAAAATAAGAGCGAGGAACAACAAGTTAATAAACAACCAGTTGAAGTGGTCAATACTTATTCTGATACAACGGGGTATCAACCAATCTCAGATGTGGAGCAAGTGGAAGATGTGGTGGAGCATTCTATTACTGCATCTGTTCTTCATTTGTATGAAAAAGGTTATACTGTTGAAGAAATCGCTAAACAACTAGACAAAGGGAAAACAGAAATAGCACTTTTATTGAAATTTCAACAAAAAAAATGAATTATCGCTTGATTGCCATTATACATTATGGTATATTTATTTTCGGTGTTAAATACACACGTTTGTGGAAGGTGCAAGTGGTGCTAACTGTCGTTAGTCCTTGGATCATATGAAACAAATGGAGGAATAAAAACCAATTTACAGGAGGAAAAAAATTCATGGCAGTTATTTCAATGAAACAACTACTAGAAGCTGGTGTTCATTTCGGACATCAAACACGCCGTTGGAATCCAAAGATGAAGAAATATATCTTCACAGAGCGTAACGGTATTTACATTATTGACTTACAAAAAACAGTGAAAAAGGTAGAAGAAGCGTATAATTTCATTAAAGAAATCGCTGAAAACGATGGAACTGTTTTGTTTGTAGGTACAAAAAAACAAGCACAAGAATCAGTGAAAGAAGAAGCGACTCGTTCCGGAATGTTCTATGTAAACCAACGTTGGTTGGGTGGAACATTAACTAACTTTGAAACAATTCGTAAACGTATCAATCGTTTGAAAGATATCGAAAAAATGGAAGAAGACGGAACTTTCGAAGTATTACCTAAGAAAGAAGTTGTTGGTCTTCTTAAAGAAAAAGAGCGCTTAGTGAAATTCTTGGGTGGTATTAAAGAAATGAATAAAATCCCTGATGCTTTATTCATTATTGATCCAAGAAAAGAGCGCATTGCTGTTGCAGAAGCGCATAAGTTAAACATTCCGATCGTTGGTATTGTTGATACAAACTGCGATCCAGATGAGATTGATTATGTAATTCCAGCGAATGATGATGCAATTCGCGCTGTCAAACTTCTTACTGGTAAAATGGCAGATGCTATTTTAGAAGCAAAACAAGGAGAAGTAACAGAAGAAGTTGTTGAAGAACCTGCTCAAGAAGTAGAGGCTACTACAGAAGAAGCAGAAGTTGAATCTGTAGAAGAGTAATTAAAGGTTTTGGTGATAAGAGGGAGACCTTTTATCACCTTTTTTTCAGCAAGATATGATATTAAAGGAGGAATCTCTAATGGCAATTACAGCAAAATTAGTAAAAGAACTAAGAGAAAAAACTGGTGCTGGGATGATGGATTGTAAAAAAGCACTTCAAGAAACTGATGGTAACATTGATCAAGCAATTGACTATCTTCGTGAAAAAGGTATTTCTAAAGCTGCCAAAAAAGCAGACCGTATTGCTGCGGAAGGTTCAGCTTATGTGGAAGTGTCTGGTAATGAAGCGGTATTATTAGAATTGAACTGTGAAACTGACTTTGTTACGAAAAACGATCAGTTCAAAACGTTAGCACAAGATCTTGCTAAACATATTCTTTCACAAAAACCAGAAACTGTTGAAGAAGCTCTCAACCAACCACTTAACGGAGACGGTGAAACAGTAGAAGCGTTCATCAACGCTAACATTGCAAAAATCGGAGAGAAAATTTCCTTACGCCGTTTCACATTGTTTAATAAATCTGATAATGATGTGTTTGGTGCATATATCCATATGGGTGGTACCATTGGCGTAGTTACAGTTCTTGAAGGAACAACTGATGAGCAAGTAGCGAAAGACATTGCTATGCACGTAGCAGCTGTAAATCCTAAATATCTATCTCGTGATGCTGTTTCTGCAGAAGATGTAGAAAAAGAACGTGAAGTACTTAAAACTCAAGCTTTAAACGAAGGTAAACCAGAGCATATAGTAGAAAAAATGGTAGAGGGACGTCTTAACAAATTCTTTGAAGAAATTTGCTTGCTAGATCAAAGTTTTGTAAAAGACCCTGATCAAAAAGTAAAACAAATTGTGAAAAACCATAATGCAACAGTTAAATCTTTCGTTCGCTATGAAGTTGGCGAAGGTATTGAAAAACGTGAAGATAACTTTGCGGAAGAAGTAATGAATCAAGTAAACAAAAAATAACTTGAACAAAAAGAGGGGCACTTGGTGTCCCTTTTCTTTGAGGAGTTGTACGCGAAATCAAGTCTTTTCTATCAAGTTTAATTGTTTATCGTAGACTTCAAAGCAAGCTTGAAAAAATACTTAATCACTCACAATTACAAAATGCAGGGAATAGATATAACTGTGCGTGGGCGGTTTTCATTATGTGAAGAGAGGTAACTTTCTTTCGTCAAACATACATGATGAAATGATTTTATAAGAATACTACTTTATAATATATTTTAGAAAATGGAAGATTCTACTCCCTTTTACTTGGCGAAAATCTTCATTTTCTTTATAATATTTACATATATGGAGGTAATTATGGCTACTGCTAACTACAGAAGAATTGTTCTTAAATTAAGTGGTGAAGCTCTGAGTGGTGAACAAGGGTTTGGTCTTGAACCATCTATTATACAATCTGTGGCAAAACAGGTAAAAGATATTGTGGAATTAGGTGTAGAAGTTGCAATAGTTGTTGGTGGTGGCAACATATGGCGTGGTAAAGTAGGTAGTGAAATGGGGATGGATCGTGCTAATGCTGATTATATGGGGATGCTTGCTACAGTAATGAATTCATTAGCACTTCAGGATAGTCTTGAAAATGTAGGGATACCAACACGTGTCCAAACCTCTATCGAAATGCGTCAAGTGGCTGAACCATATATTCGCCGTAAAGCCATTCGTCATCTAGAGAAAAAACGTGTAGTTATTTTTGCTGCTGGTACCGGAAACCCGTATTTCTCCACTGATACAACTGCAGCATTACGGGCAGCAGAAATAGAAGCAGATGTTATTTTAATGGCAAAAAATAATGTAGACGGCGTATATACTGCTGATCCAAAAGTTGATAAACAAGCGAAAAAATATGATGAATTATCTTACTTGGAAATTCTCAATGAAGGATTAGGTGTGATGGACTCAACAGCATCATCATTATGTATGGATAATAATATACCATTACTTGTATTCTCCATATCAGAGGAAGGAAACATTAAAAAAGCGGTAATTGGTGAAAATATTGGAACGATTATAAGGGGGAGTTAAACATGTCTGAACAATTAATTAAAGAAACACGTGAGAAAATGGATCAAGCGGTAAAAGCATATTCTAAAAACCTGGCAACAGTCAGAGCAGGAAGAGCAAATCCGGCATTATTAGATAGTGTACAGGTAGAATACTACGGTGCATTAACACCGTTAAACCAATTAGCATCTATCTCAGTTCCAGAAGCACGTTTATTAGTTATTACTCCATTTGATAAATCTACTGTTTCTGATATCGAAAAAGCCATTCAAAAGGCTGATCTGGGATTATCACCGTCAAATGACGGAAATGTAGTTAGAATTAACATTCCTCCATTAACCGAAGAACGTCGTAAAGATCTCGTGAAAGTAGTTGGTAAGTATTCGGAAGAAGCTAAAGTGCAAATCCGTAATATTCGTCGTGATGCTAATGATCAATTAAAGAAAGACGAAAAAAATGGTGAGCTTACTGTAGATGATCTAAGAGCTTTTCAAGATGATGTTCAAACAGAAACAGATGCTCATATTAAAAAAATTGATGAATTAACGAAAGAAAAAGAACAAGAAATTATGGAAGTCTAAGCAAAAAAAAGGTAGAATAAATGATGAGTGTAGAAGCCCTCTTAATAAGAAGAGGGTTTTTCCACTTTACATGACTATCATACATACAATATGGAATGAATAGAACGGTTATAAATAATGGAGGATAATTATGCGGTTGTTTAAACTTCCTTTTAAAATAGTTAATCAAGACAGAAATGTGAAGATATCAGAAATAAAAACTGAAAACATACCAAAACACATCGCTATCATTATGGATGGGAATGGCAGATGGGCACAACGAAGAGGTCTGCCACGTGTTGCCGGTCATCGTGAAGGAATGGATAATGTTAAACGAATTGTAAAGGCAGCAAATCAATTACAAGTTGAGATTTTAACCTTATATGCATTTTCTACAGAAAATTGGAAACGTCCATCAAATGAAGTAGAATATATTATGAAGTTACCAATTGATTTCTTACAGCATTATTTGCCAGAATTAGTGGAAGAAAATGTGCGTGTTCAAACGATTGGCGAATTCGATGACTTACCAAAGAATACTAAAGCAGCCATCGTGAAAGCAAAAGAACAAACAGCAGATAATACGGGTTTAATTCTAAATATTGCGATAAATTATGGTAGTCGCTTTGAAATGATACGTTCGATCAAGGAGATTTGCCAGGAAGTACAGGAAGGTAAGTATGGGATCGAAGAAATTACAGAAGCTACCTTAAGTGAGCATTTATACACTTCTCATATAAAAGATCCGGATTTGTTAATTCGCACTAGCGGTGAATTGAGATTAAGTAATTTTTTACTTTGGCAATCTGCTTATACAGAATTATGGTTTACGGATACGTTGTGGCCAGACTTTAGTACGGAAGAATTTGAAAAAGCCATCAACGATTTTCAAAAAAGAAAACGTCGTTATGGTGGAATATAAGGTGTGAAAATAATATGAAAAAAAGAATAATCACAGCAATTATTGCTATTTTGCTTTTCTTTCCATTTATATTTTTAAGTGGTTTACCCTTTCAAATAATCATGTATATTATTGCGACAATAGGTTTTTTGGAGCTTTTACATATGAGAAAGATGACAAAATATCCTATACCTACAGTTTTAGGCGTTGTTTTATTATGGTCTCTGTTATTTCAAGATGAATATTTATTTTTTTCCACACGATTAGAACTGCTCATGTTTTTTGTGTTAGTTTTATTAGGATATACTGTGTTGCTTAAAAATAAATTTACATTTGAAGATGCGGGTTTTTTAATTTTAGCAGCAATCTATGTAGGTTTAGGCTTTTATTATTTCATTCAAACAAGGGATGTTGAAAATGGACTAGTTTATATTTTTTATGCTATTCTAGTGATATTGTCAACAGATACAGGGGCTTATTTTTTTGGGAGAGCATTTGGAAAACACAAGCTTTGGCCACAAATTAGCCCGAATAAAACAATAGAAGGTGCAATGGGTGGAATATTAGTAGCTTGCTTAGTAGCAATTGTTTTTCAAAAATTTTTCCCTGTACATGAATCATTGTTTTTAGTTATCATTGTTACCATTATAGCTTCTATGTTTGCTCAAATAGGTGATCTTGTTGAGTCAGCTATAAAAAGACATTATGATGTGAAAGATTCCGGGAAGCTATTGCCAGGGCATGGAGGTATATTAGACCGTTTTGATAGCTGGCTATTTGTATTCCCTTTATTACATTTTATTCATTTTATACCATAGACTATTAACAATAGGAGTTACCGTTATGAAAAATATCACATTATTAGGGGCTACAGGTTCTATTGGTCTACAAACATTGGATGTCATCAAGGAGCATCCTGATCAGTTTCGATTATATGGGATTGCATTTGGTAAAAATGTAAACAAGGCGACGGAAATAATCAAGACATTTAAACCAGAAATAATAGTAGCCCAAGATGAACAAGTAAGAAAAGAATTACTGATACATACTGGTGAGATTACAATCCTTATAGGTGAAGAAGGATTAAATGAAGTAAGTGCAGATCCAAATACGGATGTATTAGTTAATGCAGTAATGGGAAGTGTTGGGTTAAGCGCTACATTGACAGCTATTCAACATAGGAAGCAAATTGCAATTGCTAATAAAGAAACTTTAGTAACAGCTGGCCATTTAGTAATGGAAGCTGCTGAAAAGTATGGTGTAGATTTATTACCAGTGGATAGCGAGCATTCTGCTATTTTTCAAGCACTTAATGGAGAATCACGAACAGATATAAACAAAATTATCTTGACTGCTTCAGGTGGAAGTTTTCGAGATAAAAAGAGAGATGAATTACAAAATGTAACAGTAAAAGATGCTCTAAATCATCCTAATTGGAGTATGGGTGCGAAAATAACGATAGATTCCGCAACGATGATGAACAAGGGGCTGGAAGTGATTGAGGCACATTGGTTATTTGGAGTGCCCTACGACAGAATAGAAGTAATCCAACACAAAGAAAGTATTATTCACTCAATGGTTGAATATGCTGATAAGAGTGTGATAGCACAATTGGGAACACCGGATATGCGCGTACCGATACAATATGCATTGACATATCCTGACAGATTGCCATTATCACCTTCCAAGAGTCTTGATTTGGTGGAAATAGGTTCTCTTCATTTTACAAGCATGGATATGGAAAGATTCCCATGTTTAGCCTTTGCCTATCAAGCAGGCAAAAAAGGTGGCTCATTACCCACAGTTTTAAATGCTGCGAACGAAGTGGCAGTTGATTTATTCTTAAATGAAAAAATTACTTTTTTAGATATTGAAAACGTGATTGAGAACGCTATGTCAACTCACACTTTTATTAAACAGCCTGATTTGGAAACAATCAATTCGATTGATCAAGAAGTAAGATATAAAATGTATGAAAAATATTGATGTAGTGTTATAGGGAAGGAGTGCTTTGATTGACAACTGTAATTGCCTTTATTTTAATGTTTGGCCTTCTTGTTTTTGTACACGAATTTGGTCATTATTATGTTGCTAAAAAGACTGGGATGTTAGTTAGAGAGTTTGCAATTGGCTTTGGGCCTAAGGTATTTTCTACGGTGAAAAACGAAACATTATATACAATCAGACTGTTACCTATGGGGGGATATGTGCGTGTTGCCGGTGAAGATCCAGAAATAATAGATATAAAACCTGGACAACATATTGGCTTAACTTTTAATGAGAATGGGGAAGTCAATCAGATTATCGTAAACAACAAAGCAAAACATCCCGATGCTTTCGTGATCGAAGTAGAACATATTGATTTGGATCATGCATTAACTATACAAGGCTACGAAATTAATGAAGAAGAGAAGTATTCCTTCCGTGTAAATGAAAAAGCATTCTTTATAATGGATGAAAAGGCAACACAAATTGCCCCATACAACCGCCAATTTGCATCTAAAACTGTTGGACAAAGAGGGTTGCAATTATTTGCAGGTCCTTTAATGAACTTTGTGTTGACAGTAGTAATCTTTATGGTATTAGCGAATATCCAAGGGGTACCAGTGGAGGATGTACGAATCGGGTCCGTTGTTGATAATAGTCCTGCTCAGGAAGCTGGTTTTCAACCTGATGATACGGTAATTGAGATTGAAGGACAAAGTATTAGTAAATGGGAAGAGTTTCAAGAGATCGTTCAAGCAAGCCCAGATGAGCCTTTGGAAATGATCGTTTTACGAGATAATCAACAAGTTTCCCTTGAGGTTACTCCTGCACTAATTGAAACACCTGAACAAAATGTCGGACAAGTAGGTGTAACGCTAGCATTAGAGAAATCTTTCATTCGGACTATACCATATAGTTTAGAAGAAACATACCGTTGGTCCACTTTGATTTTAACAAATTTAGGGAAACTGATAACGGGTCAATTCTCTATTGATATGCTATCTGGACCGGTAGGGATATACGATGCAACCGATCAAGTTGTGAAAACTGGCTTTTTGAATTTTTTAACTTGGACAGCAGTATTAAGTGTCAATTTAGGGATTATTAATTTATTGCCTTTACCTGCATTAGATGGAGGAAGGTTATTGTTCGTTGGCTTAGAAGCCGTACGTGGAAAGCCGATCGATCCTCAAAAAGAAGGTGTCGTCCATTTTATTGGATTCGCGTTATTGATGCTATTAATGATTGTCGTTACATGGAATGATATCCAGCGATTGTTCTTATAACATGAAATTTTGAAATTACTGAGGTGAAATAGAGATGAGACAAAGTCAAACGTTAATTCCTACTTTAAAGGAAACACCTGCAGATGCAGAGATTAAAAGTCATCAGTTGTTGCTACGAGCAGGGTATATCAGACAAACTGCTTCAGGTGTCTACAGTTTTTTACCAATGGGAAATAGAGTATTAAAAAATGTAGAAAAAATTGTACGTGAAGAAATGGAAAAAGCTGGAGCTGTAGAAATGTTAATGCCTGCTCTGCAACTGTCTGATCTGTGGAAAAAAACAGGAAGATGGTATACGATGGGACCAGAATTGATGCGTTTAAATGACCGTCATGATAGAGAGTTCGCGTTGGGTGCCACCCATGAGGAAGTAGTAACAAGTCTTATTGGGGATGAAGTGAAAAGCTATAAAAAGCTACCTCTCTACGTTTACCAAATTCAAACGAAATTCCGAGACGAAAAGCGTCCTAGATTTGGTCTTTTAAGAGGACGAGAATTTGTTATGAAAGATGCCTATACTTTCCACACTGATCAAGAGAGTCTTGACGAGGCGTATCAGAAAATGTATCAGGCATATCAAAATATTTTTAGTCGTTGTGGGCTGAACTTCCGTGCAGTACTTGCAGATTCGGGTGCAATGGGTGGAAAAGATACGCATGAATTTATGGTATTATCGGAGATCGGGGAAGATACAATCGCCTATTCTGATAGTTCTGATTTCGCAGCAAATATTGAAATGGCACCGGTCAATATTACCTATAAACCGAGTGAGGAAGATGCACTGGATTTAGAAAAGGTTGATACACCTGGCTATAAAACGATGGTTGAAGTTTCTGAGTTTTTAGGACAACCTTTAAAAAAAGGGATTAAGTCATTACTGTTCAAAGTAGATGAACGTTATGTATTAGTTTTATCCCGTGGTGACCATGAAATCAATGACATTAAGCTAAAGAATGCGCTTGATGCTATGACTGTTGAGTTAGCACCAGAGGAAGAAATAAAACAACTGTTAAATGCGGAAAAAGGATCAATTGGGCCGGTTCATATACCTAAAGAAGTGGAAATCATTGCCGATCATGCTGTTCAAGCTATCCGTAATGGTTATTGCGGGGCTAATGAAAATGACAAACATTACAAAAATGTCAATCCAGATCGTGATTTTACGGTATCTTCTTATCAAGATCTTCGCTTTATCCAGGAAGGGGATCCTTCTCCTGATGGCCAGGGAACGATTAAATTTGCCAGAGGGATTGAAGTAGGACACATATTTAAATTAGGAAGTTTTTATGCCGAAAAATTAGGTGCTAAATTTTTGAACGAACAAGGTAAACAGGAAACGATGACAATGGGGTGTTATGGTATTGGAGTGTCACGTACATTAGCGGCTATAGTAGAACAATACCATGATGACAACGGAATTAAATGGCCAAAAGAGATTACGCCATATCAGGTCCATTTAATCGCAGTAAATCCGAAAAATCAGGATCAAATGATTGTAGCAGAGGAGATATATGAAAAACTACAGCAACACAACATCTCTGTATTATTTGATGATCGTAAAGAACGCCCTGGTGTTAAATTTGCTGATAGTGATTTAATAGGATTACCAGTAAGGATAACAGTTGGAAAAAAAGCAGGAGAAGGATATGTAGAGTATAAATTGAGAGATAACGGCGACCAAGAAGATCTTCACGTGTCAGAATTAATTGATAAAATCAATTCATTACTAAAATAACCACATTCCCTTGTCTCAATATCTTAGGCAAGGGAATTATCTATTTAACAAAAAGACATCCATTCAATAGAATATGTCACAGTTTACATATACTACGAAGTAACTGGACATGGATTTGCTCTTCCATTCTGCATTTTGATGAATGCTGCCATACACTCCGGCAGAATACTGCGCTTTTAGTCAAGGGCATAAGTGCAACATCTATTCAAGCAAAAATCGCTTTTGTAGTGTTTTCTATGCCGTCGGGCTCGGCTTCAGCTCTCGCTGTCCCACAGGAGTCTTCGTATTCTGCTTCCGCTATTTTTTCTCTGATTTATAGAAAGAAATGAAATCATGGTACTAAATTTTTCTGTTTTGTTATAGTGCTAATCGGCTGTAAATGCCCCTTTAGCATAGTCGCAGCCTTTGCTACATATGGTGGAGAAAGCGATTGGTTGATTTCGGATTAGTGTTGTAGGGCATATCTTAACGAAGGCAGCTGGAGTGGCGCGTTATGATCACGATATATGTCAAAATTACTTCATAGGTGACTGTGCATTTAGTTTCAAACAAACAGTATTTTCACAACTTCGCAGTTTGTATCAGTTCCGAAGTTTTTTAGGAGAGAAGTTGGAACTGATTTTTGTGTGGTTTTGTCTTGTGATAAAATAATAGGAAGATTAATAGGTAAAGGGGAACGAAAATGAGCATCTCTAATCAAGAAAAATTTCAGTTACTAATGAAACAGATTGGTATAGCTGATGACATGAAGAATAAATACTTTCAAAAAGGTGCAATTGAAAAATTAGAAGTATATCGCTCTAATCAGTTATGGCACTTTTATTTCCATTTGGAACGACCAATTCCCGCAGATATATATCAAGCATTTATTTTAAAGTTAACCGAAGCTTTTTCATCTATAGCAAAAGTTTCTTGGACGATTAATGTTGATCAGCAAGAAATAAATGATCAGGAATTATTTCATTATTGGCAAATCTTTTTATCAGAGCTGGTTAGAGAATCACCTAAATACCGCACATTTGAACATAAAAAACCTTTATTTAACGATAATAATATTATGTTAACTGTTAGTAATCAAATTGAAGCGCAATGGAATAAAAGTATTCAAACACAATTTGATCAATTCTGTCTGAAAGCTGGATTACCGAAACGGATGATCCAACTTGATGTAGCTGCACAGCAAGAAGAAATTGAAAAATTTCAACAGGAAAAAGCGATGGAAGATCGCAAGAAAGTAGAAGAAGCCTTTAAAGAACAAGAGAAACGGGCAAAAGAAGCGAAGCCGGAAAGTCCTTCAGGTCCTGTTCAAATCGGGTACCCTATTAAAGAAAATGCTTTGCCAATGAAAGATATTGTTGAAGAAGAAAAAAACGTTATCTTTCAAGGTTATGTATTCGATGCTGAAATTAGAGAATTACGATCAGGAAGACATCTACTTATTCTAAAAGTTACAGATTACACCGATTCTTTTCAAATTAAGATGTTCTCCAAAGGTGATCAAGATGTGGAGAAGTTTAAGCAGTTAAAAGAAGGTATGTGGATTAAGGCTAAAGGAATGGTTCAAACAGATAATTTCACGAATGAATTAACGATGATGGCGAAGGATATTCAACAGGTATCTTCTATCACTCGAGAAGATCAAGGATATGAAGGGGAAAAACGTGTTGAATTACACACACATACGTTAATGAGCCAAATGGATGCGGTTGTGTCTGCTTCGAATTTGATTGAACAAGCAGGTAAATGGGGGCATAAAGCTATTGCCATTACTGATCATGCAGTTGCCCAAGCATATCCGGAAGCATATGCTGCCGGACAGAAACATGGTGTCAAAGTTATATATGGTGTGGAAGCTAACATAGTCGATGATGGAGTACCGATTGCTTATAATGAAGCAGATCGTACTTTGGCTGATGATACGTATGTTGTATTTGACGTGGAGACAACGGGATTATCTGCCATATATGATACCATTATAGAACTTGCAGCTGTTAAAGTGCACAATGGCGAAATAATTGATCGGTATGAATCTTTTGCCAATCCCCATCACCCTTTATCTGAAACAACTACAAACTTAACTGGCATTACAGATGATATGGTAAAAGATGCGCCAGAAGTGGAAGAAGTCTTAAAAGAATTTCATGAATGGATGGGAGATGCTATTTTAGTAGCCCATAATGCGGATTTTGATATGGGATTCTTAAATACCGGTTTTAAACGTATTGGTTATCAAGAAGCTAGTAATCCTGTAATTGATACGTTAGAATTAGCACGTTTACTATTTCCGGAATTGAAGAATCACCGTTTAAATACACTTTGTAAGAAGCTAGATATCGAACTTACTCAGCATCACCGTGCTATATATGATGCCGAGGCAACAGGCTATTTACTATGGAAGTTTGTTAAACTATCAGTTGAGCGTGGTATTACGAATCATAATCAGTTTAATCAGCATATGGGAGAAGGAAATGCATATCAGCGTTCACGTCCTTTCCATGCCACATTATTAGCAGTAGACCAGGAAGGATTAAAAAATATTTATAAATTAGTATCATTAGCGCATATTGATTATTTCTATCGTGTACCTCGAATACCGAGGTCAAAGTTGCAACAATATCGAGAAGGTATTTTAGTTGGTACTGCCTGTGATCAAGGGGAAGTATTTGAAACGATGATGCAAAAATCAAAAGAACAGGCGGAAAAAGTGGCTAAGTTCTATGATTTTATTGAAGTGCAACCACCTGAAAACTTTGTCCACCTTTATGATAGAGAATTAGTTCAAAATGAAGCACAGTTATTTGATATTATTCGAAATATTGTTCAACTTGCTGAAGAGCTTGGGAAGCCTTGTGTGGCGACAGGAAATGTCCATCATCTGGAAAAGAATGATAAGGTATATCGTCAAATTCTGATCGCTTCACAAAGTGGTAACCCACTAAACAGACAAACATTACCAAATACGTATTTTCGGACAACAAATGAGATGATGGCAGCATTCTCGTTTTTAGGAGAAGAAAAAGCGAAGGAAATTGTCATCACAAATCCGAATGCTATTGCTGACCAAATTGATGAGGTAAAACCAGTAAAAGAAGATCTCTACACACCAAATATTGACGGTGCAGAGGAAGAAATAAGAGAATTAAGTTATAATTTTGCAAAATCAGTCTATGGTGATCCAATTCCGGAAATTGTCGAAAAACGGATTGAAAAGGAATTGAAAAGTATTATTGGTCATGGATTTGCGGTTATTTACTTAATATCACAAAAACTAGTGAAAAAATCGTTAGATGATGGTTATTTGGTTGGTTCACGTGGTTCTGTCGGTTCGTCCTTAATTGCGACTTTTACCGAGATTACAGAAGTTAATCCATTACCACCTCATTATGTATGCCCGGAATGTAAACACAGTGAGTTTTTCAATGATGGTTCTGTCGGCAGTGGTTTTGACTTACCGGATAAAAATTGTCCAAAATGTAATGCAGAATTGAAGAAAGACGGACAAGATATACCATTTGAGACTTTCCTAGGCTTTAAAGGGGACAAGGTTCCAGATATTGATTTGAACTTCTCGGGTGAATATCAGCCACGTGCTCACAATTATACGAAAGTACTTTTTGGTGAAGATAATGTATACCGAGCAGGAACAATTGGTACGGTAGCAGAAAAAACGGCATATGGGTATGTTAAAGGATACGCGAGTGACAAAGAATTAACGATAAAACAAGCTGAAGTAGACCGATTAGTGAAAGGATGTACCGGTGCTAAAAGGACAACAGGGCAACACCCAGGTGGAATTATAGTTGTTCCGGATGATAAGGAAATATATGATTTTACACCAATTCAATATCCAGCAGATGATCGAAATTCTGAATGGAAAACTACCCATTTTGATTTCCATTCCATTCATGACAATTTGTTAAAGCTTGATATACTTGGACACGATGATCCAACCATGATTCGTATGCTTCAGGATTTAAGTGGCATTGATCCACAAACCATTCCGACTGATGATGAAGAGGTTATGAAGATTTTTTCTGGACCTGAAGTACTAGGGGTTACCCCAGAACAAATCATGTGTAAGACCGGAACATTAGGTGTACCTGAATTTGGAACTAGATTCGTACGTCAAATGCTTGAAGATACAAAACCAAAGACATTTGCTGAATTAGTTATCATTTCTGGACTGAGCCACGGTACAGATGTATGGTTAGGCAATGCGCAAGAACTTATTAATAACGGTATTTGTGAATTACCGGATGTAATAGGTTGTCGGGACGATATTATGGTCTATTTGATGCATAAAGGTTTAGATGCCTCACTGGCATTTAAAATTATGGAATTTGTCCGAAAAGGGAAAGGGCTACAACCAGAATGGATTGAAGAAATGAAGAAACATGATGTGCCAGATTGGTATATTGATTCCTGTAAAAAAATAAAGTACATGTTCCCTAAAGCTCACGCTGCAGCATATGTATTAATGGCGATTCGAATTGCTTACTTTAAAGTACACTATCCTATCTATTTTTACGCTGCGTATTTTACAGTAAGAGCAGATGATTTTGAATTAGATACAATGATCAAGGGATCAGAATCCATTCGTAAACGCATCAAAGAAATCTTGGAAAAAGGAAACGATGCACCACCGAAGGAAAAAAGTTTACTTACGGTATTAGAATTAGCGTTAGAAATGTGTGAACGAGGCTTTCATTTTCAAAAGGTAGATTTATACCGATCTTCAGCGACAGAGTTTTTAGTAGATGGGGACAGTTTGATCCCACCGTTTAATGCTGTTGATGGTTTGGGGACAAACGCTGCGATCAATATTGAAAAGGCACGAGAAGATGGAGAATTTCTATCTAAAGAAGATTTAAGAGAACGTAGTCGCATTTCTAAAACTGTATTAGAGTACCTAGATCAACATGGCTGCTTAGAAGGAATGGCAGAAAAAAATCAATTATCATTGTTCTAATAAATAAGGCATGTTACGCGTTCTTAATGGGAGAACTATATGTAAGGAAATGTTGAGCGATAGGGAATGTCACAATCCAATAGTAGTGGTATTTATCTGTTGGAGGAAACTTTTATTGGAGAAATCCAGTAAATCCCTTGCATTATTTCCCTATTCATGCTATATTTTATACAGATTTCATTTGAAGCGACTGAAAAGAGTGGGGATTCCCACTCTTTCTTCTTAGCTGTCACCCAAGAGCGATATAGGGTTTTGATAAATCCCTTGCCATTTTTTGGCAAGGGATTTATCATTCCGACTTCACTTATAGGTGAAAGGTTCAATAATGTTGTCGGGGTACATATATTATTCCGCAAAAACGATTGTATTTCATGTATCAAGGTGCTTAATGTCTGTAAGCCTCAACTTCAAGCTTCAAGTAACACAAGGATAAGTTTAGGGTTAACAGACGTTAACACCTGATAAGTTTCGCTAATGATCAGAGAGGGGCAACCCCCACTGTTCATCGTCTAACTTTATATAAAGTAAACCGTTACTTAGCAACCGGCATCTCATATGGAACCAATTTAAGTGTGTATCGTTTAGTAAATATGGGAAATATATTTTAAGAACATAACTGCAGTAGAGGAGGTATTTCAATGGCAAACAAGATAGTGCAACAAACAGAAGAACTCGTTCTCCCCATATTAAAGGAGCTTTCATTAGAGCTAGTAGATGTCGTCTATGAAAAGGAAGGCCCAAATTGGTTTTTACGTGTATACATCGATAAAGATGGCGGTGTAGATATCGAGGAATGTGGTCAAGTTTCTGAAAGATTAAGTGCCAAGCTAGATGAAACAGACCCTATTAGTGAAGCATATTTCTTAGAAGTGTCTTCTCCAGGAGTAGAACGTCCATTAAAAAAAGAAGCTGATTTTGAAAATAATATCGGAAAGCATGTGTATGTGAAGCTTTATGAGCCGATAGCTGGTGAGAAGGAATTCACAGGAGATTTAGTTGATTTTAAGAATGGTTATGCAACTATTCGATACAAAGATAAAACGAAGCAAAATGAAGTGGATGTTCCTATGACGAAAATTGCTAAAGCTCGTCTGGCTGTAACTTTTGATTAAAGGGGGAAACTTTTGTGAACAGAGAATTGTTCGATGCAATGAATTATTTGGAAAAGGAAAAAGGGATTAATAAAGAAATCCTGATGGAAGCGTTAGAAGCTGCCCTGATTTCGGCCTATAAAAAGAATTTTAAATCAGCAACCAATGTTAGAGTAGATCTAAATGAAGAATCTGGAACGATGGGTGTTTTTGCACAGAAAGAAATTGTTGAGGAGGTAGAAGACCATAATCAACAAATCTCACTTGAAGAAGCACATAGTATTAACCCAGCATATGAGATTGGTGATGTAGTGGAAATTGAAGTAACACCTAGAGATTTTGGGCGGATAGCAGCACAAGCAGCAAAGCAGGTTGTTACACAAAGAGTCCGAGAAGCTGAACGTGGAATTATCTATAATGAATATATTGACCGTGAGGAAGACATTATGAATGGTACGATACAACGGATGGATGGTCGCTTTATTTACGTGAATTTAGGAAAAGTTGAAGCAAAATTACCTGAATCTGAATGTATGCCAACGGAAACATATAATGTTCATGACAGAATTAAAGTCTACGTAACAAAGGTAGAAAATACTAATAAAGGTCCGAATATCTTTGTTTCCAGAACTCATCCTGGACTATTAAAACGTTTATTTGAAATGGAAGTGCCAGAAATTTATGATGGTACGGTCGAAGTTAAATCTGTAGCACGTGAAGCAGGAGACCGTTCGAAAATTTCCGTTCATGCCGAGGATCCGGAAATAGATCCTGTTGGTTCTTGTGTTGGTCAAAAAGGACAAAGAGTACAGACAATTGTCGATGAATTAAAAGGAGAAAAAATAGACATTGTCGAATGGTCAGAAGATCCTGTTGTCTATGTATCCAATGCACTAAGTCCATCAAAGGTTGTCCAAGTACTTGTTAATGAAGATGAAAAAGCAACTACTGTAATAGTTCCTGATTATCAATTATCATTAGCGATTGGTAAACGAGGACAAAATGCTAGATTAGCTGCGAAATTAACGGGTTGGAAAATTGATATTAAGAGTGAATCCGAAGCTAAAGAAGAAGGGCTTATTGCAGAAGAAGATCTGGATGAAAGCATTGAGACTTTAGAATACGAGGATAACGTAGAATATGAAGAATCCTACGAAGATATGGACGAAGATCTGTTTAAGTAAGGAGGAATTCATATGATGAAAAAACGGAAGGTACCACTAAGAAAATGTGTTGTTACACAAGAAATGATGCCTAAAGGATCCTTAATTCGAGTGGTGAAAACGAAAGAAGGCGAGGTTTTCGTTGATCCAACTGGTAAAAAGAACGGGCGAGGAGCTTATGTTTCTAAAGATCTACAAGTAGTGGATCAGGCAGAAAAATATCGCGCGCTGGAAAAACAGTTGGACGTTAAGATCCCGCAAGAAATATATGACGAGTTAAGAGTACAGATTGAAGGCGAATAAAGTGGAAAATAAAAAATCTTATCTTAATATAATTGGATTGGCCAACCGTGCTGGAAAATGCACGTTTGGGGAAGAACTAATAGTCAAAGAAATTCAGTCAAAAAAGTCAAAGCTAGTTTTAATTGCAAGTGATATTGGTGATCAAACACGAAAGAAATTAACGGATAAGTGTCATTTTTATAACATTCCTTATTTCTTTGTGGATGATCGTGATACACTTTCACAAGCAGTAGGTAAATCAGGTCGTGTAGCTATTTCCATTAATGAACAAGGATTTGCGAAGAAATTGATTGCATTACTTGATGAAAATATTCGGGGGTGAACGTATGTCAAAAATACGAGTATATGAGTACGCAAAGCAAGTAAATAAATCCAGTAAAGAAATTATTAATAAACTGAAAGAGTTAGAGCTTCCAGTTTCCAATCATATGTCTACTATTACAGATGATATGAAAAAAAAGCTTGATCAAAGCTTTCAATCAAAGCCGAAAGAACAACCACAAAAAAAATCAGGAAATCAAGCAAATACAAAATCTCAAAATAATCAACAAAACAAAAAACAAAAGAAAAAGAATAATCATCATCATAAGCAACAAGACAAAAGACAAGAAACAAAGAAACCAACTAATACCCAACCACAATTGCCTGATAAAATAACCTATTCCGGCTCCATAACAGTTGCAGAGTTAGCGGAAAAGTTAAAGAAAGAGACAAACGAAATTATTAAAAAGCTAATGTTTTTAGGCGTCATGGCAACAAAGAACCAAGATTTAGATGAAGATGCGATAGAATTAATTTGTGGTGAATATGGAGTAGAAGTGGAACAAGAAATAGAAGTGGATAAAGCAGATCTGGAAACATACATTGAAGAAGATGATCCGAATAAATTAGAGGAACGCCCACCAGTAGTAACAATTATGGGACACGTTGACCATGGTAAAACTACGTTGCTTGATTCCATTCGCCATACGAAGGTAACGGAGGGTGAAGCTGGTGGAATTACCCAGCATATTGGTGCATATCAAGTAAGAGAAAACGGCAAAAAAGTTACTTTCCTTGATACACCAGGACATGCCGCGTTTACGAGTATGCGTTCGCGAGGTGCTCAAATAACAGACATTGCTATTTTAGTAGTAGCAGCTGATGATGGTGTTATGCCACAAACGATTGAAGCAATCAACCATGCTAAGGCAGCGGAAGTACCAATAATTGTAGCAGTGAACAAAATGGATAAAGAAGGCGCAAATCCGGATCGTGTCATGCAAGAACTAACAGAATATGAATTAATCCCTGAAGACTGGGGCGGAGACACTATCTTCGTACAATTATCTGCATTAAAAGGTGAAGGAATTGACGATCTATTAGAAATGATTCTTCTTGTGGCAGAAGTGGAAGAATTAAAAGCAAATCCAAATCGTCGTGCGGATGGTACTGTTATTGAAGCACAATTGGATAAAGGTCGAGGTTCTGTTGCATCATTACTTGTACAAAATGGTACACTAAAAGTAGGAGATCCTATTGTAGTTGGTAATACGTTTGGTCGTGTTCGTGCGATGGTCAATGATTTAGGTAAACGTATTAACTCTGCTGGACCTTCCACGCCTGTTGAGATTACGGGTCTTAATGAAGTACCTTTAGCAGGAGATCGATTCGTTGTCTTTAAAGATGAAAAACAAGCACGCCAAATTGGTGAAATGAGACAAGAAAAACAATTGGAAGAAAAACGTGGTACACAGTCTCGTGTCAGTTTGGATGATTTATTCGAACAAATCAAACAAGGTGATATCAAAGATATAAACGTGATTATCAAGGCAGACGTCCAAGGATCTGTCGAAGCATTAGCTGCTTCATTACAAAAAATTGATGTAGAAGGTGTTAAAGTTAACATCATTCATACTGGTGTTGGTGCAATCAAAGAATCAGATATTATTCTTGCTTCAGCATCTAACGCTATTGTTATTGGGTTTAATGTTCGACCAGATAATAACGCAAAAAAAGCAGCTGAATCTGAAAATGTTGATATTCGTCTTCACCGAGTTATTTATAAAGCAATTGAAGAAGTGGAAGCAGCGATGAAAGGTCTCCTAGATCCTGAGTTTGAAGAGAAAGTAATTGGGCAAGTAGAAGTAAGAGAGATCTTTAAAGTATCCAAAATTGGAACAATTGCAGGTGCTTACGTTACCGATGGAAAAATAACTAGAGATTCCGGAATTCGCTTAATTCGTGACGGTGTTGTTATTTACGAAGGTGAAATTGATACATTGAAACGATTTAAAGATGATGTAAAAGAAGTAGCTCAAAACTATGAATGTGGTATAACGATTAAAAATTACAATGACATAAAAGAAGGCGATGTAATCGAAGCATTTGTGATGGAGGAAATTGAAATTTAATGATCACTTATGCAGAAGTAGAAATCTTTTTGTATGAATGTCAATCGTTAAAAGATAAACGATCTGTATTAAAGAGAGTGAAGAATCGTCTCAGAAAAGAGTTAAATATTGCGATCGCTGAATTGGATTTTCAGGATTTATGGCAGCGATCTAAGCTAGGGGTTGTAACTGTCACCCAGTCGAGTGAAATTGGTGAACAAATTATCCAACAAGCATTAAGGATAATCGATTCTTTTACGGAAATTGAACGAACTCTAACAAATACAGAACTTAGATGAAGTAAGATGAGGAAAGAGGTGATATAGATGGGAGAATTACGCTCTAATCGAGTCGCCGAACAAATGAAAAAAGAGCTTGGTGATATCATATCTCGTAAAATAAAAGATCCTAGAGTAGGGTTTGTAACAATTACCGATGTTGAAGTAACCGGAGATCTGCAGCAAGCGAAAGTTTTTATTTCGGTTCTGGGTGATGAAAATAAAAGACAGGAAACGCTAATTGGTCTTGCTAAAGCAAAAGGTTTTATCCGTTCAGAAATTGGCAAACGAATCAGATTAAGAAAGACACCTGAATTAATATTTGATTTCGATGATACCATCGAACGTGGAAACCGAATCGAACATATCCTGAAAGAATTAAATCAATCTGAAAAAGATCAATAAGAACAGAAAACCCTTGTCCTTTACAAGGGTTTTCTTCCTGAATTAACGAATTCTCTAAAATATATACTGCATTCAACTTATGGAATAAATTGCTATAAAAAGGGATCGCTTTTTGTTTACAATATATAGTGTGGAGGTGACGTATGGACGGGATTTTGCCATTATGGAAAAATAGAGGGATGACATCTCATGATTGTGTTTTTAAGGTTAGAAAATTACTACAGACGAAAAAAGTAGGACATACTGGGACATTGGATCCGGAAGTGGAAGGCGTACTACCCATTTGTATCGGCGAAGCAACTAAAATCGTTCCCTATTTAACCGATACGACTAAAACTTATCGAGCAACAGCAACTCTTGGCTTTTCTACAGATACGGAAGATCAAACAGGAACGATTGACATCCGAAAAGAAATAGATACGGAAATATCGAGTGAGTACATTAAAGGTGTATTACAGCAATTTTGTGGGGAAATTACACAAAAGGTTCCTTTATATTCGGCAGTGAAAGTAAAGGGAAAAAAGCTTTATGAATATGCGAGAGCAAATGAACCAGTCGAAAGACCATTTCGTCAAGTTATGATCCACAATATTCGTTTTTTGGCTGCTACATATGATAAAGTAAAAAAGACACAGTCTATAGATTTTGAAGTTACATGTTCTAAAGGTACTTACATTCGCACATTATGCGTCGATATCGGAAATGCGTTAGGCTTTCCCTCCCATATGTCCCATTTGATAAGGATAGCTACTGGAAATTTGTCAGAGCAAGATACTGTTACGCTTGCCCAAGTTCAGGAGTACATAGCCAATGATCAGCCAGTCCCAATTTTGTCAATCAATAAAGGTCTTGCTCATTTAGATGAATTAGAAATAGATGAAGAAACAATGAAAAAGGTGGTAAATGGCCAAAAACTACCACTACCTAATCCTACTCCAAAAACGACTTTTTTCCGGTTGACTTATAACAATAGCGTGGTAGCTATTTATCAAATACATGATAATAAGAAAGAAATAAAACCAGCACGTGTTTTCAGACTGAATGAAGGAAAGTAGGTGAAACAGGTGAAAGTACAACCACTTGTATACCCCCATAATTTAAAAAAAGACAACCTGCCAGAAACCGTGGCGGCTATTGGTTTTTTTGATGGAGTCCATAAAGGGCATCAAACTGTCATTCAAGAAGCTATCAATATTGCCAGCGAATCGGAAAGAGAATCAGCAGTGATTACGTTTGATCCACATCCTTCCGTAGTACTACAAAAAAATAAGAACCAGGTAAGGTACATAACCCCTATTGATGATAAAATTAAACAGCTTGAGGCACTAGGGGTTGATAGAGTATATGTAGTTCGTTTTGATTCGCAATTAGCACAGCTGACACCGGAGGAATTTATTGACGAATTTGTGATCACGTTACATATCACTCATTTAGTTGCAGGGTTTGATTTTACCTTTGGACATAAAGGTGCAGGTAATATGGATAATATTCAGGAATTAGTTGGCAATAATCTTGAAGTAACAACCATAAGCAGGTTAGATTATCAGGATGAAAAAATTAGTTCTACGAGAATACGTAATGAATTGAAACAAGGAAATATGAAAGAAGTAGAGCTACTGCTAGGTAGGCCATATTCCCTAGTTGGAGAAGTTATTCATGGAGATAAACGAGGACGAACAATAGGGTACCCAACGGCTAATCTCAAAATAGAGAATGCTTTTCTGTTGCCTAGAATAGGTGTTTATGCCGTTGAGGTAAAAATTGGAGATAAACAATATTATGGTATGGCAAGTATTGGATATAACCCAACATTTACTGATGATAGAGTAAATACGAAACTCGAAGTACACATTTTTGATTTTGATGAGAATATTTATGGAGAAAAAATAAAAGTGTATTGGAAAAAATATATCCGCGACGAGGAAAAATTTTCAGGAATAGATGAATTGGTGGAAAAGTTGAAAGAAGATGAGGAACAAAGTCGTAAATTTTTTTCAATAAATGAATAAAACTACTTGCATTTTAAGTCGAAAAGTTGTAACCTTTAATACGGAAACCATCCACTTGGCAATTCGATTTCTCCGGCGATTGCTAGGGGATCGGGGTTTCAAGCTGAAATATTAGGAGGTGAATAGGATGGCTATCACACAAGAACGTAAAAATGAACTCATTAATGAATTCAAAACACACGAGAATGACACTGGATCACCAGAGGTTCAAATTGCTGTCCTTACTGAGGAAATTAATAATTTGAATAATCACTTACGTATTCATAAGAAAGATCACCATTCACGTCGTGGTCTATTAAAAATGGTAGGTAAACGTCGTAACTTGTTAAATTACTTACGTAATAAAGATGTTGCACGTTATCGTACACTAATTCAAAAATTAGGTTTACGTCGATAAACCAACAAAAAGCGGGAGGGATCCCGCTTTTTCTGTATCTAAAAAAATAATGGAAATAATAAGCCTATTTGCATAAAATATCTGACTGTTGTTTATATAATTAAATGACATAATTGATTAAATCAATGCAAAATAGAAAATACTAATATTATTCCAAAACTTGTTGAATAAATGGAACTAGTTACATATGCGTTAACAACATGCTAAAATAACAGTAGTAATGTACAAGCATAGTGTTTTGAGAGGAGTACAATAATGGTAGAAGAAAAGCAAGTATTTTCAACTGAAATTGCTGGTAAACCATTTCGAGTGGAAATCGGTGAACTGGCAAAACAAGCAAATGGTGCATGTATGGTGCATTATGGTGACACAGCAGTACTAGCAACTGCAACAGCTTCAAAAGAACCAAAGGATTTACCTTTCTTTCCGTTAACAGTCAATTATGAAGAGCGATTATACGCTGTTGGGAAAATCCCTGGAGGATTTATAAAGAGAGAGGGTAGACCTAGTGAGAAAGCAGTATTAACATCGAGATTGATCGATCGTCCGATCAGACCATTGTTTCCAGATGGTTTCCGTAATGAAGTACAGGTAATTAGTACGGTTATGAGTGTAGACCAGAACTTACCTTCTGAAATTGCAGCAATGATTGGTTCTTCGATTGCATTAGGTGTATCAGATATTCCCTTTGGTGGACCTATTGCAGGTGTAGTAGTTGGTAGAGTAGACGGCAATTTTGTCATAAATCCAACATTAGAAGAACGTGAAAAAAGTGATATTGATCTCACTGTAGCCGGTACAAAAGATGCGATTAACATGGTGGAAGCAGGAGCAAACGAAGTACCAGAAGAAATCATGTTAGAAGCTATAATGTTCGGTCACGAAGAAATCAAACGATTAATTACTTTTCAGGAAGAAATTATCGAAGCACTACAAGTAGAAAAGATGGAAATTCAATTATTTGAACTTAATGAATCCATAATGGAAGAAGTTGAGAAGAAGGCCAAAGATCGACTTGTAGAAGCAATCCAAGTACAAGAGAAACATGCACGTGAAGCAGCAATTGAACAAGTTAAGGCTGAAATTAAAGAGGAATATGAAGAAGCCGAAGAGGAAACACTTAAACAAGTTGCAATGGTGTTAGATAAGATTGTTAAAGAAGAAGTTCGTCGTTTGATTACGAAAGAAAAAGTACGACCAGATGGACGTAAAATAGATGAAATCAGACCATTGTCTTCAAGAATTGGCGTTTTACCTCGTACACATGGTTCTGGCCTGTTTACACGTGGTCAAACACAAGCCTTAAGTGTTTGTACATTAGGTGCGTTAGGAGATGTGCAAATTTTGGATGGTTTAGATGCAGAAGAATCCAAACGATTTATGCATCACTATAATTTTCCATCCTTCAGTGTTGGGGAAACTGGACCAATCCGTGGACCAGGTCGACGTGAAATTGGCCATGGAGCTTTAGGTGAACGCGCATTAGAAAAAGTAATTCCAGACGAAAAAGAATTTCCATACACTATTCGTCTTGTTTCCGAAGTATTAGAGTCTAATGGTTCTACATCACAAGCTAGTATTTGTGCTAGTACATTAGCAATGATGGATGCAGGTGTTCCGATTAAAGCACCAGTTGCAGGTATTGCGATGGGACTAGTTAAATCGGGAGAAGACTATACGATCTTAAGTGATATTCAAGGCATGGAAGATTTCTTAGGAGACATGGACTTTAAAGTAGCGGGTACTGCAAAAGGTGTTACAGCATTACAAATGGATATTAAAATTGAAGGATTATCACGTGAAATCCTAGATGAGGCTCTAACACAAGCGAAAAAAGGACGTATGCACATTCTTTCTCATATGTTAGAGACGATTCAAGAGCCAAAACATGAATTATCTGATTATGCTCCTAAAATTTTAACGATGGATATTAATCCCGATAAAATTCGTGATGTCATTGGGCCAAGCGGTAAACAAATCAATCAGATCATTGAAGAGACTGGCGTTAAAATTGATATTGAACAAGATGGTCATGTCTTTATTTCTTCAACAGATACAGATATGAACAAGAAAGCTCAAAAATTAATTGAAGATATTGTTCGTGAAGTAGAAGTTGGTCAAATGTATCTTGGTACAGTAAAACGTATCGAAAAATTTGGAGCATTTGTTGAGTTATTTAAAGGCAAAGAAGGACTTGTTCATATCTCAGAATTAGCTGAAGAGAGAATTGGTAAAGTGGAAGATGTGGTATCTATTGGCGATCAAATTATGGTGAAAGTAAAAGAAATTGACCGTCAGGGACGTATCAATCTCTCAAGAAAAGCTGTTTTGATCGAACAAAAAGAAAACAATTAATCAAAGAAGAAGCTGGCCAACCAGTTTCTTTTTTTAAAATCTGCAGAAAATATAAAAGACTTACATAAAACATATACTGCGAATTAGATTTACTTTTCTTCCATTCTGAAATTCGGTGTGTTTGTGCAACACTGCGGGAAAATAGTACGCTTTCCATCGGAACAGCTCAGCTTGATCAGAAAGCAAAAATCGCTTTCCTGTAGAATCTTCAGCTCGTGCTTCCCGTAGGAGTCTACGTATTTTCCCTCCGCTTAGTAAAGTGTTCAGATTATAGAAAATATAGGTCCTTAGGAATTAATTTCTATAGTTTTCCCACTTCCATAAGATGGACCATTACATTAGCGTAGGTAGAAAACGTAGTATTCTGCCGAAGCGAATGGTAGCACATCAACAGTCAGATTGGAAGAAACCTTCATTAAGGAGAATCATTAGTTCGCAGTAAGGTATGTGATGAATTAGCTTAGGTAGGGTGAGGATTTATAGTATGGAATTTAGGAGGATTTGGATTGTTACATCGTAAGGAATGCAGTAATGGAATGCGTATTGTTTTGGAAGAAATCACTTCTGTAAGATCCGTAACAATTGGCATATGGATTAAAACTGGTTCAAGAGATGAACCGGCTGAACTAAACGGCATATCTCACTTTATTGAGCATATGTTATTTAAAGGAACAAAAAATCGAACATCACAAGAAATAGCGGAGGCATTTGACGGCATTGGTGGCGAAATTAATGCTTTTACTTCAAAAGAATATACCTGCTTTTATGCCAAAGTCCTGGATACACATAAAGAAATGGCGATCGAAATATTGGCAGATATGATACTTCATTCTAGCTTTGACGAAACGGAAATCGAAAGAGAGAAAAAAGTAATATTAGAAGAAATCAATATGACAGAGGATACTCCAGATGATATTATTCATGATTTATTGGCCAAAGTAGCTTATCAACAACATCCATTAGCAAAACCAATATTAGGTTCAAAGCCTTCTGTTAATCAGTTAGCACAACAAGATATGTTGGATTACTTACAAAGTAAATACATTCCCGATAATATGGTGGTATCGATCGTTGGTAACGTGGATATCAGTTTTATTAATGAGGTGGAAGCTATTCTCTCGTTTGAAAGAAGTACAACATCTTCCCCTAAAATTTCTGATAGACCCGATTTTAATGCTGGGCAAATATCACAAATGAAAGAAACAGAACAAGCCCATTTGTGTGTTGGTTATGAAGGTGTCGGGATTGAGGATAAACTGGAATATGCAATGATGATGGTGAATAATGTATTAGGAGGTAGTATGAGTTCCAGGCTATTTCAAGAAATAAGAGAAAAATGGGGAATGGCATATTCTATTTTTTCTTATCATAGTGCATTTGTGGATAGTGGCTTATTGACCATCTACGCAGGTACATCCAAAAATCAGTTGGACATAGTGCAAGAAAAAATTCATCAAATTGTAAATCAGTTAAGAAAGAAAGGATTATCCGATAAAGAGTGGCAAAATAGTAAAGAACAATTAAAAGGGCTTTATATGTTAAGTCTTGAAAGTACAAACAGTAAAATGAGTCGTAATGCAAGAAATGAATTACTATTACAAGCTCATCCTTCACTCGATGATATCATGAAAAAAATAGATGATGTCAAAATGGAGGATGTTCAAGATATTCTAGAAACGTTACAGTCTGATAGAGCGGCAACTGCCATTATTTCACCTGAATAACAGAATGGAGGTGGCAATCATGCGTTTTAATGATTTAAGCAGCAAAGAATTAATTGACTTGACAACAGGTTCTAGACTGGGGGTTTTAGGGCAAACTGACCTTGAAATTGATGAAAAAACAGGTCAAATCTTATCTTTTACCATACCACAATACAGTATGTTTGGTTTAAGAAAGTCAGATGCTTATTCACGGATTGATTGGAAACAAATAAAAAAAATCGGAGACGATATGATCATTGTAGAAACTGAAGAAGTGTGAAAAACGAAGCCATTGGAAGCTTCGTTTTTTTGTCGAGTAAAAATGTCTCTCCATTATAAATAACGCTATTTTACCTGCCTAGGTGTGTGACTTTTTTTGTTTAAGTCATTCGTGTAGAGCTTTTCTTCTTTCCTAGGTTATTTGCCTCTTCACTTCTGTTTTATGTTTTCATATGATAATTTTAGGTAGACTTTTATGCTTAGACAGAGATTTGGTGAGGTGACAAGATGCAGAAGACAAAAAACATTGCCATTATTGGCGGCGATGCTCGCTATTTGCCTTTAATTCACGCCCTAAAAACAATTGATCATCTACGAATTCGAATATTAGGCTTTGAACAAGTAGAGCAAAGTTATACAGGTGTAATGCAATCTACCATCGAGAATTTAGATACATCTGAATTAGATGGTATTATTTTACCGATAACTGGTATCGACGATGAAGGTATCGTCGAAACAATGTTTTCAAATGAAAAGATTCGATTAACTGAAGAATGGTTCCAATCAATACCAAAGCATTGTGTAGTGTTTACTGGTATCACTACTCCAAAACTAGATCAATTTATCGAGAAGAGTGGTTTACACTTAATTAAATTAATGGAAAGAAACGATGTAGCTATTTACAATTCCATCCCAACAGCTGAAGGAGCGATAATGCTTGCTATTCAGCATACTGATTTTACTATTCACCAGGCAGAGGTATTTGTATTTGGATTTGGCCGGGTTGGGAAAACAACAGCAAATAGTTTTGCAGGCCTCGGAGCTAAAGTGACGGTTATTTCAAAGGATGAGTCCGAACTAGCACGTGTATATGAAAGGGGTTGGCAAGGATATCGGTTAGATCAGGCAGAGAATCATATAGCTAAATGTCAAATTCTTATCAATACAATACCGGCAAAAGTAGTAGAGCAATCTTTAATAGAAAAGATGAATAGCCAGGCGATCATTATCGACTTAGCTTCTAAACCAGGTGGTATTGATTTTGAATACGCGAAAACTAGAGGTATAAAAGCAATCCATGCATTAGGTTTACCAGGAATGGTAGCTCCGACAACAGCTGGAGAAATTTTGGCTGATTGTATTGCTAAATTACTATTTACCTCCTAAAAAGTAACACACAGATGAGCTGGGCATATACTGGGCATATAACGTAAGCCCAAGTAGTAAACCCTGTGATTCTGTATAAGGATTACAAGTATAGGAGGTATTTTAGTGGATTTAAAAGGGAAAAAGATTGGTTTTGGTTTAACTGGATCACATTGTACTTATGCAGATGTTTTTCCGCAAATGGAGAAATTAGTTGAGTTAGGAGCGGAATTGGTTCCTGTAGTTTCCTATACATTTAAAGAAACAGACAGTAAATTTGGTAAAGCGGATGATCATATGGAACGAGTTCGGGAAATAACAGGGAGAGAGCCGATCGCAACTATTGTGGATGCAGAACCTTTAGGACCAGTGGAACCGTTAGACCTAATGGTATTAGCTCCTCTAACAGGTAACACCATGAGTAGACTTGCCAATGCGATAACCGATAGCCCTGTGCTGATGGCTACTAAAGCAACGATAAGGAATGGAAACCCAGTCGTAATTGGTGTATCAACAAATGATGCTTTAGGGTTAAACGGTGTGAATTTAATGCGTTTGATGTCTACTAAACTTATATATTTTGTACCATTTGGTCAGGATGATCCAATAAAAAAACCAACTTCCATGGTCTCGGATATGACATTAATTCCTGAAACAATAAAAAGCGCTCTTGAATACAAGCAAATTCAACCGGTTATTATCGAAAGAAACAAGTAATTTTTTATGGAAATAATGAAAGAATGCTGAATAATATGTTATGATAAAAAAGATAATCAAATCAATTTTGAATTAAGTGGAAGGGGACAATAACACATGACAACAGGGGAACAATATAATGTAGCAGTAGTCGGAGCTACTGGTGCCGTTGGAGCAAAAATGCTAGAAACATTGGATAAAAAGAACTTTCCTATCAAAGAATTACTTTTATTATCTTCTAAACGTTCAGCAGGTAAAGAAATGGAGTTTAAAGGTAACACATATACAGTACAAGAAGCTACTCCAGAAAGTTTTGAAGGGGTAGATATAGCACTATTTTCTGCTGGAGGTTCAGTTTCTAAAAAACTGGCACCAGAAGCAGTAAAACGAGGTGCGGTTGTAGTAGATAACACAAGTGCATTCCGAATGGATCCAGAAGTACCGTTAGTTGTACCGGAAGTAAACGAAGAGGATATCCAGAAACATAATGGAATTATTGCCAATCCGAATTGTTCTACAATCCAGATGGTGGCTGCTCTTAAACCAATTCAAGATCTATTCGGTTTGTCTAGAGTAATTGTTTCCACATATCAAGCAGTATCAGGTGCTGGAAATGAAGCAGTGGATGAATTACTCTCTCAGTCTAAATCGTTTTTAGAAGGGGAAGAATTAGAGCCTGAATTATTACCGGTAGCTGGGGAAAAACGTCATTATCCAATTGCCTTTAATGCATTACCACAAATTGATGTGTTCCAAGATAATGGTTATACGTTTGAAGAAATGAAAATGATAAATGAAACAAAGAAAATCATGCATGATGATACAGTTCACGTTGCAGCTACTTGTGTACGTTTGCCATTCTTTACTTCTCATGCAGAAAGTGTTTATGTGGAAGTAGATAAAAATGACGTAACAGTTGATCAATTGAAAGAAGTAATTAGTAATGCAGACGGTGTTATTTTACAAGATGATCCGGATAATCAAGTATATCCAACACCACTAGAAGCAGCGGGTAAAAGTGAAGTATTTGTTGGCCGTATCCGTAAAGATTTAGATAATGAGAAAGGGTTCCATCTATGGATAGTTTCAGATAACTTATTAAAAGGAGCAGCATGGAATTCTGTACAAATTGCTGAATCTCTTATTAAAAATAACTGGCTTAAAAATAAATGAGGTGGAATCATGCGGGTATTGGTTCAAAAGTTTGGTGGAACATCAGTAAAAAATAAAGAAACTAGAGAATATGCCATTCGCCATATTAATGAAGCATTAGCGGAAGGCTATAAGGTAGTTGTAGTTGTTTCTGCGATGGGGCGATATCCAGAGCCATATTCGACTGATTCTTTATTAACATTGATTGATGGGAATAATTCCAAGCTAAGTAACAAGGAAAAAGACTTATTATTATCCTGTGGCGAAACAATTTCTGCTACTGTGTTTACTAATGATTTACTACAGCATGATATAAACGCTGTTGCAATAACCGGTGGAGAAGCAGGAATTATCACGACTAGTATTTTTTCCAATGCACAAATTAAAACTGTCGATACAAAAAACTTATATCATCTTTTAAATAACCATCAAGTAGTAGTAGTAGCCGGATTTCAAGGTAAAACGGAGAACAATGAAGTTACCACTATTGGCAGAGGTGGGAGTGATACCTCTGCCACTGCATTAGGGGCTGCTTTACAAGCAGAATATGTTGATATTTTTACTGACGTAAATGGTATTATGACAGCAGACCCTCGACTTGTTGCTAATGCACAAAAGCTGGATACTATTTCTTATACAGAAATAAGTAATTTAGCTTATCAAGGGGCAAAGGTTATCCATCCTCGAGCAGTCGAAATTGCGATGCAAGCGAATGTTCCTATAAGAGTCCGTTCTACAAAGCTGAAAGATAAAGGAACACTTATTACGAATGTACCTGAGACAGATTATTCAGAAAGTGTACATGATCGATTGGCTACAGGGATTGCATATGTTAATCATATTACCCAAATAAGAATTGAAGAGGCAAAGGAACCCCAGCAATTGCATGTGAAAGTTTTTAAAGCGATGGCTGAAGCAGGGATATCTGTTGATTTTATTAATATATCGCCAAATGGCGTGATATACACGATATTTGAAAGAGATGAAAAATTAGCGAAGCAAGTACTGGAGTCATTACAAATTAAACCGACTATTACAAAAGACTGTGCGAAGATTTCTTTAGTTGGTGCAGGGATGTCAGGGGTCCCTGGTGTTACTTCTAAAATCGTACAGACCTTAACAAATAAAAAGATACCGATTTTACAATCTGCAGATAGTCATCGAACGATATGGGTGTTAATCCAAAATGTCCATTTAGAGACAGCACTTAATGCGTTGCATGAAGCTTTTCAATTAGAGAAATAATATTTCTATTGATGAATTCGTAAATTCATGGCATAATTATGTTCGCCATTTTTCTATAAATGAGGCCTATCGCAAAATAACAACAATTAAATGAAGCAAAAATAAAGCAATATATGTTTAACATTTGCAAATCAGGTGAAGGAGATTGGAAAGGAGATGGTGACATGATCGATTTCGGAAGATTGTTAACTGCAATGGTTACACCATTTGATGAAAATAATCGTATCGATTTAAATATGACGACTCAATTAATTGAGCATCTAATTGCTACCGGATCGGATGGACTGGTGGTAGCTGGTACAACAGGTGAATCTCCGACGTTAAGTCACGAAGAAAAAATAACATTATTTAAACATGTGGTAAAAGTGGTGGATGGACGTGTATCTGTAATAGCTGGAACTGGTAGTAATAATACACAGGCGTCTATTGAACTGACCAAAGAAGCTGAGCAAATAGGAGTGGACGGCGCATTAGTTGTCACGCCTTATTATAATAAACCAAATCAGGAAGGGTTATATCAGCATTATGTAGCGATAGCAAAAGAAACCGAATTGCCGATTATGTTGTACAATATTCCATCAAGAGCGGTTGTACGTTTGAATGTTGAAACAGTTGTAGCATTGTCACAAATTGATAATATTGTAGCAGTAAAAGATTCTACTGGTGATTTGGACGGAATCGCCTCTATAATTGAACAAGTGGACACCGGATTTTCTGTCTATAGTGGTGATGACTCATTAACATTACCAATTCAATCTATTGGTGGATCGGGAATAGTTTCTGTTTCTTCTCACATTATTGGAAATGAAATGAAAGAGATGATTGAACTATTCGAGCAAGGTAAAGTGAAAGAGGCAAGTAAACTTCATCGAAAGTTACTTCCTATCATGCGTGCATTATTTATGGCACCATCTCCTTCGCCGGTCAAATCTGCCTTAAGGTACAAACAAATCGACGTAGGTTCTGTTCGACTTCCATTAGTGCCGTTATCACCATTTGAAGAACAAAACTTGTACCGAGTTATGGACTCATTTCAATAAAAACAGTAAGAATCTGTTTCATAAAGCTTGGAACAGGTTCTTTTTTATGGCGCTAAAGCAAATCAGCATTCTTTATCGCGGTGCAAAATGTCTGTGAGACCCCCACTGATCATAGTCTCTCTATATTTCACAAACATAATTGGCGATGATGTGATCGCATGGAATAGAGAATGTTTTTTAAATTACGGGTGGCACAGAATGAAATAAGCTAGCTAGTTCATACTAATTACAAATATGAAGTAAAGGGGTAATTAGGTATGAAAGAACAAAAACAAGAAACAAAAGATAAAGAATCACAATCGTCATCATTGGTAGAAAAGATCCAACAATTAGGACAGTCCACCATACCCAATGCACCAGACTCAAATATTCATGTATTATCGATAATAGGTCAAGTGGAAGGACATGTTCAACTACCACCACAAAATAAAACAACCAAATACGAACATCTGATTCCACAAATAGTCGCAATTGAACAAAACCCTAAAATAGAAGGGCTAGTCGTAGTATTAAATACTGTCGGCGGTGACGTAGAAGCAGGACTTGCTCTATCGGAAATGCTTGCATCATTATCGAAACCAACTGTTTCAGTTGTATTAGGAGGAGGACATTCGATTGGTGTACCAATTGCTGTGTCAACTGATTATTCCTTTATTGCTCCATCGGCAACAATGACCATTCATCCTGTACGTCTTACAGGTCTTGTAATTGGTGTGCCACAAACATTCGAATATATAGATAAAATGCAGGAGCGTGTAATCCAATTCGTAACGGAACATTCTAATATTAAAGCAGAAAAATTTAAAGAGTTAATGTTTGAAAAAGGGAACTTAACAAGAGATATAGGAACAAATGTAGTTGGACAAGATGCTGTCAAGTATGGTTTAATCAATGAGGTCGGTGGTATAAGTGGTGCAATGTCGAAATTGAACGAGTTAATTGAAAGTAAAAAGAATTCTCAGGAGTTGATACAATGATATTATATACACCGCTTAGTATGGAGGAAATTCATTATTCTGAAAAGGACTACCAACAATACGAGTTCATTAGCTATCAAAATAAACCATGCTGTATACAACGATTAGAGAACGGTGATATGCAAATTGTCCAATTGTTATCAACAGATCCAAACGACTTTTTGCTTGAACAATTTTATCCTGGTACAGTTATAAAAAATGATAAAAGTATCCAATAGAATATTCGTTCTATTTTTCATTCTATGCTATAATAGAAATCAGAATAGCGCTCATTTTGACCCTTGCTAACTATCAGCAAGGGTATTTCATACATATTATACTTGTATTGGAAACAATGTGGAATAGGGAACTTGAGGAGTGTTTATATGGCAAAAAGAAAAAAAAGAAGAAAAAAACAACCGTTAAAAAAAAATATAAAAAAAGAATTACTAGGGCTGTTATTAGTGTTTTTAGCTATTTTCGGTAGTGGCGCCACGATGATTAGCGATGGTGCTATTTCATCTCTTTTAGAAAATATTTTTCGATTTTTCTTTGGAACTTGGTATTTTATCGTTTCACTATTTCTATTATTTCTAGGTATCTATCTGATGGTGAAACGAAAATGGCCAAAAGTATTAACGCGAAAGTGGATAGGCACTTATTTAATTTTAGCAGGCTTCTTATTAATGACTCATATTCTTACATTTGAATCAGCTTTTAATCGATCTGTTGATTATCCTTCGATTATAGGTCAAAGCTTTTCCTTTTATACGGAATACATTAGAGGTGAACGTTCGGCGGCTTATCTTGGTGGTGGGATGATTGCTGCCATCATGTTTGCAATCAGTTATTTTCTGTTTTCAAGTACCGGTGCGATGATTGTCGCTGCATTTATGATGTTAATAGGTGTGATCGTTTTTAGTAATCTATCAATAGGAGATTTATTTTCAACTCTTTTTGATAAATTACAAGAGAAACAACAACAAAGTATCCAACGATTTACAACTTGGAAAGAAAAAAGAAAAGAAAAAAGAAGTAAAACAGAAAGTAAGGATACACTGCTTGAAAGGGAGCAGGATTCTAATGATAGTGAGTTGCCAGCCATTGCCTATGCAAATGAAGAAGTAGAGGTAATAGAGCAGAATAATAATGAGCAATTAGAAACGATCAATACGGAAGAATTGACAAAGGATGAAGAGATAAAAGAAGAAAATTGGGAGATGTCTAAGGCAGAACAATTGCCAACAAGGGAATTTGAGAACCAGGATTATCAATTACCATTAATGAACATATTAGAACTACCGAAAAACTTTGGAAAGCAACAAGAAAAAACATACATCCAACGAGTTGTCCGCAAATTAGAAACAACGTTCCAAAGTTTTGGTGTAAAGGCACGTGTGACAAAAGTTCATGTTGGGCCATCTGTGACAAAATATGAAGTATATCCTGAAGCAGGGGTAAAAGTTAGTAAAATTGTTAATCTACATGATGACCTGGCACTTGCTTTAGCAGCGAAGGATATTCGTATAGAAGCCCCAATTCCAGGAAAATCTGCGGTCGGAATTGAAGTGCCGAATGAAGAGACAGCGATGGTTACATTACGCGAGGTGCTTGAATCCAAAAAAAATCAAATTCAAAATAAGCTAGCGTTTGCTTTAGGAAAGGATATTGCTGGTGAAGCGGTGATTGCAGAACTAAATAAAATGCCGCATTTGTTAGTTGCTGGTGCAACAGGTAGTGGTAAAAGTGTTTGTATTAACGGCATTATAACAAGTGTTCTAATGAGAGCTAAACCTCACGAAGTAAAGATGATGATGATTGATCCCAAAAAAGTAGAATTGAATGTGTATAACGGTATTCCACATTTACTTACACCAGTAGTGACGGATCCTAAGAAAGCTGCAAGGGCATTAAAAAAAGTAGTAGCCGAAATGGAAAGACGCTATGATTTATTTTCAGAAACAGGGACAAGAAATATTGAAGGGTATAATGAGTTTATTTTGCGCCATAATGCAGCAGAAGAAGATCAGCAACCACAACTACCATATATTGTCGTAATTGTAGATGAGTTAGCCGACTTGATGATGGTTGCATCAAATGAAGTAGAGGATGCTATCACGAGATTAGCACAAATGGCACGAGCTGCAGGTATTCATTTGATTATCGCGACGCAAAGGCCATCAGTGGATGTTATTACTGGTGTTATTAAAGCGAATATCCCTTCAAGAATTGCCTTTAGTGTATCGTCCCAAACGGACTCAAGAACAATTCTTGATTCTGGTGGTGCCGAAAAACTATTAGGTCGTGGTGATATGTTATTTATCCCCGTCGGGTTATCCAAGCCTGTTCGTATTCAGGGTGCATTCTTATCGGATGAAGAGGTTGAGCGCGTAGTTGACCATTGTATCGAGCAACAAAAAGCACAATATCAGGAAGAAATGATTCCTGAAGAAGAGACAGAAGTTGTAGAAAAAGTAGATGATGACTTGTACGACGATGCTGTACAATTAGTACTTGAAATGCAAAGTGCAAGTGTTTCGATGTTACAAAGGCGTTTTAGGATCGGTTATACCCGTGCTGCCAGGTTAATTGATGCGATGGAGGAAAGAGGAATTGTAGGCCCTTATGAAGGCTCCAAACCAAGAACAGTTTTACAAAGCCAAGCATCAGATGATATGACAGCAAATTCTTCATCTTAGTACTAGAAATACAAAAGAGACAAAATAATCTTTATTCTTCGATTTAAAAGTGTTATATTTGTTTGTAATAACTTACTTACATTAGTATATAGATTGGTTGGGGGAAACTAAGTTGTCTAATATGAATAATGGATCAACCACTTCGGCAGTGCATTATATAAAAAATTTAATCGAGGATGGACATTATAAAGAAAAAGAAAAACTGCCTACAGAATACGAATTAGCAAAAAATTTAGGTGTGACACGTAAAGAAATCAGTGATGCTATTTCTATTCTAGAGGAAGAAAATGTCTTAATTCGAAGACCGGGAGTTGGTGTTTTTGTACATGCAAAGCCAATCCTATCATCCGGAATTGAACAGCTTGGTAGTGTGACAGAAATGATACAGAAGTCAGGTAAAAAACCAGGTGTACAGTATATATCTGCAGAGTTAACAGATCCTACAGATGAAGATAATCGTCGGTTTGATCCATTAGAAATCGAGAAGTTCGCTCAGCTTGAGCGAGTAAGAACAGCAGATGGTGAGCCTGTCGTTTACTGTATAGATAGAGTTGATCATCGTTATCTGCCTTTAGAGTTAATTCATAGTCAGGAGTCTGTCTTTCAAGCCCTACAAACATATGCAAAAAAGGAAATAGATTATGCGGTTGCCTATATTGAACCGATTGGTTATCATGAAAGGATTTCACCCATTCTAAATTGTGAGCCAGACCAAGCATTATTACTATTACGACAGATGCATTACACGAGAGAAAACGAACCAGTACTATATTCGGCAAATTTTTTTAGAGCAGATGTTTTTAGTTTTTATGTTTTAAGGAAAAGACTATAATATAGAATAGACGTATCAGTAGAAGCTTAAAAACCCGTTTTTGATTTTGGATAAAATGGAACGGGTTTTTAAGCTTTTCATAAAGGTTATACTTAAAGTAAGTGAATAGGTTTGTTAATCATTAGTTGGATTTAATACCTCTCGGTGACCTTCTGTTTAAGCATAATATTTGGTTTTTTTGATAGAATATATAAGACAACAAATTAATTTAAAGGAGTAGAGTATATGGTAGAAACTTCTGAACAAATCATCCCAAAAGAAGGGTATGATTTACATCTTATACATACGAAAAAATTTAAAACTATTCACCTTTCACTTAAATTCACATCCAAATTAACTAGAGAAAATGTTACAAAAAGAGCGTTACTTCCTTACATTTTGCAGCAAGGAACAGAAAAGTATCCTACTGCGATCAAATTACGTCAACATCTAGACGAGTTATACGGAACGGTATTATCAGTCGATAGTAGTAAAAAAGGGGAAAATCATATTTTAACGATTCGATTAGAATTGGCTAATGAACAGTATATTTCAGGTTCACAGGATTTATTAAATAAAGGAATCGCTTTCCTTCAAGAGGTTATATATCAACCTAAATTATTCAATAACTCGTTCGATCCAAAAATAGTAACCCGTGAAAAAGAAACGTTACGAAGTAAGATCGAATCGTTAAAAGAGGATAAAATGAGTTTGGCCAATACACGGATGATTGAAGAAATGTGTAAGGAAGAGGCATATCGTTTACGTGTCCACGGTTATGAAGAAGATTTGGATGAAATAACAGCAGAGGACCTTTACACATATTATCAGCAAATATTAAATCAGGATCATCTCGATATTTTTGTAGTAGGAGATATTGAGGAATTAGACGTAGAGGAAAAAATCACAGGTTTGGTAGCAGATAGAGAACAAAGACCAATTGAAAAAACGAATAATACTGTGATTGATAAAGATGCACAAACACTCATCGAAAAAGATGATATCAAGCAAGCAAAATTACATTTCGGTTATCGTACCAATATTACGTTTGATGATGAGGATTATCCGGCCTTACATGTTTTTAACGGCTTATTTGGTGGATTTCCTAGTTCTAAATTATTTATGAATGTTCGAGAAAAACATAGTTTAGCGTATTATGCTGCGTCAAGGATTGAAAGTCATAAAGGCTTGATGTTTGTCTTTAGTGGCATTGCTCCAGAACAATACGAAAAAGCTAAGCAAATAATTTTAGAACAAATGGGGCAAATGCGGAATGGTGAGTTTAACGATAATGAACTTAATGAAACAAAAGAAATGACCATTAATCAATTGCGAGAAACATTAGATAATCCACAAGGAATGATTGAATTACACTATCAAAGAGTACTGGCACAATCATCTATAACACCAGAACAGCTACTGGAGAAAGTTAGAGTGGTTACAAAAGATCAAGTAATGAATGTTGCCAACAAAATAAAACTAGATACCGTTTATTTATTGACGAGCAAGGAGGCGGAGCAAGGTGAAGCATAAGCATTATCAACAAATTGAGGAACATATATATTCAGAAACACTTTCAAATGGCCTACGCGTGTTTATTTTACCGAAGCGAGAGATGGCAAAAACATTTGCGATATTTACAACTAATTACGGTTCGATAGATCAAAGCTTTGTTCCACTGAATGAACAGAATTACCAGACGGTTCCTGATGGCATTGCACACTTCTTAGAGCATAAATTATTTGAAAAAGAAGATCGTGACGTTTTTCAGGATTTTTCAAAGCTAGGTGCTTCAGCTAATGCTTTTACTTCTTTTACGAAAACTGCTTATTTATTTTCTGCTACGTCAAAAATAAAAGAGAATTTACAAACACTTGTAGATTTTGTTCAAGATCCCTATTTTTCAGAGCAATCTGTTGAAAAAGAAAAAGGCATTATTGCACAAGAAATAAGAATGTATGATGATCAGCCAGACTGGAGAGCATTTTTCGGAACCATTAAAAGTCTTTATCACCACCATCCTGTACAAATTGATATTGCAGGAACGGTAGAGTCGATCCATAATATTACGAAGGATGATTTATATACGTGCTATCACACCTTTTATCATCCTAATAACATGGTTCTATTTATTGCAGGAAATGTTGACCCTGAAGAAACTATGGAATTTATAAAAAATAATCAAGAGCAAAAGAACTTTGATCCACCACAACCGATTGCCCGGAAATTTCCAGATGAGCCAAAAGAAGTTGCAGAAAAAGAATTAACCATTAAAATGCCTGTCTCTGTACCAAAAGCATTGGTTGGTATCAAAGAGCATGTAATTCCTGAAGATCCTAAAGAATTTATGTTAAAAGAATGGTTAACAGATATCGTATTAGATCACCTATTCTCTAAAAGTGGTGTTGCATATGAACGTTTGTATGATGCTGGGCTTATTGATCAATCGTTTAGCAGTGAGTCACATTTAGAACGTAATTTCGGGTTTAGTATTATTGGCGGAAATACGAAAGATCCTCAAAAATTAACACAGATGATTAAACAAGAGCTATTAAATCTGCAAACTACTTCGATCGATCAACAAAGTTTCGATCGGATCAAAGGTAAAAAAATTGGTCAGTTATTACGTGCTATGAATTCATTAGAATTTATTGCTAATCAATACACACATTATCAATTATTGGGAATCGACTTCTTTGAAAGTATCAATTGGTTAGAAAACCTGACATATGATGATATGCAATCTTTTACACAAAAATGGATTACCGAAGACCAACTTTCGACTTGTTTTGTTAAAGCAGATGAATAGAGGATAAAAATGATGGAGAAGAGAACAGTTATAACTGGTGCAAGCGGGGAAATTGGCATGGCTATAGCCAGGCAATTAGCAACGCAGAACCATAAACTTCTGCTACACTATAATCAAAACAAAACAGCAATAGACAAACTGCTGAAGCAAATACCAAATAACACGATAATCGATGTAATTCAATCAAATTTAGCCAATAGGCATGGTTTAAATCAATTTATTAGTCAGTTACCATCAGATATTAATCACTTCATTTATACAAGCGGAAAAGCTTATTATGGGTTATTTCAGGATATGGAAGAGCAAGACATGGATGATATGCTACAATTACATGTGAAATCTCCATGGAAAATAACGCAAACGTTAATTCCAGATATGGTGAGAAATCAATTTGGGCGCATTATCTTGATTTCTTCGATTTGGGGTGAAATAGGAGCTAGTTGTGAAGTGGCATATTCGACTGTTAAAGGTGCACAAAATGCCTTTATAAAATCACTGGCAAAAGAGCTAGGTCCAAGTCATATTTTTGTTAATGGGGTTAGCCCTGGTTTTATTGATACGAAAATGAACCAGGCATTAACTAATGAAGAGAAGCAACAGCTGATTCAGGATATTCCACTACAAAGAGCAGGTAAACCTGATGATGTTGCAGATGCTGTTCAATTTCTTTGTAGTGACCAATCTACTTATATTCAAGGTGAATTAATCCGAGTGAACGGTGCTTGGGGATGATTCTTGTTTATCACGGTGCTAAAAGTCTGTATCCCCACAGGTCATCGTCTCCTTTTATCTTCCTTTTGTTAGTATGCATATTTTATTCAAATTATCGAAAGATAGTAATGTATGCTGATAAAGGAGGAATGAACATGTCTGTAATTGACAACTTTGAGTCATGGAAGGATTTTTTAGGAGATCGTTTGCACGAGGCGCAAAATAACGGAATAAGTAATCAGGCAATATCTGAGCTTGCATATGATATTGGTAACTATTTATCAACAGAAGTGCAAGCTAAAAACGATCAAGAAAAAATGTTACGTGACTTATGGAATGCAGCAGATGAACAAGAACAGCATGCCATTGCGAATATTATGGTGAAGCTAGTTCAAAGCGAAGGTACAAAATAAGGCAGTTTAACAAACCCTGTAAAGCATATATACTATGCTTTATAGGGTTTTTAACAGTTATTGCAACAAATTTTTGATAAATTTTTCTTTAATTTGTCAGATTCATGGATATTTCTCTTTTCAATCGATTTATTTTAAGATATGATTAAGATATGTTGTTTAAAATGAAACAAAACGGAACAAATAAACGTCTAATTAGATAGAGTACATAATATGTTCATATATATTGATTAAAGATTGATGGATGGTGTTACAGATGGGAATTGGAGAAAGATTAAAAGAAGAGCGAGAACGCAAAAATATGTCATTAGAAGATGTTCAAAACTTGACCAAAATACAAGTAAGATATTTGAATGCAATCGAGCAAGAGCGATTTAATGTTATGCCTGGTTCTTTTTATGTACGGGCTTTTATTAAAGAATATGCAACCATACTTGGTTTAGACCCCGAAGAATTAATACAGGAGTACAAACATGATTTACCTTTCGATAATGAGGAAACTGTCGTACATTCTCGGGTGAGAAGTAGTAAAAAAAATAGAACTTCTACCAAAACACCGGTTATTTTTTCGTTTATCCCCAGTGTTATCGTCGTTTTGTTGATTATAGGTATAGTTCTATTAGTGTGGTTGTTTAAACAAGGTTATTTTTCAGGAGATGAGGTGAATCCGGCTCCTGTTGGTAATAATGATAATTCAGCAGGAGAGTCAGTTCAGCTCCCTCCTGCTCAAGAAACAACCCCGGCTGATGAAGAGGATGAGGCCGAGAACGAAGAGGAAGAACCAATTGAAGAGGAACAAGAAGAAGTTACGGAATTGTCTTTGGATAGTTATGAAAATAATGATTCTTACTATACTTTTACAACATCATCAGAGGACATATCATTGGTTATCACTACTGAAAATATGAATTGGCTTGAGATTGCTGATGAGACAGGTGAGAGCTTATATGAAAAGACTTTTACGACAGATGAAAGTCCACTAGAGGTTGATGTTTCAGAAGTAGAGGAGCTATATTTAAGATTTGGTGAACCACAAACCATAAATATAGAGTTAAATGGTGAAGTGCTTGAATTATCGGATGAAGTAAACGCATCTCAGGTTCAAAGAGTTTGGATTACGATCGAAAAACAATAAATGCTTTCATAACCCTCTTTGCATGGATAAAGAGGGTTTGTTTTTACCACATCAGACTCGTTTTTTATTAAAAATAAATCAAAAAAAACAAATAGCAAGGCTTCGACCTTTGCTTTCCAAGTAATATGAAGGAGTGTTTTGAAATGAATATACCTAATCGAATAACATTATCACGAATTATGTTAATTCCAATTTTTATCTTATTATTATCTTATCCATTTGATTGGGGGATATGGAATGTAGGCGATGAGTCGATTCCAATTGCTCATCTGGTAGCCGTCATAATTTTTGCGATTGCTTCAGCAACTGATTGGCTTGACGGTTACTATGCTCGAAAATACCAACTAGTGACAAACCTTGGCAAATTCCTTGATCCTATGGCAGATAAACTGTTAGTTTCCGCTGCATTTATTTTATTAGTGGCCCTCGAAATGGCCCCTGCATGGGTGGTAATTGTTATTATTAGTCGAGAATTCGCAGTTACTGGTTTACGTCTAGTTGCCGCAGGAGAGGGTGTTGTACTTGCAGCAGGTCAGCTGGGGAAATTTAAAACGGTTCTGCAAATACTTGCCATTATTTTCTTGTTGCTTCAGAATGTACCATTTGCAATGATTGGGTTACCAATTGATATTATATTATTATATGCAGCTCTAATCATCACTATTGTGTCAGGAGTGGAATATTTTGTAAAAAATTGGCATGTGATGGGAGACTCTAAGTGATGGCAGAGGTTAAAGCAGAATTGATCTCCGTGGGAACAGAACTTTTGTTAGGGCAAATTGTCAACACCAATGCTGCATGGCTCTCCGAACAATTAGCTGATAAGGGTATTTCTGTTTATTATCATTCAGTAGTAGGGGATAATTTTCATCGTTTGACAAACGTTTTTCGTACAGCAGAAAAAAGATCTGATATCGTATTGGTAACTGGTGGTCTCGGTCCAACCGAAGATGATTTAACAAGGGAAGCATTTCAGCATATTTCTGGATTATCCATTATCGAAGACCAGGATACATTAGCTAAAATAGAAGCTTTTTTTGTTAAGAATAACCGTCCGATGACACCAAATAATAGAAAGCAAGCGAATGTATTCGAAGGATCCAAAGTGTTGCATAATTCGGTTGGAATGGCTCCTGGGATAATCGTAGAATGTCATCAGACTATTTGGGTTTTTATGCCAGGGGTGCCACGTGAAATGAAAGCTATTATGATGGAAGAAGTACTACCATTCTTACATGCTAGGTTATCTCTAAACACAGTTATCAGGTCTAGAATGTTACGGTTTATTGGAATCGGTGAGTCACAACTAGAGTATGAATTGAGAGATTTAATATCCAATCAAACGAATCCTACGATTGCTCCTTTAGCATCTGAAGGTGAAGTAGCTTTACGGCTCACTGCAAAAGCTGACAATAATGATAGAGCGCTACAGCTTATCGATCAGGTTGAGTTGAAAATAAAGGAACGGGTTGGGCAATACCTCTATGGTTACGATAACGTGAATATTGAACAGAGTGTTTTTGCATTATTAAATCAAAAGAATTTAACAATTGCTAGTGCAGAAAGCCTGACAGGAGGAGCCTTTGCTGCCAGGGTAGTTAATCAAAGTGGAGCATCTGCGATATTTAATGGTGCAGCGGTGGTATATCAACCATTCGCTAAGGCATCCGCATTAAAGATATCTGACGAACTAATCACAAAGTATGGAACAGTTAGTAAAGAATGTGCCGAAGCAATGGCTTCTCAAGTGAAGACGATTTATCAATCAGTAATAGGCATTAGTTTTACCGGAGTTGCTGGCCCTGATGAAATAGAAAATCAACCTGTTGGCACGGTTTATATATCGATTTGTAATAAAGAGAATCAGCATTATACCGAAAAATTTCAATTTAATGGTGATCGTCAGTCGATTCGACAGCGAGCAGTCAAAAAAGGCTTTGAGTTGCTATATTATCAACTAAAAAAATAATGAAAATTTATATTTAAAATCGTTGCAAAAGCATTTTTCTATAAGAGCTATTAAATAGAAAAAATGCTTTTGTTCTTGATTTACGTAAAATTTATTTTTATTTTTATGAAAACAATGGGAACATTTATTCGTTTTTTACTTGTGAAAAGTCGTAAAAGGTTGTAAGATAGTGATAGGAATATGAAGGAGGAATTAATGTGAGTGATAGAAAACAAGCCTTAGATATGGCTTTAAAGCAAATTGAAAAACAGTTTGGAAAAGGTTCCATCATGAAGCTTGGTGAACAGGCAGAACAAAAAGTTGCGACCGTTTCTAGTGGATCTATTGCCGTAGACGTTGCATTGGGTGTAGGTGGTTATCCACGTGGACGAGTAGTTGAAATATATGGACCGGAATCATCAGGTAAAACAACAGTCTCCCTTCATGCAATTGCTGAAGCACAGCGAGCAGGTGGACAAGCAGCTTTTATTGATGCAGAGCATGCACTTGACCCGGTATATGCAAGAAAATTAGGTGTCAATGTTGATGAGCTGTTGTTATCTCAACCTGATACTGGTGAACAAGCTTTAGAAATTGCTGAAGCACTTGTTCGTAGTGGTGCAGTTGATATTATTGTTATTGACTCTGTTGCTGCGTTAGTACCAAAAGCGGAAATCGAAGGGGAAATGGGCGATGCACACGTTGGTTTACAAGCACGCTTAATGTCTCAAGCCTTACGTAAGTTATCTGGTGCAATCAATAAATCTAAGACAACAGCAATATTTATTAACCAAATCCGTGAAAAAGTCGGTGTAATGTTCGGAAATCCGGAGACAACACCTGGTGGTAGAGCATTGAAATTTTATTCTTCTGTTCGATTAGAAGTAAGACGTGCTGAAACATTAAAAATAGGTAATGATATGGTTGGTAATAAAACACGAATTAAAGTGGTAAAGAACAAAGTAGCTCCACCATTTAAACAGGCAGAAGTTGATATTATGTATGGTGAGGGAATATCTAGAGAAGGAGAAATCCTAGATATTGGTTCGGATTTAGACATTGTCTTGAAAAGCGGAGCATGGTATTCCTATAACGATGAAAGACTTGGTCAAGGACGAGAAAATGCTAAGCAATTCTTAAAAGAGAATCCAACAGTAGCCGAGGAAATCTATCGTGCAATTCGAGCACATTATGATATTGAAGATGGCAGCACGGAAGTAGAAGAAGAACTTCAAGAAAGTTTATTAGATGAATAAAAATGAAGACTCCGTAGTCTATATTGACTGTGGAGTTTTCTTTTTTGGCTAGACTTCTATGCGTGATTAATGTATGCTCACTAACATTATTAAGTCTTTAGATTCAAGGCTTTTAGCTCATTAATCCTTATCTGAACAAAAACTTACAATCCTTGACATTCTAAGAATAGAAGATTAAAATTAACATGTATAATTTCAAAATTATTATACATTTAATTTATTTAAAACGTATTATTGTACATGCCGACTTAAAAAATTTGTACAAGTTTATAGCAATAGGAGGTGAAATTATGGACACAGGAATCATCATCTCCATTTTGCTTACATTTGTCGGTATTGTTGTTGGTTATCTGATTAGAAAAAGCATTGCAGAGAAGAAAATTTCCAGTGCTGAGGAATTAGCCAAACAAATTGTGGAAGAAGGCTATAAAAACGCTGAAGTTGCGAAGAAAGAAGCATTACTAGAAGCGAAGGACGAAAATCATAAAATTCGTCAACAAGCTGAAGAAGAGCTCAGAGAACGTCGAGCAGAAATTCAAAAGCTTGAAAGTCGTCTCATGCAAAAGGAAGAAAACCTCAATCGTAAGGATCAAACTTTAGACAAACGTGAGCTAATGTTGGAAAAAAAGGAAGGTTCGCTTACAGAAAAACAACAACAAATTGAAGAAATGGAAAGCAAAGTTGGAGCCATGTTAAGCGAGCAACAAGCAGAATTAGAACGGATATCAGGATACACCACGGATCAAGCAAAACAAATCATTTTGCAACGTGTGGAAGAAGAAGTTACACATGAATCTGCCTTAATGATTAAAGAAGCAGAAAATCGTGCGAAAGAAGAAGCTGATAAGAAGGCGAAACACATCTTATCCCTTGCATTGCAACGATGTGCTGCTGATCATGTAGCTGAAACCACCGTTTCCGTAGTCAATCTTCCGAATGATGAGATGAAAGGTCGAATTATTGGTCGTGAAGGACGCAATATTCGCACTTTAGAAACACTGACAGGTATTGATCTAATAATTGATGATACACCAGAAGCAGTAATCTTATCTGGTTTTGACCCGATTCGTCGAGAAATTGCTCGAATCGCATTAGAAAAACTAGTGCAGGATGGGCGAATTCACCCGGCTAGAATTGAAGAGATGGTGGATAAATCAAGACGTGAAGTTGATGAGTATATTCGCGATTTTGGAGAGCAGACAACTTTTGAAATAGGAGTTCACGGTCTTCATCCTGATTTAGTGAAGATATTGGGTCGATTGAAATATCGAACAAGCTATGGACAGAATGTATTAAAACACTCTACAGAAGTAGCTTATTTATCCGGTCTATTAGCTGCTGAGCTCGGAGAAGATCAAACACTCGCTAGACGTGCCGGTTTATTACATGACATTGGTAAAGCAATTGATCATGAAGTGGAAGGCAGCCACGTAGAAATCGGTAAAGAGCTAGCAACGAAATATAAAGAGAATGAAGTTGTTATTAATGCAATTGCATCACACCATGGTGATGAAGAAGCAACGTCTGTTATCTCAGTTATCGTTGCTGCAGCAGATGCACTTTCAGCAGCAAGACCAGGTGCAAGAAGTGAAACATTAGAAAATTACATTAAACGTTTAGAAAAACTAGAAGAAATTTCTGAGTCATATGCTGGCGTTGAAAAATCGTTCGCTATACAAGCAGGACGAGAGATCCGAATAATTGTGAAGCCAGACGAAATTGATGATGCAGAATCTACTAAGATTGCAAGAGATATTCGAAAACGAATAGAAGAGGAATTAGATTATCCGGGACATATAAAAGTAACCGTAATCCGCGAAACTCGCTCAGTAGAATATGCAAAATAGAGAGACTTACAAAGTCTCTCTATTTTTATGCTTGTATGTTTCTTACTTTACTAGTGTAGTTAAAAGATGCCGTGTCAAATTGACTTTTAGAAAATTGTGTGCAAAACTATGGTTACTAAAAAAGAAAGGTAGAAGTGCATGAAGATTTTATTTATTGGTGATGTCGTAGGTTCACCAGGAAGAGATATGGTACAAGAATATTTACCAAAATTGAAAGCAAAATATCAACCACATGTAACGATTGTTAACGGGGAAAATGCTGCAGCGGGAAAAGGGATCACCGAGAAAATTTATAAAAGCTTACTTGAGTGGGGAGCGCAAGCACTTACAATGGGCAATCATACATGGGATAAGCGGGAGATTTTCAATTTTATTGATGATGCGACCTACATGGTTCGTCCTGGTAATTTACCACCCGATACACCTGGAAATGACATAGTCTATATCAAATCAAATGGACAAGAAATCGCAGTTATCAATTTGCTTGGCCGAACGTTTATGCAGCCAGTTGATGACCCGTTTCGTAAAATAGATGAATTGATCGCCGAAGCAAAAAAGCGTACCAATATTATTTTTGTTGATTTTCATGCAGAAGCCACTAGTGAAAAGCAAGCATTTGGGTGGTATTCTGATGGAAAAGCAAGTGTAGTGGTTGGTACTCATACACATGTGCAAACGGCAGATCATCGAATATTACCAAATGGTACTGCATATATAACAGACGTCGGTATGACGGGTCCTTATGATGAGATATTGGGTATGGAAAGAGAAGCGGTGATAAAGAAATTCCTTACAGGATTACCTGTTCGCTTTGAAGTACCGAAATCAGGTAGAACCCAGTTAAGCGGTGTAATTATTGATGTCGACAATACTACTGGAAAGGCTTTAAAAATGGATCGCATTCAAATTAATGATGATCATCCATTCTTTTCCTAAAGAATGGCCTATACTACAGATTATTTGAATTTTTAAGGGCAATCCTTCATAATAAAAAGGAATATCTTTCAATATCATGAATATAGTAAAAGTGGAATAACAATAGCATTTGAAGGAGGTACCAGGAATGGACATATTAAAAGTTTCAGCAAAATCAAACCCGAATTCTGTAGCAGGCGCACTTGCAAATGTATTACGTGAACGTGGTTCAGCGGAAATCCAAGCGATAGGTGCCGGTGCACTTAATCAAGCAGTGAAAGCAGTTGCAATCGCACGTGGTTTTGTTGCTCCGAGTGGAGTTGATCTCATATGCATCCCCGCTTTTACTGATATTATGATTGATAACGAGGAACGTACAGCAATAAAGTTAATTGTCGAGCCAAGATAATACGGAATATTAGTAACCTGTTTGTTAATAGACAAACAGGTTTTTATATACAGTAGATTATGTATATAGTACATAATCTGGGGAGTATCTAAAAGTTGGTTTCGTTTTTCTTTACCAAATGGATCTTCAGTTCTGGTGAGTCCCACTGGAGTCTTCCATTAGGCCTACACTAATAAAGTAGATCTACTTTTTGAAAGCGAAAGACTATAGATATTAATTTCTAAGGAGCTTTGTTTTCTATAGTCAGAATACTATGCTAAGCGTAGTATTTTCCCGCAACAGATGCATGCACTCACCCTAATTCAGAACGGGAATTAGTTCGCAGTTATGTATCTACTAGGAGTGTAAAGAAATGGTTGGAAGCGATTCATTTCCATTATCTTTCTGGGGGGAATACATATGATTATTGATTGTCATTGTGATGCATTATACAAGATGTGGTCACACTGTATTGATTTTACAGACGAATCGTTTTTGGATGTAAATTATCAAAAGTGGATGCAAAGTTCTGTCAAAGTGCAATGTTTTGCTATTTATATTCCAGAATATATCCCGACAGAAGCTAAATATTCGGTGGCAGTACATATGGTAGATCTTTTTTTTGAAAAAATAATTAAACCGTTTTCCGATATTCAGTTTATTCAAACAAAAGAAGAAATCGAACGGTTACAACCAAATGAAAAAGGTGCAATGCTAACATTAGAAGGATTAGATTGTATTGGGGGAGACCTTTACAAACTGAGAACACTTCTTCGGCTAGGAGTTAAAATGATAGGTATGTCTTGGAACCAGGCAAACCTTGCAGTAGATGGATTAGAAGAACCAAGGGGGAGTGGACTGACCGCGTTTGGCAAAGAAGTAATTACACTGGCTAATCAAGAAAAGGTATGGGTGGATCTTGCGCATATATCAGAACGAGGCTTTGATGAAGCCGTTGATCTCGCAGAAAATTTAATCGTTTCACATGCAAACAGCCGAACTGTTTGTACTCATTTCCGTAATTTAACGAATGCACAGGCGCGTAAAATTATAGAGAAAGATGGATTAATAGGTATCACTTTCGTCCAATACTTTGTTACAGCAAATTCTTCTGCAACAATTCATGACCTTTTGTTACATATCTCCTATTTTTTAAGTATTGGAGGCGAAAATCATCTAGTATTTGGCTCAGATTTCGATGGAACAGATCGATTTATAGAAAACCTGTCATCGATTGAGCAATTTAGTAACTTACAAGCTGCAATGAATCAAAAACTTTCTCCAATTGTAATTAAAAAAATTTGTCACCAGAATTTCATCGATCACTTTCCTACTTAATTCATAAATTGTCAGTAATATCGCTTTGTATTTAAACGGTTTATCCCCTATAATAGATGAAGTAGTTTTATCTTTATGATTGAGTAGTAAGAAAGGAGATAAATAGCATGAATGAAAAACAACGTTTAGAAAGTCAGCAAATTAGCCAAAAGAGTTCAACGGACGTAAAATCCGATGCGAACGATAATTTGGATCGTTTAAAAAACATGTCAAGTGATGAATTAATTTCGAAATATTTTCAAACAACTTATGAACCACCAAACATGCGCAAAGCAAAGAAGCGTTTGAAAAAGGATGTAGATATTCATTATGATTTTGACATCCCTCTAGAGATGAAAGCGATTGGTAAGGGAAAGAAGTTTCTTATCCGTACATATGGATGTCAAATGAATGAGCATGATACGGAGGTAATGGCTGGTATTCTTTCACAAATGGGTTATACGCCTACGGAAGATACAAATGATGCGGATATTATCCTCTTAAATACTTGTGCAATTCGTGAGAATGCAGAAAATAAGGTTTTTGGAGAACTTGGTCACTTAAAACCATTAAAAACAGAAAACCCTGATTTAATTTTAGGGGTTTGTGGGTGCATGTCTCAGGAAGAATCAGTTGTTAATCGTATATTGAAAAAACATTCATTTGTTGACTTAATCTTTGGTACACATAACATTCACCGTTTACCACAGTTAATTAACGAAGCGATGTTTGGCAAGGAAATGGTTGTTGAAGTTTGGTCAAAAGAAGGGGACATTATTGAAAACCTTCCAAAAGCACGAAAAGGTAAAATCAAGGCATGGGTAAACATCATGTATGGTTGTGATAAATTCTGTACGTACTGTATTGTTCCATATACAAGAGGTAAAGAACGTAGCCGTATGCCTGAAGATATTATTCAGGAAGTTCGTCATCTTGCTGCACAAGGATATAAAGAAATTACATTACTAGGTCAGAATGTAAATGCATATGGAAAAGATCTTGATTTTGAGTATGGCCTCGGTGATTTAATGGAGGAAATAAGTAAAATAGATATTCCACGTGTTCGTTTTACAACGTCACACCCTAGAGATTTCGATGATCGCTTAATTGAAGTACTAGCTAAAGGTGGTAATCTCCTGGATCATATTCACTTACCAGTACAATCAGGAAGCTCTGACATTCTTCGCGTAATGGCGCGCCGATATACAAGAGAAAGCTACTTAGAATTAGTAAGAAAAATTAGAGAAGCAATGCCGAACGCAACTTTAACAACAGATATTATCGTCGGTTTCCCTAATGAAACAGATGAACAATTTGAAGAAACGATGTCACTTGTAGAAGAAGTTGGATTTGAAAGTGCTTATACATTTATCTATTCACCGAGAGAGGGTACACCAGCTGCACGTTGGGAAGACAACATCCCGATGGAAGTAAAGAAAGAACGTCTGCAACGGCTAAATGCGCTAGTGAATAAGCAATCTGCAGAAGCGATGAAAAAGTATAAAGGCCAAACAGTCAAAGTATTAGTTGAAGGGGAAAGTAAAAAAGATCCGGAAGTTTTATCTGGTTATACGGAAAAAAATAAATTAGTAAACTTTAGAGGACCTAAATCTGTCATTGGTGAAATTGTAGAAGTGAAGATTACTAACACGAAAACATGGACTTTAGACGGAGAAATGGTTGAATCAGCAGTAGAGGTGAAATAAATGGCGAAATATACAAAAGCAGAAGTGATGGAAGAAGCTCACCAGTTAGCTAACAAAATGGCTAATATGGAAGAAATTGATCGTTTCAAACAATTAGAAGCAAAATTGAATGAGAATAATAAAGTTCAAAGTTCCATAAAAAAAATTAAAGCATTACAGAAGCAAGCTGTTAATTTTCAAGCTTATGGTAAGCACGAAGCATTAAAGCGTGTGGAAGCTGAAATTGACCGTTTGCAAGCAGAGATTGATGAAATCCCAGTCGTCCAAGAGTTTAAAGAGTCACAGGTAGTCATTAATGATCTGCTACAACTTGTGACGAATACCATTGCTAGAGAAATTACAAATGAAGTAATACGTTCAACTGGTGGGGATGTACTGGCAGGAGAAACAGGATCCAAAAAAGGGCAAAGCCATTGTTAGTTTAGATAAAAAGTATGATCAGCTAATAAAGTTGATCATACTTTTTTGTAATGCTGAAAGACTATCTAGTTATATTATTTCATTCCACCTTCTTGAATGTTAAAATGTGACAATCTAATATATTTATCCATTGAACGAATCCTCTTGAACAAATAAAGAAAATAATAGAAAATACAAAGGAGTATTGCTTTTACCTAAAAATTATCATGATAAATAATGGCATTAAGTGATAATTTACTAGAATGAACTATGAACAAGGAGTGGAATAGATGAAACGTATCTCAATTTTAGTTGTTGATGATGAACAGGAGATTAGAGATTTAATTGCCATCCATCTAGAAAAAGAAGGATATGATATTATCAAAGCATCTGATGGACGAGAAGCCATTCAAATTATTGAGACAACTGAAATTGATTTGCTGATTTTGGATATAATGATGCCAAAAATAGATGGATATGAAGTAACACGGCGAATACGTGGTCAACATAATATGCCTATTATATTTCTGAGTGCAAAAACATCTGATTTCGATAAGGTACAGGGCCTTGTTATTGGGGCTGATGATTATATGACAAAACCATTTTCACCTATTGAATTAGTAGCTCGTGTAAATGCTCAGTTAAGACGCTTTATAAAGTTGAATCAAACGCAAACAGATAACAAATTGACCTTAGAATTTGCTGGGCTAGTAATTGTTCCTGATCAAAGAAAAGTTATGCTATATGGAGAAAATATTGAGCTAACTCCAAAAGAGTTTGATATATTGTATTTATTAGCAAGTCACCCAAAGAAGGTTTATAGTGTGGATAATATCTTTCAACAGGTATGGGGACAAGCATATTTTGAAAGTGGTAATACCGTTATGGTCCATGTGAGAACTTTGCGGAAAAAACTGAAAGAAGATAAGCAAAAAAATAAATGGATTAAAACAGTTTGGGGAGTGGGGTATACTTTCAATGGTTAATAGGGTACGCAAATTTCGTTCAAAAATGGTGTTGCTTTTTGGTTTGAGTGGGCTTGTCAAGAAAAGTGTGTAAGTTATTCTAAATACTTTAACACACGTTCATTAAGGTGATCATGAATTAACAGCTGATTCATGACCATTGCCCATTGTTGAATATGGC